>NZ_JBEZHV010000036.1:0-58097 GCF_040650755.1 Streptomyces sp. NPDC048623
CCGAGAGCCCCGACGGTGGCACCGAGACCGGCAGCAAGTCCTGCATCCATCGGCACCTGCGCCTGGACCCGCACCACCAGTGCGGCGCCCTACGGGCGAACGTCCAGGCGCAGGGAGCCTAGGCCCGGCAAGGGGCGCCGTCCGTTGTGCCCACCCGTTCCGCCCCGGCGGAACGTATGCCCACAACGGGGAACAGCGGGACGGGCACCGCCCAGCGGGCGCAGGCCCACAACGAGGGGCTCAGGACGCGTCGTCGTCACGTGGCGCCGGGTCCACCGGGGCGCCCGCCAGGTCCTCGACGGCCTCCACCGCGTCCGCCCGGCCCTTCAGGTACGCGGGGGACGGGACGTCCGGGAGCTCCGGGGGGACCGGGGGCGGCGCGGTCACCGAAGGGGCGTCGGGGGCGGCCACCGGCGGCGCCGGCTTCGGAGCCGTCTCGGACAGCGGCGCGCGCTCCAGGAAGCGCAGCAGCTCCACCGGGATCGGCAGCACCAGCGTCGAGTTCTTCTCGGCCGCCACCGCCATCACCGTCTGCAGCAGCCGCAGCTGCAACGCCGACGGCGTGTCCGCCATCTGCCGCGCCGCCTCCGCCAGCTTCTTCGAGGCCTGCAGCTCGGCGTCCGCGTTGATCAGACGGGCCCGGCGCTCACGGTCGGCCTCGGCCTGCCGGGCCATGGAGCGCTTCATCGTCTCCGGCAGCGACACGTCCTTGATCTCGACCCGGTCGATCTGCACGCCCCAGCCGATGGCCGGCGAGTCCAGCATCAGCTCCAGGCCCTGGTTGAGCTTCTCCCGGTTCGACAGCAGGTCGTCCAGGTCGCTCTTGCCGATGATCGACCGCAGCGAGGTCTGCGCCATCTGCGAGACGGCGAACTTGTAGTCCTCCACCCGGATCAGCGCCTCGGCCGCGTCGACCACCTTGAAGTAGACGACCGCGTCCACCCGCACCGTCACGTTGTCCCGGGTGATGCCCTCCTGGGCCGGCACCGGCATCGTGACGATCTGCATGTTCACCTTGTGCATGCGGTCCACGCCCGGGACGATCATGTTGAAGCCCGGCTTGCGCACCTCACCGCGCAGCCGCCCGAAGCGGAACACCACGCCGCGCTCGTACTGCTTCACGACCCGCGCCGCCGCGGCCGCGTAGACGCCGATCACCGCGGCAGCTCCCGCGGCCACCATCAACACCTCTTGGATCATCACGGCCCCCTGTCAAAGGGATACAAAAAGGGTATTCCCTACCGCGGGGCCGCGGACTCACAGCCAGCCGGCGAACTCCAGGAGCAGCTCCGCGTCGGACCGGCGCCCGGCGGTGAGCGCGCGGGTCGCGGACTCGACGGCGCGGAACAGCGTCCAGCCGCGCAGCCGGTCCCGGTCGAGCTCCAGGGAGTCGGCGAGCTTGTTGACCCGGCGGCGGGCCGCCGAGGCGCCCGCGGACGCGGCCACCAGGTCCTCCACCCGGTCCCGTACCAGCCTGGCCAGGTCGTAGGCGCGCTCGCCGACCAGCGGCTCGGGCCCGACCGCGAGCCACGGGGCCCGGTCGCCGGCGAGCACCTTGCCCTGCCGGAACTGGCCGTGCAGCAGCAGCGTCTCCGCCGGCGCCGCGAGCAGCTCGGCGCGGGCGTCCAGCGCGGCGGCGACCAGATCCCCCGCCTCCGGGTCGGCTCGGTACGCCTCCATGGGCGCCGCCTGGCGCGCGGTGCGCTCGCCGACCGACCCGAAACCGTGCCCGGCGGGCGGCTCGACCCACAGCTTGCGTACGGTGTCGGCCGCCTCGAGCAGCGCCTTCGCCTCCGGCAGCGAGCGCAGGGACACCTCGGGGTGCAGCCGCTCCAGGAGCACCGCGCCGGGCGCGGGCTCCCCGAGCAGCCGGGCGGCGCCCCAGCCGTTCCAGTGCGCGAGCGCGTCCCGCTCCAGGTCGGGGCGGGCGAAGGTGGGGGCGAGCTTCAGCACGGCGTCGGGGACGAGCACGACGAGGCTGCTGCGCCCGCCGGGGGCCACCACCCGTTCGGCGACCAGACCCGACCGGTCGAGGGTGTCCCGGGCGAGCTCCGGGAGCGCCTTCAGCCATTCGGCCGCGGCAGCGTCCCCGTACGTCTCGCCGAGAGCCCGCACCAGTCGCTGCGGCGGTTCGAAAGCCATGCGTGCGTTGATTCCTTCGTCTCCTGCGGTGCGGCGAGCTCCTGGATAGCGCCGCTTTCCAGGAGTGCGGCCTGTCAGGCCCGCTCCGCGAGCCCAGGAAAGGTTACGTCGCTGCCGCGCCAGCGGACCGCCCGCACCGCCGCCTCGCGCAGCGCGGCCGCCGCGTCCCTGCGCAGCGGGCCGTCGGCGGAGCGCACCAGGTCGGAGTAGACGCCGGCCACCCGGTCCTCCAGGACGGCGGCGAGGCGGACGGCGGCGGTGGGGTCCGGCACGGCGAACGGCAGCGCGTAGCCGGCGGCCGCGGCGACCGGTTCGCCGCCCAGGTCGCGCACGGTGCGGCGGAGCGCGTCACGGCGGGCCCGGTGGGCCTGGTGGGCCGCGGTGGCCTCGGCGCGCCGGTCCTCACCGACCCGGGCGCCGACGACCCCGTAGCCGTACACGGCGGCGTGCTCGGCGGCGAGCGCGGCCTGGGTGGCGGCGAGCGCGCTCATCCGCGGCCCCCTTCGGTCGGCTCGGTGAGCAGATAGGCGTGGGCGGCGCCGGCCGCGGCGACGGAGGCGAGCAGCCGGGCGTACTCGGGCGGTGCGGTGAGCAGGGCGGCCGTGTGGGTGTCGGCGGTCGCCCGTTCGGCGGCGGTGAGGTTCCTGAGCGCGGCCGCCGGGTCGGCCGGCACCCGGACGAGGGCGAGCGAGCGGGAGGGGGAGGGTGCCGTGGACACGGACGCGGACGCGGCTCCGGACGGCCCGGACGGCCCGGACGGCCTGGGGGAGGAGGGCGCGGCTCCGGACGGGCCGGGCGCCGGGGCCGTACCGCCCTCGGCCAGCGCCTTCACATGGGCCGCCGCCGAGGCCCGCAGCGGTGCGAGCCGGGCTGCGAGCGCCGGGTGGCCCTCGATGACCGCGTCGTACTGCGCGAGCAGGTCGCGGCTCGCAGCCGCCGAGCGCCCGCGCAGGGCCGCCTCGGCGGCGGCCGCCCGTTCGGCCGCGTCCGGCTTCCTCGGTCCGGCCGCGTCCCCGTCGGACGTGCAGCCGGCCAGTGCGGCGGCCGCGCCCGCGGCGCCGGCGGCCAGGAGCGCGCGTCTGCCCACGGTCGTCACGCTTCGCCTCCCTCGCGTGTTCCCTCGCGTGTTCGAAACCCTCGAAGATCTTCGAAGATCGCCGCAGGCGAGCGTACCCGCGGTCCCCCGGCCGGTGGACGGCAACACCCTCCGGGACCGGATACCCTTTGATCTGACACGCGACGAACCCACAACAGCACACGCGGCCGAGGAGTCACCCGGATGAGCACCACCCCGAACGAACGGCTGCGCGGTCTTCTGGAGCCGCTCGTCCACGCCAAGGACCTCGACCTCGAGGAGATCGAGCTGTCCCGGGCCGGCCGGCGCGGACTGCTGAGGGTGATCGTCGACTCGGACGAGGGCGTCGAGCTGGACACCTGCGCGGAGCTGAGCCGCGAGATCTCCGAGAAGCTCGACGAGACGGACGCGATGGGCGAGGGCGAGTACGTCCTCGAGGTCAGCTCCCCGGGCGCCGAGCGCCCCCTCACCGAGCCCCGCCACTACGTGCGCGCCACCGGCCGTCTCGTGAAGCTGCAGCTCACCGAGGGCGGCGAGCTGGTCACCCGGATCCTCGCCGTGGACGAGGACGGCCTGGACACCGAGGTGCCGGGCGTGAAGGGCCGCAAGGCCACCGCCCGCCGGGTCGAGTTCGCCCAGATCGCGAAGGCGCGTGTCGAGATCGAGTTCAGCCGCAAGGACAAGAAGGAAGAGGAGGCGTAGCCGTGGACATCGACGTGAAGCTCCTGAAGGGCTTGGCACAGGAGAAGGAAATCTCCTTCGAGATGCTGGTCGAGGCGATCGAGTCGGCCCTCCTCATCGCCTATCACCGCACCCCCGACGCCCGCCGCCACGCGCGCGTGGAGCTCAACCGGCAGACCGGTCACGTGACGGTGTGGGCGAAGGAAGACCCCTCCGAGCTGGAGGAGGGCCAGGAGCCCAAGGACTTCGACGACACCCCGTCGGACTTCGGCCGGATCGCGGCGAGCACCGCCCGCCAGGTCATCCAGCAGCGGCTGCGGGACGCCGAGAACGACGTCACCTTCGGCGAGTACGCGCGCCGCGAGGGCGACATCGTGGCCGGCCAGGTGCAGCAGGGCAAGGACCCGAAGAACGTCCTGGTCAAGCTGGACGACAAGCTGGAAGCCATCCTTCCGGTGCAGGAGCAGGTGCCGGGCGAGGACTACACGCACGGCCTGCGGCTGCGCACGTACGTCGTCCGGGTGGCCAAGGGTGTGCGCGGTCCGTCCGTCACCCTTTCGCGCACCCACCCCAATCTGGTGAAGAAGCTGTTCGCCCTGGAGGTGCCGGAGATCGCCGACGGTTCCGTCGAGATCGCCGCCATCGCCCGTGAGGCCGGCCACCGCACCAAGATCGCGGTCCGTGCCACCCGTTCGGGCCTGAACGCCAAGGGCGCCTGCATCGGCCCGATGGGCGGCCGGGTGCGCAACGTGATGGCCGAGCTGCTCGGCGAGAAGATCGACATCGTCGACTGGTCGGACGACCCGGCCGAACTGGTGGCCAACGCGCTGTCCCCGGCGCGGGTCTCCAAGGTCGAGATCGTCGACCTGGCCGCCCGGTCCGCCCGGGTGACGGTGCCCGACTACCAGCTGTCGCTGGCGATCGGCAAGGAGGGGCAGAACGCCCGTCTGGCCGCGCGCCTCACCGGCTGGCGGATCGACATCCGTCCCGACACCGAGCAGCAGGGCGACGCGGGCGCCCGGTAGCCCGGCGCCCGGCGGTACGGGCCGTCCGGGCCGTCCGGCGGCCCGCGCCGCCCGCTGGCACGGCCGCCCGGTCCCGTACCGGCACTGATCCTTTTTGGCCAACGACTGTTCGATTTTTGCCCCGAACGGGTGAGGTCGGTACGGGGAGGTAGACTTAACGTGTCTGGCCGGACGCATGCCCGCGTATGCCCTGAGCGAACCTGTGTGGGATGCCGGGAGCGAGCGGCCAAGAGCGATCTGCTGCGGATCGTGGTGAATAAGGACGAGTGCGTTCCCGATCATCGCGGTACGCTGCCCGGCCGGGGTGCGTATCTGCATCCCGCCTTGGCTTGTCTCGATCTGGCGGTGCGCCGCCGGGCGTTCCCGCGGGCCTTCAAGGTCCCGGGTCCGCTCGACACCGCGGCGCTTCGCGCACACGTCGAGCAGGCCGCACCGTAGATGAAGTACGGGAAGTACGGAAGTACGGCACAACAGATGTACGGCACGGAACCCCGTGCGGTCAGGTACCTCGCGAGTCGGAAGTAGGTCGAGATTGCGATGAGCACTCGATGAGTACGCGATGAGTACGCCCATGAAGTAGCGACGGTCCGGCGGTAACCGGACCTAAAAGGAGCGAAGTGGCTAAGGTCCGGGTATACGAACTCGCCAAGGAGTTCGGTGTGGAGAGCAAGGTCGTCATGGCCAAGCTCCAAGAACTCGGTGAATTCGTCCGTTCGGCGTCCTCGACGATCGAGGCGCCGGTCGTGCGCAAGTTGACTGACGCTTTGCAGGGTCCCGGCGGTTCCGCCGGCAAGACCGCTGCCAAGCCCGGCGCGCCCCGCAAGGCGGCGCCCGCCCCCAAGCCCGCGGCGCCGTCTCCGGCCGCCGCGGCACGTCCCGCTGCCCCGAAGCCCGGCGCCCCGGCCCCCAAGCCGGCCCCCGCCGCGCCTGCGGCCCCGGTCACCCCGGTCGCGCCGGCGAGCAGCACTCCCTCTCCGGCCCCGGCCGCGTCGGGCCCCCGCCCGGGCCCGAAGCCCGCGCCCAAGCCGGCTCCCGCCGCGCCCGCGGCCCCGGAGTTCACCGCGCCTCCGTCGGCCCCGGCCGCCGGTCCGCGCTCCGGTGGTGCCACCCCCGGCCCGCGTCCCGCTGCCCGTCCGGGCCAGCAGGCGCCGCGTCCGGGTCAGCAGGCCCCCCGCCCCGGCGGCCAGCAGGCCCCGCGTCCGGGCGGCCGTCCGGCCGGCCCGCGTCCGGGCAACAACCCCTTCACGTCCGGTGGCTCCACCGGCATGGCGCGCCCGCAGGCGCCCCGTCCGCAGGGCGGCGCCCCGCGTCCCGGCGGCCCCGGTGCTCCCGGCGGCGCTCCGCGTCCGCAGGGTCCGGGCGGCGTTCCCGGCGCCCCGCGTCCCCAGGGCGGCGCGCACCCCGGTCCCTCCGGGCGACCCACCCCTGGCGGCATGCCCCGTCCGCAGGCTCCGCGTCCCGGCGGCGGCCCCGGCGGCAACCGTCCGAACCCGGGCATGATGCCGCAGCGTCCCGCTGCCGGCCCGCGTCCGGGCCCCGGCGGCCGTGGCCCGGGTGGCCCCGGCGGTCGTCCCGGCGGTCCGGGCGGGCGTCCCGGCGGCGGCTTCGCCGGCCGTCCGGCCGGTCCCGGCGGCGGTGGCGGCGGCTTCGCCGGCCGTCCCGGCGGTCCCGGTGGCGGCGGCGGTCGTCCCGGTGGTCCCGGCGGCGGTGGCGGCGGCTTCGGCGGTCGTCCCGGCGGCTTCGGCGGCCGTCCCGGCGGCCCGGGTGGCCGTGGTGGCACGCAGGGCGCCTTCGGTCGTCCCGGCGGTCCCGCGCGTCGTGGCCGTAAGTCGAAGCGGCAGAGGCGCCAGGAGTACGAGGCCATGCAGGCCCCGTCCGTGGGCGGCGTGATGCTGCCTCGCGGCAGCGGCGAGACCATTCGCCTGTCGCGCGGTGCGTCCCTCACCGACTTCGCGGAGAAGATCAACGCCAACCCGGCGTCGCTCGTCGCGGTCATGATGAACCTCGGCGAGATGGTCACGGCCACGCAGTCCGTCTCCGACGAGACGCTGACGCTCCTCGGCGACGAGATGAACTACACGGTTCAGATCGTCTCCCCCGAGGAGGAGGACCGTGAGCTGCTCGAGTCGTTCGACCTCGAGTTCGGCGAGAACGAGGGCGGCGAAGAGGCCCTGGTCTCCCGTCCGCCGGTCGTGACCGTCATGGGTCACGTCGACCACGGTAAGACCCGGCTCCTCGACGCCATCCGCAAGACCAACGTGGTCGCGGGCGAGGCCGGTGGCATCACCCAGCACATCGGTGCCTACCAGGTCGGCACCGAGGTCAACGGCGAGCACCGCGGCATCACCTTCATCGACACCCCGGGTCACGAGGCGTTCACCGCCATGCGTGCCCGTGGTGCGAAGTCGACCGACATCGCGATCCTCGTGGTCGCGGCCAACGACGGCGTCATGCCGCAGACGGTCGAGGCGCTCAACCACGCCAAGGCCGCCGGTGTCCCGATCGTCGTCGCGGTCAACAAGATCGACGTCGAGGGCGCGGACCCGGTCAAGGTGCGCGGTCAGCTCACCGAGTTCGGTCTGGTCGCGGAGGAGTACGGCGGCGACACGATGTTCGTCGACATCTCCGCCAAGCAGGGCCTGAACATCGACAAGCTGCTCGAGGCCGTCATCCTGACCGCCGACGCCACGCTCGACCTGCGGGCCAACCCGGAGCAGGACGCGCAGGGCATCGCGATCGAGTCCCACCTCGACCGCGGCCGTGGTGCGGTCTCGACCGTCCTCGTCCAGCGAGGCACCCTGCGCATCGGCGACACGATGGTCGTCGGCGACGCGTACGGCCGTGTCCGCGCGATGCTCGACGACAAGGGCAACAACGTCGAGGAGGCGACCCCGTCGACTCCGGTCCTGGTCCTGGGTCTCACCAACGTCCCGGGCGCGGGCGACAACTTCCTGGTCGTCGACGAGGACCGCACCGCCCGCCAGATCGCCGAGAAGCGCGCCGCGCGTGAGCGCAACGCCGCCTTCGCCAAGCGCGTCCGCCGGGTGTCCCTCGAGGACCTCGACAAGGTGCTCAAGGCCGGTCAGGTCCAGGAACTCAACCTCATCATCAAGGGCGACGCGTCCGGTGCGGTCGAGGCCCTGGAGTCCTCCCTGCTCCAGCTCGACGTCGGCGAGGAGGTCGACATCCGCATCCTGCACCGCGGTGTGGGTGCGGTCACCGAGTCGGACGTCGACCTGGCCATGGGCTCCGACGCCATCGTCATCGGCTACAACGTCCGTGCGGCCGGCCGTGCCGCGCAGATGGCGGAGCGCGAGGGCGTCGACGTCCGGTACTACTCGGTCATCTACCAGGCGATCGAGGAGATCGAGGCGGCGCTCAAGGGCCTCCTCAAGCCGGAGTACGAAGAGGTCGAGCTCGGTACGGCGGAGATCCGCGAGGTCTTCCGCTCGTCCAAGCTGGGCAACATCGCCGGTGTCCTCATCCGCTCGGGCGAGGTCCGCCGCAACACCAAGGCGCGCCTCATCCGCGACGGCAAGGTCATCGCGGAGAACCTCAACATCGAGGGTCTGCGCCGCTTCAAGGACGACGTCACCGAGATCCGCGAGGGCTTCGAGGGTGGTATCAACCTCGGAAACTTCAACGACATCAAGATCGACGACGTCATCGCGACGTACGAGATGCGCGAGAAGCCGCGCGTGTAACACGCGAGGCTGAGTCGCGACACTCAGGTCGGGGCCGGTCGGCGGAAGATATTTCCGTCGATCGGCCCCGGCCGTTGCGTGTACGGTTTTGATGTTCCCCCGCCGGGCGTGCGCCCGGCGGGACGTCGAACCCGAACCGGCGGGACATCCGGCACCGCATGTACGTGGGGACTCTGTCCTTCGATCTGCTCCTCGGCGACGTTCATTCGTTGAAGGAGAAACGCTCCGTCGTCCGGCCCATCGTCGCCGAGCTCCAGCGCAAGTTCTCCGTGAGCGCGGCCGAGACGGGCGACCAGGACCTCCATCGCAGGGCCCGGATCGGGGTCGCGCTGGTGTCCGGGGACGCGGGGTTCGTGTCGGACGTGCTCGACCGCTGTGAGCGGCTGGTCGCGGCCCGGCCCGAGGTGGAGCTCCTCTCGGTACGCCGAAGGCTCCACACTGATGAAGACTGAATGAGCAAGGCAAAGAAGGAGACGGACCAGTGGCCGACAACGCGCGGGCGAAGAAGCTGGCGGACCTCATCCGGGAGGTGGTCGCCGAGAAGCTGCAGCGCGGCATCAAGGACCCGCGCCTGGGCACGCACGTGACCATCACGGACACCCGCGTCACCGGTGACCTGCGGGAGGCCACGGTCTTCTACACGGTCTACGGCGACGAGGAGGAGCGCGCGAGCGCCGCCGCCGGCCTGGAGAGCGCCAAGGGCATCCTGCGCTCGGCCGTGGGCAAGGCGGCGGGCACCAAGTTCACCCCGACGCTCGCCTTCGTGGCGGATGCCCTCCCCGAGACCGCCAAGAACATCGAGGACCTCCTCGACCAGGCGCGCGCCTCGGACGCCAGGGTGCGCGAGGCGTCCTCCGGCGCCACCTTCGCCGGTGACGCCGACCCCTACAAGAAGCAGGGCGAGGACGAAGCCGCCGAATGAGCACCGCAGGAAAGACGCCCGACGGGCTTGTCGTCGTCGACAAGCCGTCGGGCTTCACTTCGCACGACGTCGTGGCCAAGATGCGCGGGATCGCCAAGACCCGTCGCGTCGGCCACGCCGGCACGCTCGACCCCATGGCCACGGGCGTTCTCGTCCTCGGCGTGGAGCGGGCGACCAAGCTGCTCGGTCACCTCGCGCTGACCGAGAAGGAGTACCTGGGCACCATCCGCCTGGGCCAGACCACCATCACGGACGACGCCGAGGGCGAGATCACGGCGTCGGTCGACGCGTCGAAGGTCACCCGCGAGCAGATCGACGCGGGCGTGGCCGAGCTCACCGGCGCGATCATGCAGGTGCCGTCGAAGGTCTCCGCGATCAAGATCGACGGCAAGCGGTCCTACGCGCGCGTGCGCGGCGGCGAGGAGTTCGAGATCCCGGCCCGGCCGGTCACCGTCTCCTCCTTCACCGTGTACGACGTGCGCGAGGCCGTGGCGGAGGACGGGACGCCGGTCGTGGACCTGGTCGTGTCCGTCGTCTGCTCCTCCGGCACGTACATCCGGGCACTCGCCCGGGACCTCGGCGCCGGGCTCGGCGTGGGCGGCCATCTGACCGCACTGCGCCGCACCCGGGTCGGCCCGTACAAGCTGGACAGCGCCAGGACCCTGGACCAGCTCCAGGAGGAGCTCACGGTCATGCCGGTGGCCGACGCCGCCGCGGCGGCGTTCCCGCGCTGGGACGTCGACGAGAAGCGGGCCCGGCTGCTGCTCAACGGCGTACGCCTGGAGATGCCGGAGTACCCCAAGGGGCCGGTGGCGGTCTTCGGGCCGGACGGGCGGCTGCTCGCCCTGGTCGAGGACCAGCGCGGCAAGGCGAAGAGCCTGGCCGTCTTCGGCTGAGCGGTGTGAAACATCGAGATGGGGCGGACACCCGGGTGTCCGCCCCATCTCGATGTTTTTCACCCCATTGGGTAAGCGCTCGAAGCGAACCCGGGAGTGCGAGGGGGCGCGTTCGCCCGACGCGCTTCACCCGGAGATCACCCCCGGCCTACCGTCGATCCATGGGGAGCGGGGACCTGGGGACACTGGTACGGATCGAGGACCCGGCCGGGCGGCACCTCGGCACCGGATTCCTCGCCGACCACCGCGGCACCCTGCTCACCGGCCTTGAGGTCGTCGCCGGCCACCGCAGCATGGTCCTGCGCGCCCCCACCGGCCCGCCCCGGCCCGTCACCGACGCCGACGTCACCCCGCTGCCCGCGCACGGCCTCGCCCTGGTCCGCTGCCCCGGCCTCCACGCCCGCCCGCTGCCGCTCGCCGCCCGCCCGGACCTCGAACCCGGCACGTACGTCCGGATCAGCGCGTACGGCTGGCGCGAGGCCCGGGTGCTCGGCCGCGCCACCGGGACCGCCGGGACCGCCGGAACCCCGGGAACCCCCGGAACCCCTGGAACCGCCCTCGAACTCGCCATCGGTACGGAGGGGGCCGAGGCCCTGCTCGACGGCGGGCCGGCCGCCGGCGGACCCGTCCTCGACCCCGCCACCGGCGCCGTCCTCGCCGTCCTCGGCACCGCCGCCCACGGCGACAGCCGGGCCGCCGGACACGCCCTGCCGGTCCCGCCCACCGGCCCGCTCGCGAAGCTGCTCCGCCGTAACGCCGGCACCGTCCCCTGCTACGGGCGCCACCTCAATCTCGGCGGGGTCCTGGAACTCACCGCCACCACCTGCCCCGCCCCCGAGGACCTGCCCGAACCCCGGGTCGGCGACGAGCACCGCCCGCCCGTCCTCGCCGTCGTCGGCGTGCCCGGCACCGGCCGCAGCACCGCCCTCGCGGGCCTCGCCGCCGCCCGCGCCCGCGGCCCCGAGCCCGCGCCCACCGTCTGTCTGCGCGGCGCCGACCTGCGCGCCGACGACGACTCGCTCGCCGCCGCCGTCGGGCGCGCACTGCGCCGGGCCGGCCGGGTCGCCGCCGCCTCCGGCACCCCCGGCGAACCCGAGGCCGTCACCCCCGAACAGGCCGCCGCCCTCGCCCGGGACGCGGGACGGCCGCTGCTCGTGCTGCTCGACGGGCCCGAGGAGATGCCGCCGCTGCTCGCCCACCGCCTCGGACCCTGGACCGCCGCCACCGAGGAGTGGCTGGCCGCGCACGGCGCGCGCCTGGTCCTCGCCTGCCGCCCCGAGCACTGGGAACAGGCCCGCACCCACTACACCGCCCCGCCCGAGGTCGTCCGCCTCGGCGACCTCACCGAGGCCGAGGCCGTCGCGGCCCGGCGCCGCCACGGTGTGCCCGAGGACGCCATCGCCGAGGCCGACGCCCGCCACCCGCTCGCCCTCCGACTGCTCGGCGAGGTCCGCGCGGCCACCCGGGACGACCTGCCCGGCCGCCCCGGCAGGGACGAGATCTTCGCCGCCCATCTGGACCTGATGTGCCTGAAGATCGCCGTCCGGATCGCCGCGGCGGGCCGCCCGGTGCTCCGCGGCACCGCCGTGCGCCGGCTCGCCGCCCGGGTGAGCGGCCGGGTCCACGAGGCCGCCCGCCGCTGCCTCGGCCCCGGCCAGGGCGAACTGGACCGGGAGTCCTTCGAGGAACTCTTTCCGTGGAGGACCGGCTGGGCCTCCGCCGTCCTCACCGAGGCCCTCCTCGTCCCGGCCGGGGGCGGCTACCGCTTCGCCCACGAGGAGTTCGGCGACTGGCTCCAGGGCACCCACCTCGACATCGACCGGGCCCTGGACACCCTGATCCACCGGCCGGCGGCGCTGCCCGTCCCGCGCCACCGGATCGGCCCCGTGCTCCAGGCCCTGCACCACCTGGACCGCGACCACGGCCCCGAAGGCCTGATCCCGCGGCTCACCGCCCTGGTGGACGCCCTCGCGGAGCCCCCGGCCGATCCCGGGGCGGGGGAGACCGAGGAGGGACGCTGGTGGGCCGCCAGGCTGCTGCACGGGGCGCTCGCCGACCTCCGCCCGTACCTCCCGGTGCTCCGGCTGCTCGCCGACCGCATCGGCGAGCGCGGAGTGCTCCCCGGCTTCGGTGCCGGCTACTGGCGCGACCTGCCCGTCGCCGAGGACGAGCGGCTCGACCTGCTGCGCCGCCTCGTCGCCGCCGACGCCGTGCCCGAGGGCCGGCTGCCCGAGGGCCGGTTCCTCGACCTGGCGGCCGCCCGGCTCACCGCGGACCCGCGCGGAGTACAGCCGCTGCTCTGCCGCTGGTTCGGCGACGAGCGGGCGCTCGCCGGGGCGCCAGGCGCCACCGTCGGCGCCGCCGCCCAGGCCCTCCTGCACACCCACCGCGCGCTCGCCGTGGACGATCTGTGCGAGGCCCTGGTCGCCACCGCCCACCCGCTCGCCGAGGGCCTGCTCGCCGCGCTCACCGAGGACGAACCCGCCGCCCTGTGCCGGGCCGTGGACCGCTGGGCGCACGACGACCGGCGCCCCGAACGCCGGGCGGCGGCAGCCGCGTACGGGCAGCTCGTCGCCCGGCACGCGACCGACCCCGCCGACCGCGACACCCTGCGCTACGCGGCCCTCGCCCTGCTCGCCCGGCCCGGCGACCGGGCGCTGCACGGCGCCGCGCTCGGGCTGCTGCTCCGGGACCCCGACACCCGCGAACGGTTCCTGCCGCGGGCGCTCGCCGACCCCGGCGTACCGGCCGACGCCCTCGCCGCCGCGCTGCCCAGCCACGCCGAACCGGTCCTCGCCGCCTTCCGGGCCCGGCTCCTCGACGGGGCGGGGACCGCGGCGGCGCAGGCCCTCCGGGCCCTCGCCGGGGTCGACACGCCCCGGCTCGCGCGCCGCGCCGCCGCCCTCGTCGCCGAGTACGCCGAGCGGCACCCCGAGGGCGCGCCGCTGGTCGCCGGCTTCGTCGACCGGCGCCTGGAGCGCGGCCCGGTGGTCCGCTGCGTCCTCCACCCGCTGGTCCTCGGGCTGCTCGCGCTGCCCGCCCAGCGGGCCGCCCTCGCCCCGGTGCTCGCCGCGCCCGGCACCGGCGCCTCCCGCTTCCTGCGCGCCGAACTCCGCGCCGTACTCCACGCGGACCTGCGCACCGGACCACCACGGGCACAGCTCCCCTCAGGAGTGCTCGAACCGCTGCCCGCCGGGCCGCGAGACAAGGCGCACACCATGCCGATGCCACCGCTGCCGCATGCTCATGGCAGTCTTAGACCTGCGCCAACAGGCGTACACGCGGACATGGGTACAGGCGGACGAGGAGCGGTCACAGTGCAGCGCTGGCGTGGCTTGGAGGACATCCCCCAGGACTGGGGGCGCAGCGTCGTCACCATCGGTTCCTACGACGGGGTCCACCGCGGGCACCAGCTGATCATCGGGCGGGCCGTGGAGCGCGCCCGCGAGCTGGGCGTGCCCTCGGTCGTGGTCACCTTCGACCCGCACCCCTCCGAGGTCGTCCGCCCCGGCAGCCACCCGCCGCTGCTCGCCCCGCACCACCGGCGCGCCGAGCTGATGGCGGGCCTCGGCGTGGACGCGGTCCTCGTCCTGCCGTTCACGGCCGAGTTCTCGCAGCTGTCCCCGGCCGACTTCATCGTGAAGGTCCTGGTCGACAAGCTGCACGCGCGCTGTGTCATCGAGGGCCCGAACTTCCGCTTCGGCCACCGGGCCGCCGGGAACGTGCAGTTCCTCGCCGAGCTCGGCGACACCTACGACTACGAGGTCGAGGTCATCGACCTGCGGGTGACCGGCGCGGCGGGCGGCGGCGAGCCGTTCTCCTCGACGCTCACCCGCCGCCTCGTCGGCGAGGGCGACATGGCCGGCGCCGCCGAGATCCTGGGCCGGCCGCACCGCGTCGAGGGCATCGTCGTACGCGGCGCCCAGCGCGGCCGCGAGCTCGGCTTCCCGACCGCCAACGTCGAGACCCTGCCGCACACCGCGATCCCCGCCGACGGCGTCTACGCGGGCTGGCTGACCGCCGCCGGCGAGCGGATGCCCGCCGCGATCTCGGTGGGCACCAACCCGCAGTTCGACGGCACCGAGCGGACCGTGGAGGCGTACGCGATCGACCGCGAGGGCCTCGACCTGTACGGGCTGCACGTGACGGTGGACTTCCTCGCCTATGTGCGCGGGATGCTCCGCTTCGACACCCTCGACGACCTGCTCGTGGCGATGGCCGACGACGTGAAGAAGTGCCGCGAGCTGACGACGGCGTACGACCAGGAGCATGGCCAGGCCTGAGCCGGCGGGGCAAACGGACGGGAGCGGGGGACGGGCGGGGGGACCGTGTACGGGACGTAAAGCGTGATTTGTGGCGCGGAACAAGAAGGGCGCCCTTTCAGGGACCGGCCCCGCGCCGTAAATCATGCAGTCCCGAACACGGCCCCCCGCCCGGCCCACGCGCCACCCACCACCGGCCCCCGCCTCAGCCCTGTACGGCCGCCGCCTGCACCAGGTGGCACGCCACCCCGCCACCCCCCAGCACCGCCAGGTCCTCCGTACGGCACCGGTCAGCGACCCCCGCCGCCGCCCCCGACGCGAGCGCCTGGCAGCGCACGTGGAAGCGGCAGCCGGAGGGGATCCGGGCCGGGTCCGGTGGTTCTCCCGCCAGCACCACCGGCTCACCACCGGACTCCGGAAGCACCGACAACAGCGCCTGGGTGTAAGGATGCTGAGGACGCGTCAGCACATCCTCCACCGCCCCGGTCTCCACGATCCGCCCCAGATACATCACCGCCACCCGGTCCGCGATGTTCCACGCGAGCCCCAGGTCGTGCGTCACCACGAGCGCCGACAGGCCCAGTTCGTCGCGCAGCCGCAGCAGCAGGGCCAGGATCTCGCCCCGTACGGACGCGTCCAGAGACGCCACCGGCTCGTCCGCGACGATCAGTTCGGGTTCGAGCACCAGCGCACCCGCGATCACCACGCGCTGCCGCTGTCCGCCGGACAGCTCGTGCGGGTAGCGCAGGAAGAAGCGCTCCGGGGGCCGGAGCCCGGCCCGGGACAGCGCCTCGGCGACCGCCGCGCGCTCGTCGCCCGCGTACCCGTGGATCCGCAGGCCCTCCGCCACGGCGTCGTACACCGTGTGCCGCGGGTTCAGCGAACCGCTCGGGTCCTGGAGCACCAACTGGGCGCGTTTCCGGTACGCCTTGAGCGCCTTGCCCGTGTACGTGAGGGGGGCGCCCGCGAACCGCACCGAGCCGCCCGTCGGCCGGACCAGGCCGAGCAGCGAGCGGGCCAGCGTCGTCTTGCCGCAGCCGGACTCGCCGACCAGGGCCACGATCTCGCCTGCGCCGATGTCCAGGTCGACACCGTCCACCGCCCGGGCCGGAGGCGCGCCCCGCCGCCCGGGAAAGACGACCCGCAGCCCCTCCGCCGACAGCAACGGCGCCACGCCCGCCGCCGACGCCGCCGCATCCGTACCCACGCCCTGCCCGCTCATGAGCCGCTCCCCACATGTACGCAGGCCGCCCGGCGCCCCGCGCCCGCGTCCCCTGAGGCCTGTCTGGCATTCGCCCGCGGCGTCGCGGCGGGGGACCGCCGGACAGGCCTCAGCTCCTGGTCCTCGGTCGCGCACCGCTCCTCCGCCACCGGGCAGCGCGGCCGGAACGCGCAGCCGACCGGCAGGTCCGCCGGGTCCGGCGGGTCGCCGGGCAGGCCGCGCGGGGCCCGGCGCGAGGCCGGGTCGCCGATCCGGGGGAACGCGGAGGACAGCGCGCGCCCGTAGGGGTGGGCGGCCGACTCGTACACCGCCTTCGCCGGGCCCTCCTCGACCACCCGCCCCGCGTACATCACGGCGAGCCGGTCGCAGGTGTCGGCGAGCACCGCCAGATCGTGGCTGATCATCAGGAGGCCGATGCCCTGCTCCGCGACCAGCTGCTCGATCAGGCGCAGGATCTGCGCCTGGATCATCACGTCGAGCGCGGTCGTCGGCTCGTCCGCCACGATCAGGCGCGGATCGCAGGCCAGGGCCATCGCGATCATCACGCGCTGCCGCTGCCCGCCGGACAGCTCGTGCGGATACGCTGCCGCGCGGGCGGTGGGCAGGCCCACCTGCTCCAGGAGCTCACCGACGCGCCCACGGGCCGCCGCCGGGGTGGCCCGGCCGTGCACGAGCAGCGGCTCGGCGATCTGGTCGCCGATCCGGCGCACCGCGTTCAGCGAGTGCATCGCGCCCTGGAAGACGATCGACGCGCCCGCCCAGCGCACCGCCCGCAGCCGCCCCCACTTCATGGCGAGGACGTCCTCGCCCTCCAGGAGGATCTCGCCGCTGGTGGTGGCAGAGGCGGGCAGGAGCCGCAGCAGCGCGAGCGCCATCGTGGACTTGCCGCAGCCGGACTCGCCGGCGACGCCCAGCTTCTGCCCGGCCGGCAGGGTCAGGTCCACGCCCCGTACGGCCGGGACGGCGTCCGCCCCCGTCCCGTACGTCACCCTGAGATTCCGTACTTCCAGGAGGTTCCCGTCAGTGGTGCTCAACGCCCCACCCCCAGCTTCGGGTTGAGGACGGACTCGACGGCCCGCCCGCACAGCGTGAACGCGAGCGCGACGAGCGCGATGGCGATGCCGGGCGGCGCCAGGTACCACCAGTGGCCGGACGAGACCGCGCCCGCCTCGCGCGCGTCCTGGAGCATCCCGCCCCAGGACACCACGGTCGGGTCGCCCAGGCCCAGGAACGCCAGGGTCGCCTCGGTGAGGATGGCCGTGGAGATGCCCAAGGTGGTCTGCGCGAGCACCAGCGGCATCACGTTCGGCAGGACGTGCCGGGTCATGATGTGCCCGTGGCCCCCGCCGAGCGCGGTCGCCCGCTCGATGTACGGGCGCGACTCGACCGCGATGGTCTGCGCCCGCACGAGCCGGGCCGTGGTCGGCCAGCTGGTCACGCCGATCGCCAGGATCACGGTCCACATCGACCGGGACATCACGGTCGCGAGCACGATCGCGAGGACGAGGGTCGGCATCACCAGGAACCAGTCGGTGATCCGCATGACGACCGTGGAGAACCAGCCGCCGTAGTGGCCCGCGACGATGCCCACCAGGGTGCCGATGGCGACCGAGAGCGTGGCGGCGAGCAGCCCCACCAGGAGCGAGATCCGCGCGCCCCAGATCAGCAGCCCGAGCAGAGAGCGCCCGAACTGGTCGGTGCCCAAAGGGAATTCGGCGCTCGGTGGTTCGAGCGCGGTGCCGGGCGCGTCGGTCACGGACTGCACGTCCGCGCCGACGGTCAACGGCGCCGTGAGGGCGAGCAGCCCGATCAGGGCGAGCCCGACCAGGCCCCACAGCCCGGCCCGGTGGCCGCGGTACTGCTTCCAGAAGCGGGCGACGGTGCCACGGCGCCGCTCCCATGCCAGTGACGTCATCGGCCCACCCGGGGGTCGAGCAGCGGATAGAGCAGGTCGGCGATCAGGTTCATCACGATCATCGCGCCGGCGAAGACCACGAACAGGCCCTGCACCAACGGCAGATCGGGCACGCTGAGCGCCTGGTAGAAGAGCCCGCCGAGGCCCGGCCAGGAGAACACCGTCTCCACCAGGATCGAACCGGCCACCACATGCCCGAGGTTGATGAAGACCATCGTCACCACGGGCAGGAGCGCGTTCGGTACGGCGTGCCGGCGCCGTACCGCGTCGTCGCGCAGCCCCTTCGCCCGCGCGGTGGTCAGATAGTCGCCGCCCATCTCGTCGAGCAGTGAGGAACGCATCACGAGCAGCGTCTGGGCGTAGCCCACGGCGACCAGCGTGAGCACCGGCAGCACCATGTGGTGGGCGACGTCGAGCACGTACCCGAAGCCGGTCTCGCCGGTGCCGGACTCCATGCCGCCGGTCGGGAACAGTCCGGGGACCGGCCCCATGCCGACCGAGAAGACGATGATGAGCAGCAGCCCGAGCCAGAACGAGGGCACCGACCACAGGGTGAGCGCCACGCCCGTGTTCAGCCTGTCGCCGAGGCTGCCGTGCCGCCAGGCGGAGCGGGTGCCCAGCCACAGGCCGAGCGCCGAGTAGAGGACGACGGCCGTGCCGGTGAGCAGTAGCGTCGCCGGGAGCTTCTGCGCGATCAGGTCGCCGACCGGCGCGCGGAACTGGAAGGAGGTGCCGAGGTCGCCGCTGAGCGCCTTGGCGCAGTAGTCGGTGAACTGCTGCCACAGCGGCAGGTCGAGCCCGAACTGGTGGCGCAGCGTGGCCAGTTGCTCGGCGGTGGTGGGCATGCCGTGGGTCATCGTCTTCACCGGGTCGCCCGGGATGATCCGGAACAGGAAGAAGCTGGTGACCAGGACGGCGAGCAGGGACACGGCCGCGCCGGCGAGCTTGGCCGCCGCGTGGCGGAGGTAGGGGAGGAGCGCGGAGGTACGGGTACGGGCGCCGGCACGGGTGCCGGGGGCGCCGCCCTCCGTGGTCCCGGCCCGGTCGGCCGGGACCACGGAGGAGGCGGGGGTGCTTGCGCTGGTCACGGGCTACTCGCGGTCGTCGGCGGTGGTGCGGCGGCGCATGGAGAGGAAGATCCCGACGCCGACGACGACCACGACGGCCGCGCCGATCCCGATGATCACGCCGGTGTTCGAGCCGCCCGAGCTCTCGTCGGAGGCCTGCGCGGCGGGCACCGCCGACCACCAGCTCCAGTAGCCGTCCTGACCCCACAGGTTGCCGGCGGCCTCGGGCATGGTGGTGATGGAGCGGATCTGGTCGGTGCGGTAGGCCTCCAGGGCGTTCGGGTACGCGATGACGTTCATGTACCCGGTGTCGTAGAGCCGCGACTGCATCTGCTTGACCAGGTCGGACCGCTTGGCGGCGTCGTACTCGACGGCCTGCTGCGCGTACAGCGCGTCGAACTGCGGGTCGCAGATGAAGTTGTCGGTGGCCCCGGTGTCCTTGGGCGTCGCGGGCAGCGTGCCGCAGGTGTGGATGGAGAGCACGTAGTCCGGGTCGGGGTTGACCGACCAGCCGTCGAAGGCCAGGTCGTAGTCGCCCTTCACCCACGGGTCCGAGACGCTGTCCAGACAGTCGACCTTCAGCCCGATGCCCAGCTTGCCCCACCACTCCTGGAGGTACTTGGCCGAGGCCTTGTCGTTCGGGTCGGTGGCGTGGCACAGGATGCGGAAGTCGAGCGGCTTGCCGTCCTTGCCGAGCCGCTTGCCGTCGGCGTTCTTCTTGTACCCGGCGGCGTCCAGGACCTGCTCCGCCTTGGCGGGGTCGTACGCACGCTTCTGCGTGTCGGCGGGCTTCCAGAAGTACGAGCCGAAGCGCGGCGGGATGTAGCCCTCGCCCTCCACCGCGTGGTCCTGGAAGACCTTGTCGACCAGGGCCGTCCGGTCCACGGCGAGGAACAGCGCCTTGCGCACCTCGGGGTCGAGCAGCGCCCTGTTGCCGTTGCCGAAGGTCTTGCCGTCCTTGGCCCGGGCGCCCGGGTTGGTGGCGAGCGCGTAGAAGCGGCGGCCCGGCGCGTCGTTGACCTTGATGTCCTTCTGGCTCTTCAGCGCGGCGGCCTGAGCGGGCGTCAGGTTCGGGACGAACGACACCTCGCCCTTCTGGAGCGCGGCGACGGCGGCGTCGCCGTCCTTGTAGTACTTGAAGACCAGCTCGTCGAACTTCGGCGCCCCGCGCCAGAACTTCTTGTTCGGCTTCAGCTTGATGTACTGGTCGACCTTGAAGTCCGTGATGACGAACGGTCCGTTGCCGACGATCGGGAACTGCTGGTCGTTGTTGAACTTGGAGAAGTCGGAGACCTTCTCCCACACGTGCTTGGGCACGATGGGCACGTCGAGCGCCGTCATCGTCGCCTGCGGCTGCTTGAGCTCTATGACCAGCGTCTGCGGGTCGGGTGCGCTGACCTTCTTGAAGTTGGCCGTGAAACTCCCGTTGGCGGTGGCCGCGTTCGGGTCGGTCATCATCTTGTTGAAGGTCCAGGCCGCGTCCTCGGCCGTGGCCTGCTGCCCGTCGGACCACATCGAGTCCTTGCGGATCGTGTACGTCCAGGTGAGCTTGTCCGGCGAGGACTTCCACTCGGTCGCGAGGCCCGGGATCGGGTGAGCGTCCTTCGGGTCGTAGTTCGTCAGGTACTCGTACGCGAGGCGGTGGATGCTGGTCGACACCAGCTTCTGGGCGAGGAACGGCGAGAGCGAGTCGACGCTCTGCGATACGGCGACGGTGAGCGTGTTACCGGTGCCTGCCTTGGCGTCCTCCCCCTGTGCTGCCTGCGTCGCCTGTGCCACCTGGGGTACGGCCGCGACGGAGGCGGCGGTGAGACCGGCGGCGAGCAGAAGAGTGAGCGGGCGGAGGGGTCTGCGGGCGGACGTCGGACGGGGTGGAACCTTCGTGACCATGACCATGGGACGTGACCTCGCGTCGGGATGCGTGCGTCGTGGGTTGTGCCGTGGATCTTGGGCTGACGATGGATGAAGCGAAGGTGTATCAGCGGTGGTCTGCCGTCGTCAACGATGTCTCAAACACCGCGTGGGCTGCGGGAATACCAAAAGGCCCCGTACCGGAACACCGGTACGGGGCCTCATTGGTCTATTCCTGTGACGCCCTACTGCTGAGGGGCTGGCGGCGCCTGCGGCGGCTGCTGCGGGGCCTGCTGGGGCCACGGGGGCGGCGGAACCTGCCCCTGCGGCTGGCCGGGGGCCTGCCCCGGCTGCTGCCAGCCCTGCGGCACCGGCGGCTGACCGGGCTGCGCCCCGTACATCTGTCCGGGGGCCGGCGGTGCGCCATACGGCTGACCGGGCTGGCCGGGCTGCCCCGGTACGGGCGGCTGCTGCTGGGGCGGGTACGCGTACGGCTGGCCGGGCTGCTGCTGCGGCGGGTAGGGCTGACCGGGCTGTCCCGGCTGTCCCGGCTGACCGGGGTAGGCCTGCGGCTGTCCGGGCTGGCCCTGGTAGCCGGGCTGGCCCGGCATCGGCGGGGCTTGGTGCGGCGGCATCATGTTCTGGGCGTCCGCCGTCCACAGCCCCTGCGCCTGCTGCGCCCGTACGAAGTCCTCGGCCACCATCGCCGACAGATGGAAGTACGCCTCGCGGGTCTTCGGCCGCATCATGTCGAGGTCGACCTCGGCACCGGCCGCCAGATGCTCGTCGAAGGGCACGACCACGACACCGCGGCAACGGGTCTGGAAGTGCTGGACGATGTCCTCGACCTTGATCATCTTGCCGGTCTCACGGACACCCGAGATGACCGTGATGGAGCGCTGCACCAGCTCCGCGTACCCGTGCGCCGACAGCCAGTCCAGCGTGGTGGAGGCGCTGGAGGCACCGTCCACGGACGGGGTGGAGATGATGATCAGCTGGTCGGCGAGGTCGAGCACACCGCGCATCGCGCTGTAGAGCAGACCGGTGCCCGAGTCGGTCAGGATGATCGGGTACTGCTTGCCCAGGACGTCGATCGCCCGCCGGTAGTCCTCGTCGTTGAAGGTCGTCGAGACGGCCGGGTCCACGTCGTTGGCGAGGATCTCCAGACCGGACGGCGCCTGCGAGGTGAAGCGGCGGATGTCCATGTACGAGTTGAGGTACGGGATCGCCTGCACGAGGTCGCGGATGGTCGCCCCGGTCTCGCGCCGCACCCGGCGCCCGAGCGTGCCGGCGTCCGGGTTGGCGTCGATCGCCAGGATCTTGTCCTGCCGCTCGATGGCGAGCGTCGCGCCGAGCGCGGTCGTCGTCGTGGTCTTGCCGACACCGCCCTTGAGCGAGATGACCGCGATCCGGTAGCAGGACAGCACCGGCGTCCGGATCAGCTCCAGCTTCCGCTGCCGCTCCGCCTCCTCCTTCTTGCCGCCGAGCTTGAAGCGCGACGAAGAGCCCGGATTCCGGGACGACTTGGGCTTCTGCTTGTTGTTGCGCAGCAGCCGGTCGGAGGACAGCTCGACCGCCGCGGTGTACCCGAGCGGCGCACCGGGCACGGACCGCTCGCGCTGGTCGTGCGTCACGGCCGACGGCCAGGCGGCGCCGGTACGGGGGTCGATGGCGGGGTTGGCGGGCGCGGCGGGGGCGCCCGGAGTGCCGGGGGCGGCGGGGGCACCCGGGGTGGGCTGCGGGGGCTGGCCCGGGTGCGGGAATCCGTAACCCTGGGGCGTCTGAGGGGCCTGCGGCGCCTGGGGTGCCTGGGGCTGCGGGGGGACGGGCGGCTGGGCCTGCGGCTGGGGCTGGCCGGGGTGGGGGAAGCCGTAGCCCTGGGGGACCTGCGGCTGGCCGAACTGACCGGGGTGCGGGAATCCGTAACCCTGGGGCGTCTGAGGGGCCTGCGGCGCCTGGGGTGCCTGCGGTTGCGGGGGGACGGGCGGCTGGGCCTGCGGCTGGGGCTGGCCCGGGTGCGGGAAGCCGTACCCGCCCTGCGGCGGTACGGGCGCCGGCCAGGCGTCCGTGGCGGGCGGCAGCGGCGCGGCCGGCGGGACCTGCTGCTGTTCGGCCGGCACTCCCTGCGCGGGCCACTGCGGGGCGGGCGCGGGCGTCGCCGGCTGGAACGACGGCGGCAGCGGCGGCAGTCCGGCGGCCGGAGCCGCGGGCGGCAGCGCGCCGGGCATGGAGTCCTGGGGTACGGGGGCGGGCGCGGGCCCGGGCTGCTCGGCGGGCGCCACGGCCTCGGGCACCGGCTGGGGCTCGGGCGTGGTCTCCGGCGCGGTCTCGGGCGCGACTTCGGCGGCCGGGGGCTCGGGAGCCTCGGAGGCGGCGGGAGTCTCGGAGGTCTCCGCGGGGGCGGATTCCCCGGCCTCGGCCTGTGCAGGTGCCGCGGCTTCCGCCTCGGGCGCGGTCTCGGGCTCCGCGACGGGCTCGGCGGGGGACGCCGCGGTCGCCTCGGCGGCCGGGGCCTCCGGAGCGGTCTCCTGGGGCTCCTGGGTCTCCTGCGCGGCCGCGATCTCCGCCATCTCGCGCTTCAGCGCGGCGGGGGAGAAGCGCATGGTCGCGCCACTCTCCAGGTCCCCACCGCCGAACGGCGCGGGAGCGGGCGCGGGCGTGGGCGCAGGGGTCGGCTCCGGCGCGACGGGCGCGACGGGCGCGGCAGGCGCGACGGGCGCGACAGGAGCCGGGGCGGGGGCAGGGGGCTGGGCCTGAACCGGCGCCGGGGCCTCCGGGGCCGGGACCGGTGCGGCCGGGGCCTGCGGGGCCGGGGCCCAGGGGGACTCGTAACCGCCGCTCGCCGGAACGCCGGGCATCGCGACCGGAGCTCCGGTCGGCGGCGGAGGCGTCGGCGCCCCGCCGCTCGTACCGCCCGACGCGTTCTGCGTGTACCAGGCCGGAGGGGTGTAGTCGATGGTGAACTCACCCGTCATCTCGGCGGGATCTGCGTCGGACTGATCGTCGACGGGCGGGTTCCAACCCCCGTTGATCTCGTCCCGATCGCGGTTCACTTTGCCTCCTGGTGTGGTCGCGCACCCTTGTGCAGTCGTGGGCGGGCACATCCCACCCTAAACGCCAACCGTGTCCGCGGGCAGGGCCGACGGCCCGCCGCTGCCCGTCGCGCGGATCGGTCCGGTCCCCCAAGTGACCCGCGAGTACCGGAGAGTGAGACCCTCGGTGCGCCAAACTTGCATAAAAACGGACATGTTGGGCGCTGTGATCCTGGTCGTGATCCTGGTCTCGGCCTGAGTCAGTCCATCCGGCGGGCGCCGCCCAGCAATCCGGTCTCGGCGTCCGTGGCCTGCGTCATCACGAACTGGCGGTCGCCCGGCGTGCACCACAGGGTCACCCCGTCCGCCAGCGTCGACAGCGCCTCCCACTCCGCACGCTGGAGCCCCATGATGCGGCCGATCTGCGCGGCCTCGTCGGGGGAGACCCGCTGCACGCCGACGAGCGAGGACTTCTCCAGGAGGCGTGGGGCCACCGGGCTCAGATAGGGGAGCAGGGTCACGACCGACTGCCACGGCGCGGAGACGACCCGGCCGCGCGGCGGCCGCATGCCGCAGTCGCGGATGACGACCACGGGGCTGCCGGCGGACGCGCCCTGCGGCGGCACCCGGCCCACGTCGTGCAGCGTGATGCAGGGCTGGCCGCCGCCGGCCGCCTGGGCGAGCGACGTCCAGGCGGGCGCACGGCCCGTCTCGACCGCCACCCGGGCGCCCGTCGCGGCCGCCCGCAGCGCGAGCACCTGCGCGGTCCACAGACCGCCGATGAGGGTGATGTCGTACGGGCTGGGCCGGTTGATGCCGAGGACGGCCGGCCGGCTCTCGGCGTCCACACCGATGACCACGCCGTCGTCGCCCACCGGCAGTGCCAGCGCGCCGAGTTGGTCGAGCGGCGCGGAATGGCGGTCGCGGCGCGGGCCGATGAGCCCGAAGCCGAGTCGGGGCTTGCCGCCCCGTCCCGTACGCCGGGCGGCCCGGCCGCCCTCGCTCGTACGGGCCGCCCGCCGTGACGGCGTACCGCCGCCGCTCGCGGCGCCGGGCAGGCCACCGCTCACGCCCCCAACCGGACCGGCGGCCGGACCGCCGGGCATCGCGCCGACGACCCCGCCGGGAGCCGGAGCCCCAGCCGTCGCGTACCCGGGCTGCCCGGCCTGGTGGCCCATCGGATGGTTCGGGTTCGGGTTCGGGTTCGAGTTCGGGTTCCCCGGAGTCGTCATCAGCGCGCACCCCCCAGCGGCAGCGTCGCCAGCATGCCCGGCACCTGCTCGCGGTCGAGCCGCACCAGGCCGGTCTTCACGCCGCGCGCCACGCGCTCCAATTCGTGCCGGGCCGCGAGGAGTTCCTCGTCGCTGCGCCCGGTGATCCGTACGTGTCCGGTGACCGTCACCTCCTGGCGGTCACCTCCGCTCAGCGTCAGGCTGAAGGTCGTCGCGAGCGCGGGCAGCGAGGTGAGCAGCGCCACCAGCTGCGGCATCGACGCCC
This sequence comes from Streptomyces sp. NPDC048623, assembly GCF_040650755.1. Lineage (NCBI taxonomy): Bacteria > Bacillati > Actinomycetota > Actinomycetes > Kitasatosporales > Streptomycetaceae > Streptomyces > Streptomyces sp. NPDC048623. Next base: position 25,292 of record NZ_JBEZHV010000036.1, read on the forward strand.
CGGCCCCGCCCGCGCCGCCCAACTGCGGCCAGCGCCCCACCCAGTACGTGGTGTGGCGGCGGTCGTCGACGCGCCAGGTGCGCGCGGTCTCCTGGGTGCGCCGCCCCTGCGTCTGGCCGCGGCCGGCCTGCGCTATCGCCATCGGGCTCGCGCAGGTGGAGGTGGCGAGCGCGGCGGTGAGCTCCTGCTCGGTGAGGACCGTGGCCTTGAAACCGGCCCCGGCAAGACGGCTCGCCAACTGGTCGGCTGCTCGTACGACGCACTTCTGCGCGCCCTGCATGCCGCCGCCGCGCGCCTCGACCGCCTCCGGGCACAGCTCCGGGTCCAGCTTCAGCGCGACCCAGGTGATGCGGAGCGCCGGCGAACCCGTTTGGGCCTGGAGGGGCCCGTAGTTACGGGCCGCCATCGACTGCGCGGGCAGATGCGGGGCGGGCGCGGGCTGGGTGTGCTGCACGATCTGCGCGGACTCGAGCCGGATGCCGTCCACCGACAGCATGTCCCGTATCAGCCCCACGGGAAGCGGGTGCGCGCCCCGGTCGGGGCGCAGTGCCGTGGACTCGGACTCGACCCGTACGACGGCGGTGAGAAAGGTCCCGTCGCCGATCATCCCGATCGGGCGCCGGTCGCGGTCGCTGTACGCGTAGGTCCGCAGCGCCGGATCGCACTCCACGACCGGGGCGAGCCCCGGCTCCGTGCCCTCCGGTACGCCGAAGGCGGCCGCCCGGCGGGTGCGGGCGCGCAGCGCGAGGAAGGTGGTCAGCCACTCGGGCAGCGACCGGCTGTGCCGGCGCAGGAGTGCGAGCAGGACGAGTACCGCGGCGACCACACCCGCGGGCACCAGCATCAGCTTGTCCACGACCGCGGCCACGACCAGGACCGCGGCCGCCACCTCGATCAGCACGAGCTGTTGCAATCGGAACGCCCCGAAGTGTCCGGGGCGCGCCTGGAGTCTCGGTGACACCGAGGACGCGAGCGGCGAACCGGCCCCCGCGGCCGAGGAGGTGGAGGGCGCGGAAGTGGACCCGGCCGCAGCGGACCGTGTCCGCGTCGCGGAAGCCATGATTGGAGAATCCCCCTCAATTCGTCCCGATCACCGTGGCCCGCCAGGCCTTTGGCGGCCGGATCACCCTACCCGCCCCACAAGGACCGGTGGACAGCAGGCATAGTAGGGGGCCGGTCCGACCGCCGGGGCCCGGGCGCCATGCTCCCCGGACTCCCGAGCGAAGACTGAGCCTGACGAAACGGGGACCCATGGCATCACGGCGGGACGAGCTCAACGCGTACACCTTTGCGAAGAAGCGCACGGTCGCGGCATTCCTCCAACCCTCTCCCTCGGGTACGGAGGAGGGCGCGCCCAGGCCGCTGCGCGCGGTGCTTCCCGGGGTCGTCGTCGGCGCGCTGGTGATGGCCGGATTCGGCGCCTGGGGCATGTTCAGCCCGACCGCGCCCAAGGGCTGGGACGATCCCGGCAAGAAGGTGATCGTCGGCAAGCAGTCCACCACCCGTTATGTCGTCCTGACCACCGGCAAGGGCAAGGACAAGAAGACCCTGCTCCACCCGGTGCTCAACCTCGCCTCCGCGCGGCTGCTGCTCGATCCGGACGGCTACTCGGTCGTCCAGGTCGACGACAAGACGCTCGACCTGGGCAAGCCGCCACGCGGCCCCATCCTGGGCATCCCGTACGCCCCCGACCGCCTCCCCGCCAAGGAGGACGCGGGAAAGGCCAAGCGCTGGGCGGTGTGCGAACAGCCCGGCGGCGGCAACGGCGGCAACGTCCAGAAGGCCACCTTCCTCTTCGCCGAGCGCGACCTCAAGCGCACCCAGAACAGCAACAAGCTGGAATCCGGCGAGGTTCTGTACGTGAAGGGGCAGAAGGACAGCGCCCAGTTCCTGGTCGACCACACGGGCACCAAGTACCGCGTCGCCGAGAACGACTCGAAGCTCACCAACGCGCTGTTCGGCAGCGGGCAGCCGCAGCAGGTCACCGACGACTGGCTGGCCACCCTGAAGACCGGCAGCCCCGTCGACTTCCCGCCGATCCCCGGCACCGTCGGCGCCGACGCCCATGTCCGCGGCGGCCTCAAGCCCGAGCAGGACAGGGTCGGCATGGTGCTCATCGCCCAGACCGGCTCCGGCCCGCAGAACTACGTGGTCCTGGAGGGCAAGGTGCAGCCGGTCTCCGCCTTCACCGCCTGGCTGCTCATCCAGTCGCCGCTGACCGACAAGCTCGACATGGCGGGCAAGGCCAGCCCCGTCGACCTCCAGTCGCTCACTCCCGACGGCACCGCCTTCGGCACCGGACTGCGCTGGCCCGCGCGCCAGTCCACCCAGGCCAACTCGATCGGCGGCGCCGGGGCCCGGGACACCGTCTGCTCCGTCCTGGAGAGCGTCGACTCGAAGGGCAGGACCACGCTGTCCACCTGGGCCGGCCCCGAGTACCCCGCCGACATCACCGCCGGCGGCACCAGCACGTACGTCACGCCCGGCACCGGACTGCTCTACACCCAGATCCAGGGCAACCAGTCCACCCCCGACGGCTCGCTCTTCCTCGTCACGGACACCGGACTGCGGTACGCGGTGCAGGCCAACGGCGACAGCGACGCCGGCCGCTCCGAGATCGGCACCGGCAACCAGCAGCAGACCACGGACGGGCGGCCGGAGCCGTCCGACGCGCAGAAGCGGCTCGGTTACGAGACGGTCGTGCCGGTGCTCGTACCGATGGAGTGGTCGGAGTTCCTGTCCAAGGGCCCGCGTCTGGACACCAACAGCGCGCGCCAGCCGCAGGGTTCGTGAGGGGGGCTGCTCCGGTGACGACGTCTCGTAGGCGTGCGGGCGCGCTGCTCGCGGTCACGGCCCTGACGGGCGGACTGGCCGCGGCCCCGGCGGCGGCCGCGGCGGAACCCCGGTCCAGCATGGGGACCGACGGCAGCGGTGAGTGCACCTTCCCGATGAAGAAGCAGATCGAGGGCATCCCCTGGGCGCTTCAGCGGGTGCTGCTCGACGAGCTCTGGCAGGACACCAAGGGCAAGGGCGTGCGGGTCGCGGTCATCGACACGGGCGTGGACGACGTCAACCCGCAACTCAAGCCCGCCGTCGACGCGAAGGCCGGCAAGGACTACCTGAAGCCGGACAAGCAGAACCCGGGCGCGGGCAACGACCAGCGCGGCAAGACCGACGGCACGGTCGACGAGGTCGGCCACGGGACGAAGGTCGCCGGCATCATCGCCGCGCGCCCGCGCAACGGCACCGGTTTCGTCGGCCTGGCGCCCGAGGCGACCATCATCCCGATCCGCCAGAACGACGAGAAGAACAGCGGCAAGTCGGACACGATGGCCCAGGCCATCGACCACGCCCTCGCCAAGGGCGCCCAGGTCATCAACATCTCCCAGGACACCACCCAGCCGCTCAGCCCGGAGTCGTCGCTGGGCAAGGCGGTGGCCCGGGCGCTGGCCAAGGAGGTCGTGGTCGTCGCTTCCGCCGGCAACGACGGCATGGACGGCAAACTCAAGAACACCTACCCCGCGGCCTTCCCGGGGGTCCTCGCCGTCGCCTCCTCCGACCGCAACAACGAACGGGCCGTCTTCTCCCAGGCCGGCACCTTCGTCGGCGTCGCCGCACCCGGCGTCGACATGGTCTCCACGGTCCCGGGCGGCGGCCAGTGCGTCGACAACGGCACCAGCTTCTCCGCCCCGTACGTCACGGGCGTGGCGACCCTCCTGCGCGCCAAGTACCCGAAGTGGACGGCCGCCCAGATCGTGACCCGCATCGAGCAGACCGCCGTCCGCTCGGTCAACGGCCATGACAACTACGTGGGTTGGGGCGTCGTCGACCCGGTCCGCGCCCTGGCCGACGGCCCGGAGCCCCCGCTCACCGGCCCCACCCCGGACCCGGGCCCACCGAAGGCGGAGGCTCCGGAACCGGCCCACATGTCCATGTCGGAGACCCCGCAGGAGCGTTCGGAGCGCCTTGCGACGTACGCGCTGGGGATCGGTGGGGTGCTGGTCGCGGTGGTCGCGGGAGCAGCGGTGGTGATCAGGGACAGCCGACGGCGAGAGGCGACTCGATAGGCCGTCAGATGAGTAGGGATACTTAGGCATTACCCGGCAGTACCTAGGCAGCTTTGCAGTTGGAACTGTCGTACCAAGTCGATAGAGTGGACTTGTTCGTTCGTGTGACAGGGGGAACTGAGGTGGCAGGGCCGAACGGGGACGGCGGCAAGCAGGGGCTCGAAGTCGGTGACGTGACGCTCCTGAGCTTCCAAACGCGTATGCAGAAGCTGGTCGACGACCTGAAGGGCTCGCCGGCCGAGAGCACGAAGATCGGCGAGCAGAAGGTCACGGCCGCGTCGTACGGCACGGGCTTCAGCGCGGCGAGCGAGCTGCACGGGGCGTACGAGAAGGTGCGTGCGCGGCTCGAAGAGTTGACGAAGATCTTCGGCGAGACGATCGAGGCGATGGGGATTCGCGCGCAGATCGCCGACAAGGGCTACGGCAGCGTGGATCAGGAACAGCGCGAGCGCTTCCAGCAGATCCAGAAGAGCACGCAAGAGGACTACGAGAAGCACACCGGAACGGGTGTCGAGGACCCGGCCAAGCCGCAGCAGCCGACCAAGCCGACGCCCAGCGCCACCGATTCCGGCGGCTTCAGCTAAACGGGGGAGGACAACACGATGTCTGGAGAGTTCGAGGGGAAGTCCCTGGACGCTCTGTACGCGATGATCGCGTCGGCCAAGCCCGAGGAGATTTCGGGTGCGGGCACGGCGCTCGCGGCGGCGGTGCCGCAGATTCTCGACATCGCCGAGGATCTGAAGCACTACATCTCCCACGTGCACTGGGAGGGCGAGGGCGGCGATGCCTTCCGCCTGTGGGGCGAGGGCATGGTCCGCGAGACGCTCGTCCTCGGTGACTTCACCAAGATCGTGTCCGAGGAGATGAAGCGCGCGGGAAGCGCACTGACCGAGGCGAAGGCGGCCATGCCGAAGCCGGCGGGCATGTGCTTCGCCGACCCGGAGAAGGAGAAGGCCCGCCTTGAGGCGGAGACCGGACCGAAGCTCCAGGAGGGCATCCAGCAGATGGAGCGCCTGTCGTCGTACTACGACGTTTCGAGTGAGCGTCTCGCGGCGGAGAGGCAGCCTGAGTTCAAGCCGCTGGAGGGCGGCGGCTGGGACGGTGGATACAACGAGTACGGCTCGGGGAGCGGTACCGGCTCCGGGACGTATTCGGGTTCGGGATCGGGTTCCGGTACGGGCACTACTCAGACCGGCTACACCACGCTCCAGCGGGCTGATGTGTCGACCCCGACCAGCACGCATCGGGAGATCGTTGACCCGGTGACACCGCCGTCGGTCACGCCGACGCGCCCGCCAGAGTCCGAGGTGGACACCAACCTCGACTCCGTGACGCTGACGCCGCCGCCGGAGACCACGAACCGACCGCCCGTGCAGCCTCCGGTGACCACCACCGCGACGCCGCCGACGCCCACGAACCCGCTGCCCCTGCCGCCCATGGCACCTCCGATGGGCGGGCAGAGCGGTTACCAGCCTCCGCGTACGCCGATCACGGGTCTGCCTAGCTCCGCGAACCGCACTGGTCTGCCGCGCCCGAACATGCTGGGCCCGATGGGCCGTACCGAGGGCATCACCGGTGGCCGTCAGGTGCCCGGCCGTCCGCTCACGAACCAGCCGATGGGCCGCATGCCCAAGGGCATGGTCGTCGGCGAGGAGCGGACCTCCACGCCGTACGGCCGTGGCGCGGGTGGCATGCATGGCCCGGGCGGCAGTGGCATGCACGGTGGTCCCGTCGGCGGCCAGGGCGGTAACGGCCGCCGTCTGGCGAGCCAGCCGGGCGGAACCGTGGGCGCGCCCAAGGCGTCCGGTGTGAGTGGACGCTCGGCCTTCACTCCCGGTGGCACCGGCCTGGTGCGTCCGCCCGCTTCGACACAGCCCGAGGGGGAGGAACGGCGTCAGCCGGGCCACCGCCCCGACTATCTGTCCGAGGACGAGGAGACGTGGACCTCGGGCCAGCGCCAGATCGTCCCGCCCGTCATCGACTAGGAGCACTTCCCTGATGTCCCCCCTCACCCGGGTCGCCCGGCGCCGCGCGGCAGCCCTGCTCGGCGCCATGTCGGCCGTCGTCGCCACCTGGACCGTCGGGGCGCCGGCCGCGACGGCGGACGATACGCGGTCGCGCCAGTGGTACCTGGACGCGATGAAGGCCGACGAGCTGTGGAAGGTGGCCACGGGCAAGGGCATCACCGTGGCGGTGCTCGACACCGGCGTCGACTCGACGCTGCCGGAGATGCGTGGAAAGGTGCTGCCCGGACGCGACTTCGACAAGGGGGGGCTTGGCCGTATTGATGACAAGGACAAGGACCGCCACGGCACGAACATGGCCCTTGCGATCGCCGGGACTGGGGCCGACGGCGGTGTGAAGGGCATTGCTCCCGGAGCGATGATCCTCCCCGTCAAAACGGGCGACTACGTTTTCAACGGGTGGAAACCCATGTTCCAGGGCATCCGCTACGCAGTTGACAACGGCGCTCGGGTGATCAACATCTCGGCCGGTGGTGTGGCAGACGAGGCTGAAGCCCGCGAGTGGCAGAGCGCTGTCGACTACGCGGTGCAGAAAGGCGCATTGATCTTCGCCGCCTCCGGAAACGATGGCAGGGAGCGGCGCAACGTCTACCCTGCCTCCGTTCCCGGCGTGGTTGCTGTCGCTGCGCTGGACACCAAGGGGAAGGTCGCTAAGTTCTCCGACCACGGCTCCTACGTCGACCTAGCCGCTCCCGGTATCGAAATGCCCGGGCGCTGCCCCAATGACAAGAACAAATTCTGCGGCTTCTGGGGCACCAGCCATTCCGCCGCCATCGCCTCCGGCACCGCAGCCCTCATCTGGTCTGCTCACCCGGAATGGACGAGGAACCAGGTCCTCCGGGTCATGATGGAAACTGCTGGCCACACGGGCCCGGTTCCGTCCCCGTACATCGGCTACGGCTCGGTCCGCCCCGCCCAGGTTCTCCTTGAGGGCAAGGGCAACCCGGGCGACCCCAACGTCGACCCGCTGCTCGCCGCGCAGGGCGCGAGCAAGGCGCCGACACCCAAGCCGTCCAACGCATCCCAAACCTCCCCCTCTCCTGACAACACGGGGGCAAGCGGCAACGGCCCGGTCAAGGACAACGACCAGGCCGCACAGTCCGACAAGGGCGGCTTCCCGCTCTGGGCCATCGCCGCGAGTGCCGTCGCCGTCGTCGCCGTGATCGGCTTCGTCGTGGTGGCGGGAGTACGCAGGAGAGCGTCGACAGACGCATGAACAACTGCAGCATCGACAACAAGAGGAGCTTCACATGAGCACTCCCGGTGGGTTCGGACTCGCAGACGATCCGATCACTCAGGCGAAGAACAAGATCATGGACACCGGTGAGAAGGTGACCAAGCAGGCGCGCGAGCTCGCCAACATCCTCGAGACGTGCAGCGCGGGCTGGACCGGTGTCGGTGCGGCGGGCTTCAAGACGGCCCAGACCAACCTCAACGAGGACCACGACGTCATCCGTCGTCTGCTGAACGTCCTCCTCAACGCCGTGGCCGAGACCAAGAACCTCAGCAACGCGAACGACGACGACGTGCGCGCCACCTTCGCCGCCGTCAACCACTCGTCGCTCAACAACATCTGACGAAAAGGGGGAACACCATGGCTTCCGACAACGCGGGGACCCGGGTCCGGTATGAGAGCGTCCAGGAGATGGCGAACCGCATCCGTGCGGTCTCGAACCACATCGTCCAGGACCTCCACAACATGGAGACGGCGCTCAAGACCGTCACCGACACCTGGGACGGTGACGCGCACCGCGAGTACGAGATCCTTCAGGGGAAGTACAACAAGCGCGCCACGGACATGAAGGACCGCCTCGAGAAGATCGCCCAGATCGTCGAGCAGGGCAAGGACAGCTACCGCTCCACCGACGTGAAGGCCTCGCGCCTCTTCACCGAGTCGTACTGACCTGCCGGCCGACCCGGTCCATGAGAAGGGCCCGCTCCTCCTGGAGCGGGCCCTTCTCATGTTCTGGCTGGCCGGCTGGCCGGCTGGCTAGCGGAGGTCGAACTCCCCGTCCTTCGCGCCGAGTACGAACGCGTCCCACTCGGCCTTCGTGTACCGCAGCACGGTGTCGTGGTCGAGCGAGGACCGCATGGCGATGGCCCCGCCCGGCAGGTGGGCGATCTCCACACGCTCCTCGTCGGGGCTCGTCCCCGGGGCGCCCTGCCACTCGACGCCGCTGATGTCGAGCGCGTACAGCTTGTCCTTCTCCTGCTGCGTACCCATCTGGCTCTGCTCCTTCATCCAGCGGTGGAACGGCGTCCTTGCAGGTCAATCATGGGTGCTGGCGGGTCCGCCTGTCACCCGGATCCTGCGGAATCACCCCGCCTACGCGCTCGGCGAACCGGCGGCGTACAGGTCGCCGCGCACCCCGGCGACGAAGGCGGCGAGCGCGGCCCGCCGGACCGGGATCACCCGGGCGGGGAACACGCTGTCGCGGACGGCCGCGCTGCCGTCGCCCCAAGTGGCCAGCTCGACGCAGGCGTTGCCGGACGCCTCGGAGTACGAGGACTTGAACCACTGCGGCTCGGACAAGGCGGCACCTCTACAGATCCTGGGATACCTCGAGGATCAGATCCCTCGATTCCCTGGGATTCAACGCCACCTGTTCGACCAAGTCCAGCCGTCGACGGAAGTTGGCCAGTTGCGTGGGGGAGTCGAAGAAGACGGCACCGATCGGAGAGTCCACCTCCGCGGTGTCGAGCCGAGGGTTCGCGGCGGAGGCGTACATCATCGTGTCGCCGGCCATGGGGAAGCCGCCGGCGGAGAAGGGAATCACGAGGAGTCGGACGTTGGGGCGCTCGCTCTCCTCGACAAGCCGGCTCAACTGCGCCTTGGCGACATGACGCCCTCCGATGCGCATACGGATGGCGGCCTCGTGGATCAGTCCCACGTACGGCACTTCTGGTTCGCGGGCGACGACAGCGTGTCGGGCGAGGCGGTGCGCAACGCGCAGTTCGACCTCCAGCCGGGGGAGAGCGGGGACGAAGAGGTCGAAGAGGGCGCGGGCGTGATCCTCGGTCTGGAACAGGCCCGGGATGTGGGCGGTCTGGAGCGTGGTCAGGCTGGTGGCGTGGTGTTCCAGCTCGGCCACGTCCAGGAAGTCCGGCGGGATCTTGCCCCGGTACTCGTCCCACCAGCCCTTCGTGCGACCTCCGGTCATCGTGGCCAGAGCGTCGATGAGTTCGGGGTCGGCGCATTCGTAGATGCTGGCGAGGCGCCGCAGCCGCTCCTCGCTGATACCGAACCGGCCCGACTCGATGTTGGAGATCATCGTGCGGTCCGAACCGAGCCGCTCAGCCGCCATGGGGGCGGACATGCCGGCGGCGTCCCGTAGCCGCCGGAGTTCGGCGCCGAAGCGGCGCTGGGTGATGGTGGGCTGCTGCCGTGGTGCCATGGTCAACTCCTCGCTCGCGCGCACAGTTTGCTGCCGCTCGGACCCACTCGTCCATTGAACAGCGAAGCATGACCCGTTTTAGTGAATGAGGTACTACGGGTTATGTGCCGGCCGTTATGGTGTGAGGCGAGCCACACGACCCACCCGCCCCGCGTCGCCGGAAGCGCACCGAGAACCCTCGGCAATGCCACCACGACGCGCCCGTGGGTCGACACGGCGAGCGTCCACCCCCCTCACGCCGCACATGGAGGTGCCCGCGTGAACCCCGAAGAAGTCAAAGCCGCCCCGGAAGGCCTGGGCGGCCCGGTCCCGCTTCCCTTCGCCCACCCCTGGGAGTACGAACTCCACTTCCCCCGCGACCCGCGCGCCCCCGCCATCACCCGCGTCGCCCTCCGAGCCGTCCTGGCCGCGCACGGACTTGACGAACTCCTCGACCGGGCCGAGCTGTTGACCTCCGAGCTGACCACGAACTCCGTCCGCCACACCCGAGGCCCCGCCTCCGTGCGTTTGCGCTGGACGTGCCCCGTCCTCCGCGTCAGCGTGTCCGATACGAGCCCGGTCTTCCCCATGCCGCTCCCGCAACTACCCAGCGAGGACGCCGAGCGGGGTCGTGGCCTGGCCATACTCGAACTCCTCGCCGACCAGTGGGGCGGCTGCTGCCTGGACGAGACCCTGTTCGGCGTCGCCGGCAAGACCATCTGGTTCGAGCTCCGAACCGACGACGGCCCCACGGCGCCCCCGTCCGCCCCCGCCATCGCCGCCTGAGCGGAACGCGGGGGCAGTCCGAGCTGTTCTGCCGACGGAAGCAATTTGCCCGGCTCCGCGTCCCCGCAGGCCGGTCACAGCCTGACGAGCGTTCCCCGCCAAGTCCATCCCGCGCCGAGGACCGCCTTGCGCAACGGGTCCTTCAGCTCCTCAGTGTCGAACGCGAAGTCCTCGACCAGGTGCCGGCGGCCGTCGGCACCCCGCTCGATCGTCCAGCGCTTGGACGTCGTGGTCACCTGGCCACGGCTGAACTCGGCCGATGCGGCCAGCCTGGGCACGTCGCCGACCCAGCTGATCTCCAACTGCTCGTCGAGAGCCCGCACCTCGTGCTTGTCGGCGACCAGACGCATCTTGATCTTGAGGGTCCGGTCCAGCCGGGACTCGAGGAAGAAGGTCCGCCAGGCGGGCTCCAGGACCCGCAACTCCGCCACGAGGTCGGCCTTCTCCGCGGGGCGGGCGTTGCGTACGGCGTACGGCTTGTCCGCGCTGTTCACGGCGAGCAGCGCCTCACGAACCTCCAAGGCGGACAGCGGTGTGACGCCCCTGTCCGGGTACCGGGTTCCGGTGAACCTGTCCAGCAGCCCCATCGTCAGGCCCTCCGTCCCATTCTCCGGGCGACTTGTGCGCAGGCACTCCTGGCCGACCATGGCCGACAGCGTCAGCCGGACTCTCGGAATCAGCCCCGTCGGTTCACTTGGTCTGCCCGGCGAACGTCTTCGCGAGCTCCAGTATCTGCTCGGGCGTCAGCGAGGTCTTCCCCATGTTCCCGACCGTCAGGACTATCGCGACATTGCCTGTGTCGCCGGCGCTGAGCGGGACCGTCACCACGTTCCCGCCCTCGCTCTGCACCGCCTCTCCGGGCGCGGCCTTCTTGGTCTTCTCGACGTAAGGACCCAGTTCGGTGGTGTTCATACCGCCGTCCCGCTGCATGACGGGCGCCAGCAAGGAGACCACGCCCGGCTTCTCCCCGCCGATGGTGTGGATCTTCAGGGCATCCTCGCCGGAGTGGTACATGCAACTGACCAAGGCGCCCGGGTTGGCGGCCCAGGCGCTCTCCTTCTCAGGCTGCGTACCGTTCTCCGCCGTGGCGACGACGGCACCCAGGGCGTCGTCGGGGGCCCCCGGCTCGATCTCCTTGCCGAGACCGACTGCCCCGGCCGCCTTCTTGACGTCGTACGGCAAAGGACAGTTGTCGGACCCGTCCTCCCCAACCTCGTCGGCGAGCTGAGCCAGCCGGTTCACACTCAGGGCCGTGCCGTCACCCGAGGCCGCGCCGCCGCTCTGGCAACCAACCAGTCCCGCCAGGATGAAGGCCACGGCCGTCGTACCGACGGACTTCCTCGTCGTGCGCTTCATGTCTCCGCTTTCGGTTCGGTCCACCCTGCCCCGAAGCGACAGCCTACGCGGCGGCTACGAGCGCGCGCCGGGCGGCGTCGGGAGCCCGTGCGTGCCGGGGTACCTCAGCGCCTCGAAGGCTGCCTTGCCAGGGCGAGGATCGACTTCCGCGTGTGCTGGTGCTCCGGGGTCCACGGGTCGTGTCACCGGGGTGTCAGCATCCGATCCGCTTGCCGACGGACTCGACGAAGTTGTCGAACAGGTCTTGCATCCGGAGAGTGCCGGGCGTGCCGACCGCGTCGTTGTAGCTCGGGCCGAACTCCAGAGAGAAGTACGTCGGAGTGCCGGCGCAGTCGGCGACCACGTGCCGGGGATCGAAGCCCGAGACCCGACGACCGGCCACCGGCGACTGCTCCTTGAACCCGGGCGAGGAGCGGATGCCGTTGACGATCTGTGGCTCCTGGGTGACGGCGTACGTGGCGTACCCGGCGATCTCACAGGCCCAGGTGGGGCGGATGTGTTCCTGCATCCTCTCTGTCGCCTTGGTCCGTTGTCCTGGTACGGGGAACTCCAGGTCCGCGAGACCGCACACCGCGCCGTTCCGGACCGGTCGTGGTCCCGCAGGTGCCGCGAGGCCGGCGGGAGCGCGGAGGGGCTCCTTGCCACGGCAGTCAGCCCCTTCGGCCGCACGATTGGCCACGTCGGTCAGGAGCCGGGCGAGCTTCACGGGGTCCGAGCCCTCCGGGGCGTAACCCTCGACGATGGCGGGCTCGCCGGCCGTCGTGCAGGCGCCCGGCAGGAAGACCCAGCCGTGGTCGTCGCCGACCGCCCCGACCGCACCGGTGGGGCCGCCCGAGAAGAATGACACGGCCGCGGGGTTCGGCCAGCGGCCGTCATCGGTGAAGGGGAAGTCGCCGCGCTCACGGCCCGCAGAGATCCGTATCCGCTCGGTGTCCGTCCACGGGAGGAAGGATGAGCTCTCCAGGGTGCACGTGAAGGCGAGTCGGTCGTCCGGGCGCGTGTCCGGACCGCTGCCGTCGGAGACACGGCCGGACGACGAGAAGACCGCCGCGGCCGAGTCGGTGGGGACCAGCCCCCCGCACGCCTCGTCGCGCCCGAACGCGTTGGTGTTCAGCCACAAGTGGGCGCCGACCCCCAGAAGGGCGATCGCCAGGAGAAGCGCGATCGCCTTCCGCCGGAGGGACGTCCGGACGCTGACGTCCTTCATCTCACTTCCTCGTTCGCAGGGCCGAGTACGCGTCCTCGCGCCCCGTGATGAAGCTTTGCTTGGCCTCACCCTTGGCGTGCTCGTGTGCTTCCGTGCCCTGGATGCCCTGTGTGGACCCCCAGGCGTCCATCAGCGCGTTCGTTCCACCGACTCCGGTCGAGGTGGCGGTGCTGTCCTTCGACCTTGCCACGTCCTCCGCGGCGGCCGATACGTCCTTGGAGTATTCGTAGGTGGCGGCGTCGACCATGCGCTGAATGGGGTCACCCACGACGGGAATCTGGGTGAAGAGGCCACCGACGCCGTGGTACGTGTAGCGCATGGCGTCGTTGAGGTTGCCGATCTTGGTGTCGCGGTCGTCGAGGATCATGTCGGATCCGATGGCCGTCATCGCGCCGTATACCTCGCCGACATGGCGGGCCTTGTTGTCCCAGTCACCGACGACGTTGCCCTGCTGGCCGTTCGCGGCGTCCCGCGCCGTGTCCAGGTACTCGGCCGAGTAACGCTTCTCGTTCTCGTACAGGAGGTCGTACACGAGGACGGGTTCGCCGTCGGACGTCGTCCCGTACGCCGCGTCGGACACCCCGCGCATCACCCGGAGCAGACTGTGCTTGCTGTTGGTGATGCTGGAGTCCTCGCCGTGCGCGTTGATGCCGGAGCCGCCCTCGGGGCTGCTGGTCTCGGTGCCGCTGAGGATCGCGTGGGTGTCGACGGTGTAGTCCGCGAGGGCGCGGCCGAGGGGCACCTTCAGGTTCTGCGCGATGCTGTCGCCCTTGCCGTCCTTGTCCAGGACGTTGATGGTCTCCTGCATCACCCGGGCTTGAGCCTCGGAGTGGTGATCGAAGGCCGCCCCGGCCGAATCGGGCTCTCGTCCGGTCGTGGCGGCTTCGAGAGCGGCACCGAGGCCGATCTTGCTCGTGTAGTCGTCGAAGGTGCTGACCCCGTATCCCGTGATCACGTTCTTGGGCCAGTCACGGGCCCCGTCCCCGCTGCCGACGAGGTACTTCAGGTGCTCATTGCCGATGTGGTCTCCGGCCGGCCCGTTGCCCTGCGGGTCGAAGAACGCGGTCGCGGCCTCCGGGTTCTTGCTCATCACGCCGAGGAGGCCGTCGATCGGGTCGCTTTCGAGCCCCTTGTCCTCCCAACCGCCGCCCCACTTGGTGAAGATGCCTTCGTGCTTCTTCTCCGCGGCGATCAGGTCGTCACCGAGTTGGTAGAGGAACTGGTCGTCGTACTTCGCGTCGGCGTGCTGCATCATGCTCACGAACGACTGGTAGCCGTAGAGCGGCTGGGTGTTGGAGCCGAAGTTCTTGGTGCCGGACTTGTCGAGGCTGTCGGTCCATTCCTTGTAGAACTTGCCATCCGGGCTGTTGAGCCACTCGTTGAACTTCTTCGACCCCGGTGGCATCTCGGAGGTCTTCCCCGGCACCTGGGTCGCTCCGGCCACCGTGTTGGCGAGCCCGCGCTCCAGATCCTGGTATTCCTTCTTGTTGAGCTTGCCGGAGAGCTTGATGGTTCCGTCCGTGCCCAGCCCGGCGAGGAAGGTCTGGCTGAAGGCCTTGTTGTCGGCGTTGTCGCGGAAGGAGCGGTTGAGTTCGGCGTAGTCGGCGGCGGAGACCTTGTCGCCGCTGTTGATACGGGTGGCGATGTCCTTGGCGTTCTCGGCTTCGTAGAGTTCGATGTCGCCCTTGGCGCCGGCGTTGAAGCCGTTGAACTGGTCGTCGCCCTTGCCGCCGATGTCCTTGTTGCTGTCGACGACGACGGCGTTGAGAGCGATCTTGACTCCCTCGTCGGCGTCCGAAACGGCCTTCACGCGATCGTCGATGTGCTTCTGCCACTTGGCGATGCCTTCGCGGATCAGCCTCTGACCGTCGGGGTCGTGGACGTAGGCCTGGCGGTCGGCTTGGGAGAGCCGGGCGTAGTCGAAGGAGACGTTGCCCTGCTCCGAGACGTTCATCCCGGCCTCGACAGCATCGGCCCGCGCGGAGTCGAGCTTCCCCTTGAGGTCGACGAACTGGGTGTGGGCATCGCGCAGTAGGGATGCGACGGCCTTCGCCTGCGTCTGGGCGGCGGCGTACTCGTAGCGGGTGCCGGCGAAGTTGACGTGGGCGACGCCGACGCTGATCCCGAGCCAGTTCGGGCCCATGGTGATCTTCTGGACGGTGTCCCCGTAGCGGTCCTCGACCTTCTTGATCTCGCCCGCCATCGACTCCCACTTGTCCGCGGCCGTAGTCAGCGCCCCGAAGTCGGTGGTCATGATCTCTGCGTACGTCAGCATGTCTTCGTTCCCCCGTTGGCGTGGTACGTCATCATCGCGGCGGCTCTATGTCGTGGACCTTGGACTGCGACAGCGGCGCGAACTGCCCGCGGAGGTCCAGGTCGTTCCGCGCGAAGAGCCCGGACGCTCCGCGCAGGTTGCTCTTCTCCGTCGACAGCCGGCCCATGAGGGTCTTGACCTGCTGGTCCCAGGTGTCCTGGACCTTCTTCAGGCCGGCGGCCGTCTGCCAGCCGTCGAAGGCCTTGATGGCGGCGTTGGTCGACTCGTCGGCCCAGTCGGTGGACTTCTTCGTGCTGTCCTCGAGCTCGTTCTCGATCGTGTTGGCAGCAGCCTGCTTCTCCGCCGGAGACGAGCCGAAGGCCCCCGGACCGCCCCCGGGTGTCGGCCCCGAAGGATCGGCCGGCACCTGGTTCAGCCGCATGCTCGATTCCTGCCGCTCAGTCGCCTGAGCGCGTGCCGCGGCCCACTCCTCGTCGAACCCCATGATGATCACTCCCCGTTTCCGGCCCGCTCAGGGCCACACCTGTGATGTCTGCCGTGCCCGAGAACCGACGCGATGGATCAGCCTTCCGAGACTTGGCTACGGAACTCCTCCAGCGGCATCGTCTTCCCCGCCGCCGGCAGACTGATGGTGAAGTTCTTCCCGTACGAGTCGTACGTCGTCGTGCTGGAACGCCCGTTCCGCTCCGACTGCATCAGGACGAGGCGTGAGGTGTCGGAATCCACGTAATAGGTGTCCGTGGCGTCGGGCGCCGCCTCGATGGTGAAGGCCTTGGCGTTCCTGCCCTGGATCGTGCGGTCCTGGTCCGAGGCGCGTTCGACCTGGTCAGGGACTTTGAAGTACGTGTCGCAGTCGGCGTCGTCGGGAAGCTCGGACACCACGAACATGTCTGCGAGCCGGTCCGGCGCAGTGGTCGACCGGCCCTTCTCCGTCAGCCCGTTGGCGAGGAGCGCGGCACTCGTGTACGTCGTGCCGTCCTTGCAGTACATCTCGCCGGAGCCGCCGATCCAGGTGGCCTTGAGCCGCAGCCCCTGGTCAGGGTTCCACCACATCTCCTGCCACCCGCCGGCGAACGCCGTCGTGCCGCCCGAGGAGTGGAAGGACGTGGAACGCATCTCGTCGTTCGCCTTGCCGACCGTGCTGCATCCGGTCAGCGCGGTCGCGGCCACCGCCACCATGGCGCATGCTCCCAGGGCGCGCAGTGGGCGCAGGGAGCGCAGGCCGGGGGTCTTGCGGGCTGCCATGGCGTGGCGACCTTTCGTTCGTCTGGTCGTTCGTCTCGTTGATCTCGCTAGCCTCGACTGGGGACGCACGATGGTGCGGCGCCGTTCCCCGGCGCCGCACCGCACCCGTCTCACCGCTCCGGCAGCCGCCCCGTCTGCACCAGCGAAGCCTGACCCCGCCGGCTCACGAAGTAGCCGCGGCCCGGGGGCATCGGGCGCGGGCGGGCGGTGCCGATGAGGTCGCCCTCGCTCGGGTCGCCCGAGAGGACCACGCCCTGGGCGCCGAGTTCCTTGATGCGCTGCATGAAGGACTCGTACATCGAGCGCGAGGCGCCCGCGCTGTTGCGGGCGATGATGAAACGGACACCCGTGTCGCGGGCGAAGGGGAGGAACTCGGCCAGCGGGGCCAGCGGGTTGCCGGCGCTCGTCGCCACCAGGTCGTAGTCGTCCACGATGATGAAGACCTGCGGGCCCGACCACCAGCTGCGGTCGCGCAGCTGCTGCGGCGTCACGTCCTGCGGCGGCTGGCGGCGGGCGAAGACGCCCGACAGGGCCTCCATGTGCATCTGCATGGAGCTCGCCATCGGCGCGTACTCCAGCAGGTGCTCCTCCGGCAGGGCGCCGAGCAGCGCGCGCCGGTAGTCGCCGACGACCAGCTTCGCCTCGTCGGGGGAGTAGCGCTCGCCGATCTGCTTGGCGATCAGCCGCAGCAGGTTGGTCTTGCCGGACTCGCTCTCACCGAAGATCAGGAAGAACGGGTCGGTCTCGAAGTTGACGAACACCGGCTCCAGACGCGTCTCGTCGATGCCGATCGCGATGCCGTGCTGCGGGAACTCGAAGCCCTTCGGCAGCTGTTCGGCGTGCAGCTTGTGCGGCAGCAGCCGGACGGCCGGCGCGCCGGGGCCCTGCCAGGCGGTGCGTACGGCCTCGACGAAGGCCGAGGTGCCCACCGCCAGGTCGTTCGCCGAGCTCGACCCGTCGATCCTCGGCAGCGCGCCCATGAAGTGCAGCTTCTCGGGCACCTGGCCGCGGCCGGGCACGCCGGTCGGCACGTTCGCCGCGACCTTGCGGTCGAACTCGGAGTCCATGACGTCACCGAGCCGCAGCTCCAGACGGCCCAGCATCTGGTCCTTGAGCGCCGCCCTGACCTCCATGTAGCGGGCCGCGGTGATGACGACGTGGATGCCGTAGCCGAGACCGCGCGCCGCGAGGTCGGAGATCACGGACTCCAGTCCCTCGTACTCGGTGCGGAAACCGCCCCAGCCGTCGATGACCAGGAAGACGTCGCCCCACGCCTCGTTCGGCAGCTCGCCCGCCGCCCGCTTGCGCCGGTACGTCGTCATCGAGTCGATGTTGTGCGCGCGGAAGAACTCCTCGCGCCGGTTCAGTACGCCGAGCACCTCGGCCACCGTGCGCCGCACCCGCTCCGGGTCGAGCCGCGAGGCCACCCCGCCGACATGCGGCAGTTCGGCGAGCGAGGACATACCGCCACCACCGAAGTCGAGGCAGTAGAACTGCACTTCGGCCGGGGTGTGGGTGAGCGCGAACGACGAGATCAGGGTGCGCATCAGGGTCGACTTGCCGGACTGCGGACCGCCGACCACCATCATGTGGCCCGCCGCACCCGAGAAGTCCCGGTACAGCACCTCGCGCCGCTGCTCGAACGGCTTGTCGATGAGACCCATCGGTACGGTGAGCCCGCCCGGCCGGGTGTACTCGGTCGCCGTGAGCCCCCGGTCCGCGGTCTGCGCGAGCCCCGGAAGCAGCTGGTCGAGCGACGGCGCCTGGTCGAGCGGCGGCAGCCACACCTGGTGGGCCGGCACACCCTGGCCCTCAAGCCGGCGCACGATCACGTCGAGGACGGTGTCCGCGAGCGCCTCGTCCTCGTCGTCACGCCGCGCCGTCAGATACGCCGGGTCCGGCGCCGCGTACACCACCGGCACCGGCGAGGCCGTGAACAGCGCCGGCCGCCGGTCGATCGGCATGCTCCCCGCCTCCAGGCGCGGCCCGCCCGTGCGGTACGTGCCGGAGACGTACGCCGCCTTGAAGCGCGTCATCTCGTCCGTACCGAACTTCAGATAGCCCGAACCCGGCACCGACGGCAGGTGGTACGCGTCCGGCACACCGATCGCCGTGCGCGACTCGGCCGCCGAGAAGGTCCGCAGACCGATCCGGTACGAGAGATACGTGTCCAGGCCGCGCAGCTTGCCCTCCTCCAGGCGCTGCGAGGCGAGTAGCAGATGCACACCGAGGGACCGGCCGATGCGGCCGATCTGGATGAACATGTCGATGAAGTCCGGCTTGGCCGTCAGCAGTTCGGAGAACTCGTCGATGACCAGGACCAGCGAGGCCAGCGGTTCGAGCGGAGCACCCGCCGCCCGCGCCTTCTCGTAGTCGTGGATGTTGGCGTAGTTGCCCGCCGACCGCAGCAGCTCCTGGCGCCGCTGCAGCTCACCGCGGATCGCGTCACCCATGCGGTCGACCAGCGTCAGGTCGTCCGCCAGGTTGGTGATGACCGCCGCCACGTGCGGCATCTGCGACATGCCCATGAAGGTCGCGCCGCCCTTGAAGTCCGCGAGGACGAAGTTCAGCGTCTCCGAGGAGTGCGTCACCGCGAGACCGAGCACCAGCGTGCGCAGCAGCTCCGACTTGCCGGAACCCGTCGCACCCACGCACAGACCGTGCGGACCCATGCCCTCCTGCGCGGCCTCCTTCAGGTCCAGCATGACCGGCGAGCCGTCCTCGCCGACACCGATCGGCACCCGCAGCCGCTCCGCGACCGAACGTGGCCGCCAGGTGCGCGCCACGTCCACCGAGGCAGCGTCGCCCAGGTTCAGCAGATCCGTGAAGTCCAGGTTGGCGAGCAGCGGTTCGTCGTCGTCCCCACCGCCCATCCGCAGCGGCGCGAGCTGCCGCGCCAGGGCCTCCGCCGCCGGCAGCGACATGCCGTCCGGCACACCCTCGTACGCGAACCCGCCGCCCGACTCGAGGCGCAGCCGCCCGGGCCGTACGACCACCGAAAGGCCACCGCGCGGCTCGTCGAGCTCACCGGAGACCACCTCGACGATGGTCACGCCCTGCAGACCCTCGGCCGCCGCGAACAGCGAGTCCGGCGGCACCATCCCGCCGTCCAGGACCACCACGACATGCGGCTGGTCGAGCACCGGCTGGTTCTCCCGGCTGAACCGCGGCCGGCCGTCGAGCCGCGTGCGCAGCAACTGCTCCAGCTCGCCCAGGTCGTCGCCGAACAGACGCTTCGTGCCCGCCCCGTCGACCGTGCCCGGCACCTGCGTGTGCGGCAGCCACTTCGTCCAGTCCCAGCGCTCCTGCGCGCCCCGCGCCGCCACCACGGCGACCATCAGGTCGTCGGGGGAGTGCAGGGTCACCAGCTGCGCCACCAGACCGCGTGCCGCGGACTGCGCCGACTCCGGATCACCGGAGACCGTCACGTGGTAGAAGGCCCGCATCGAGACCGCCATCGGCAGCCCGTCCAACGTGCCGTGCACCGCCAGGAACTGCTGCATCGCACCCGCACACAGCGGCTCAAGCTCGTCCACCGGCGCGGTGTCCGGCGCCACGAGCGGAGTCGCCAACTGCTGCGCGCCCAGCCCGATCCGGGCCTGCGCGAAGTCATGGTCGCCGACCCGCCGCTCCCAGACCCGCGAGCCCTCCGCGACCACCGACCACAACTGCTCGGGCGCCGGGTGCAGATACAGCTGCGCGTCCCGCTGCCTGCGCGCGGTGCGCCGCACCGTACGCCGGGTCTGCGCGAGGTATTTGAGGTAGTCCCGCCGCACATCGGCCATTTGCCCCTGCGACCCCTTGCGGAATCTGACGAACTGGGCGATGGCCATGCCGACCGTCGACGCGAGCATCAGGGTGCCCATGATGCGCATGATCGGCGACGGCGTCATGAAGAAGAACACCACGGACGAGCCCATGCCGAGCATCGGCAGGAGCTGCATCAACGCGGACTCCTGCTGCCCCCGCGGCAGTTCCGGCGGGGCCTCCAGGACCAGTTCCTCGGCGGGTACTTCCGGAGGAAGGGACCTCGGCGGGCGTTTGACGACGATCTGGCTCACCGGCGCATCAATCCCTCGTTACGGGCGGGCTCGTGGAGGATTCCCCGCACCAGCGCCCCCGTCGACTGTGTTTCGATGCGGACTCCCCCGTGAGTGCAGGATCCTACTTGCAGCCACTGTCAGCGGTCCCCGGTAGGGTGTCGCCGCAGTGTGCGCAACCGCGAATCAGGGGGTCCAGAAACGTGAGTACGACCGCAGCGACCGGCTTCTGCCGCGTCACCGTCGTGGCGCCGGACAGCCGCATCGACGTCGCACTCCCGGAGGACATCGCCGTCGCCGACGTCTACCCGGAGATCCTCCGGCTCACCGGGCAGACCCAGCCGGCCGGCGCACCCACCGGATACCACCTGGTCCGGCGTGACGGCTCGGTCCTCGACGGCGCCCGCAGCCTCGCCGCCCAGCAGGTCCTCGACGGCGAGGTGCTCAGCCTGCGCCCCTTCGCGCAGTCCCTGCCGCCTGCCGTGTTCGACGACGTCTCCGACGCCGTCGCCTCCGCCGTCACCCGCGACCGGCACCTGTGGAGCGACGACCTGCTGCGCGGCGCCGGACTCGTCGGCGGCGTGCTGCTCCTCGTCCTCATGGGCTTCGTGCTCTGGTTCGCCGACCCGGTCCGGCACGACATGCACAGCCTGCCCGGCGTCATCGCCGGCGCCGCCGGCGTGCTGCTCACCGCCTTCGCCGGAGTACGCGCCCGCGTGTACGGGGACCGGGCCACCGCCGTCGGCCTCGGCCTCGGCGCGCTGCCGCTGCTCCTGATCGCCGGCTCCGGGATCATCGCGCCCGACGCCGGCCACGGCCCCGGCCGCCTCCAGTTCCTGCTCGGCTGCGTCACCGTCCTGGTCGCCTCCGTCGCCCTGGTCGCGCTCACCCCGAGCGGCGACGCCCCGTTCGTCGCCGCCACCTTCCTCGCCACCGTCGGCACCCTCGCGACCTTCGTCGCGATCCTCACCGAGGCCTCGGCCACCCAGACCGCCGCCGTGTGCGTGCCCGTCGCGATCGGCCTGGTCGCCTTCCTGCCGAGCCTGTCCGCCCGCTTCGCCCGGCTGCCCATCGGCTACGCCTCCCCGCACAGCGCCGCCGACGACGAGTTCCTCGCCGACCCGCACCAGCAGGCCGGCCCCGAGGCGCAGCCCGTCGACGGCGAGCGGATCGCACTCCAGGCCCGCCGCGGCCACGAGATGCTGCTCGGCCTGGTCGGCGGCTGCGCCGCGGTCGTCGTCGGCGCCTCCGCGGTGCTCGGCTTCGCCGGGAACATGTGGGGCCAGCTGCTCGCCCTCGCCGCCGGCCTGGCGATGCTGCTGCGCGCCCGGCTCTTCCGCTACACCTCGCAGGTCGCCTGTGTCCTGGTCGCCGGCCTCGCCGCGATCGCGCTGCTGATCCTCGGCCTGTCCCTGAACCCGCCGGTCGACCTGGTGCAGGACCTCCTGATGTACGGGGACCGCGGCGGCCTCGACATCCGTACGATCTGGCTCACCGCGGCCGTCGCCGCCGGCGCCGCCCTGGTCACCGCGATCGGCCTGATCATCCCGCGCAAGGGCCTCTCGCCCTTCTGGGGCCGGCTGCTCGACCTCACCGAGGGCTTCGTGCTGCTCTCCCTGGTCCCGCTCTGCCTCGCGGTGCTCGACGTCTTCATGCGGGCCCGCTCGCTGACCAGCTGAGCCCGGGGCGGCCGCAGGGCCCCGCGCCTCGGGGACGTACGCCGAGCTGGTACGCTGTGTGACGGCCGTTTGTGTACGCGCTTCCGGAAACCCACGGGCATCCCGTGAACATCGGGGAGCAGCGCCCATCGGACCTTCGCACACGAGTCACCGAAGCTTCCCCTGAGACCAAGACCAGGGGCACTCGTGGGCGCACGAACCAGAGGAGAACCGCGTGGCTCTCGACACCGCTGTCAAGAAGCAGATCATGGCCGAGTTCGGCACCAAGGAGGGCGACACCGGCTCCCCCGAGGTCCAGGTCGCGATGCTTTCCCGCCGCATCTCGGACCTGACCGAGCACCTCAAGACCCACAAGCACGACCACCACTCCCGTCGTGGTCTGCTCATCCTGGTCGGTCAGCGTCGCCGCCTGCTGCAGTACCTGGCCAAGAAGGACATCCAGCGCTTCCGTACGCTGGTCGACCGCCTCGGCATCCGCCGCGGTGCGGCCGGCGCCAAGTAAGTCGCTGTGAAGGGAGCGGTTCCCACTTTCAGGGGGCCGCTCCCTTTGCTGTACGTGCGCGATGTACCCCCCGGCACTTAGTCTGGTCGCACAACGCCACACCACCCCCGCGCGAGAAGCAGCCGGCACGCCGCCGGTCCTCGGTAGTGGCCCCCGGACATCGACCCGGGAGCTTCGATCGAAGACCGGCCCGCCCCCACACCGCTTCTCCCGCACCGTCCCCGGGCCACACGGGCCCGCCGGACGCAAAGACGAAACGTAGGAGAAACCGCTAGTGGAGAACGAGACCCACTACGCCGAGGCCGTCATCGACAACGGCGCCTTCGGCACCCGCACCATCCGCTTCGAGACGGGCCGCCTGGCCCGCCAGGCCGCCGGCTCCGCCGTCGCCTACCTGGACGACGACACCATGGTGCTCTCCGCGACCACCGCGTCGAAGAAGCCCAAGGACCAGCTCGACTTCTTCCCCCTCACGGTGGACGTCGAGGAGCGGATGTACGCCGCCGGCAAGATCCCCGGCTCCTTCTTCCGCCGCGAGGGCCGCCCCTCCGAGGACGCGATCCTCACCTGCCGCCTGATCGACCGCCCGCTGCGCCCGTCCTTCAAGAAGGGCCTGCGCAACGAGATCCAGATCGTCGAGACGATCATGGCGCTCAACCCCGATCACCTCTACGACGTGATCGCGATCAACGCCGCCTCCTGCTCCACGCAGCTGGCCGGCCTGCCCTTCTCCGGCCCGATCGGCGGCACCCGTGTCGCCCTGATCAAGGGCCAGTGGGTCGCGTTCCCGACGCACACCGAGCTCGAGGACGCCGTCTTCGACATGGTCGTCGCCGGTCGCGTCCTGGAGGACGGCGACGTCGCGATCATGATGGTCGAGGCCGAGGCCACCGACCGGACCATCGAGCTCGTCAAGGGCGGCGTCGAGGCGCCGACCGAGGAGGTCGTGGCCGCCGGTCTCGAGGCCGCCAAGCCCTTCATCAAGGTCCTGTGCAAGGCCCAGGCCGACCTCGCCGCCAAGGCCGCGAAGCCCGAGGGCGAGTTCCCGATCTTCCTCGACTACGAGGACGACGTCTACGCCGCCCTCTCCGACGCCGTCCGCGGCGAGCTCGCCCAGGCGCTCACCATCGCCGGCAAGCAGGAGCGCGAGGCCGAGCTGGACCGCGTCAAGGTCCTCGCGGGCGAGAAGCTCCTCCCGGCCTTCGAGGGCCGCGAGAAGGAGATCTCCGCCGCCTACCGCAGCCTGACCAAGGCCCTGGTGCGCGAGCGCGTCATCAAGGACAAGGTCCGCATCGACGGCCGCGGCGTCACGGACATCCGTACGCTCGCCGCCGAGGTCGAGGCCATCCCGCGCGTGCACGGCTCCGCCCTGTTCGAGCGTGGCGAGACCCAGATCCTGGGCGTCACCACCCTCAACATGCTCCGCATGGAGCAGCAGCTGGACACCCTCTCCCCGGTGACCCGCAAGCGCTACATGCACAACTACAACTTCCCGCCGTACTCCACCGGCGAGACCGGCCGCGTCGGCTCCCCGAAGCGCCGCGAGATCGGCCACGGCGCCCTCGCCGAGCGCGCCCTCGTCCCGGTCCTGCCGACCCGCGAGGAGTTCCCGTACGCGATCCGCCAGGTGTCCGAGGCCCTCGGCTCCAACGGCTCGACGTCCATGGGCTCGGTCTGCGCCTCCACCATGTCGCTGCTGAACGCCGGTGTGCCGCTCAAGGCCCCGGTCGCCGGTATCGCCATGGGTCTGATCTCCCAGGAGATCGACGGCGAGACGCACTACGTCACCCTCACCGACATCCTCGGTGCGGAGGACGCCTTCGGCGACATGGACTTCAAGGTCGCCGGTACGAAGGAGTTCGTCACCGCCCTCCAGCTCGACACCAAGCTGGACGGCATCCCGGCCTCCGTCCTGGCCGCGGCCCTCAAGCAGGCCCGCGACGCCCGCCTCCACATCCTCGACGTGATGATGGAAGCGATCGACACGCCGGACGAGATGTCCCCGAACGCCCCGCGGATCATCACCGTCAAGATCCCCGTGGACAAGATCGGCGAGGTCATCGGCCCCAAGGGCAAGATGATCAACCAGATCCAGGAGGACACCGGCGCCGAGATCACGATCGAGGACGACGGCACCATCTACATCGGTGCCGCCGACGGCCCGGCCGCCGAGGCCGCCCGCGCCACGATCAACGGCATCGCCAACCCGACCATGCCGGAGGTCGGCGAGCGCTACCTGGGCACGGTCGTCAAGACCACCACCTTCGGTGCCTTCGTCTCCCTGCTCCCGGGCAAGGACGGCCTGCTGCACATCTCGCAGATCCGCAAGCTCGCCGGTGGCAAGCGCGTGGAGAACGTCGAGGACGTGCTCGCGATCGGCTCCAAGGTCCAGGTCGAGATCGCCGAGATCGACCAGCGCGGCAAGCTCTCCCTCATCCCCGTGATCGAGGGCGAGACTGCATCCGACAGCGGCTCCGCCGCGGTGAAGAAGGACGACACCGACCAGTGACGTCCCGCAGTTCCGTGACGACGGCCCGCCCCTCTTCGGAGGGGCGGGCCGTCGCCCGTACCCAAACACTGCTCAAGGGCAGGGACGGCATCGGCACCGTCCGCCGCACCACCCTCCCCGGCGGCCTCCGCATCGTCACCGAGACTCTCCCCTCGGTGCGCTCCGCGACCTTCGGCATCTGGGCGCACGTCGGCTCCAGGGACGAGACACCGGCGCTCAACGGCGCCACCCACTACCTGGAGCACCTCCTCTTCAAGGGCACCAAGCAGCGCTCCGCCCTCGACATCTCCGCCGCGATCGACGCGGTCGGCGGCGAGATGAACGCCTTCACGGCGAAGGAGTACACCTGCTACTACGCCCGGGTCCTGGACACCGACCTGCCGCTGGCGATCGACGTCGTCTGCGACATGCTCACGGGCTCGCTCATCCTCGAGGACGACGTCAACGTCGAGCGCGGGGCGATCCTCGAAGAGATCGCCATGACCGAGGACGACCCGGGCGACGTGGTGCACGACCTGTTCGCCCGCACCATGTTCGGCGACACCCCGCTCGGCCGCCCCGTCCTCGGCACGGTCGACACCGTCAGCGCCCTGGACCGCGACCAGATCGCCCGCTTCTACAAGAAGCACTACGACCCCACCCACCTGGTCGTCGCGGCCGCGGGCAACATCGACCACGCCACCGTCGTACGACAGGTCCGCCGCGCCTTCGAACGCGCCGGCGCCCTCGGCCGGGACCACGCCGCGCCGATCGCCCCGCGCGACGGCCGGCGCACCATCCGTACCGCGGGCAGGGTCGAGCTGCTCGGCCGCAAGACCGAGCAGGCGCACGTGGTCCTCGGCATGCCGGGCCTGGCCCGCACCGACGAGCGCCGCTGGGCCCTCGGCGTGCTGAACACCGCGCTCGGCGGCGGCATGTCCTCCCGCCTCTTCCAGGAGGTACGGGAGAAGCGCGGCCTGGCCTACAGCGTGTACTCGTACACCTCGGGCTTCGCCGACTGCGGCCTGTTCGGCGTGTACGCGGGCTGCCGGCCCGCCCAGATCCACGACGTGCTGAAGATCTGCCGCGACGAGCTCCACAAGGTCGCCGCCGACGGACTCACCGACGAGGAGATCGCCCGCGCCATCGGCCAGCTCTCCGGCTCCACCGTCCTCGGCCTGGAGGACACGGGCGCGCTGATGAACCGCATCGGCAAGAGCGAGCTGTGCTGGGGCGAGCAGATGTCGGTCGACGACATGCTGACCCGGATCGCCGCCGTCACCCCCGACGACGTACGGGAGGTGGCGCGCGATGTACTGGAGCAGCGGCCCTCGCTCTCGGTGATAGGCCCGCTGAAGGACAAGCAGGCGAACCGCCTCCATGAAGCGGTCGCCTGACCGAACGAGTTCGCACGAGTTCACTGAGAGAAGAGAGCAATGAGCAAGCTGCGCGTGGCGGTCCTCGGAGCCCAGGGCCGGATCGGCTCCGAGGCGGTCAGGGCGGTCGAGGCCGCCGAGGACATGGAACTGGTCGCGGCCCTCGGCCGCGGCGACAAGCTGGAGACGCTCGTCGAGGCGGACGCCCAGGTCGTCGTCGAGCTGACCACCCCCGGCTCGGTCATGGGGAACCTCGACTTCTGCGTGCGCCACGGCATCCACGCGGTCGTCGGCACCACCGGCTGGACCGAGGAGCGCCTCGCGCAGCTGCGGGACTGGCTCGCCCAGTTCCCGCAGACGGGCGTCCTGATCGCCCCGAACTTCTCCATCGGCGCGGTCCTCACCATGAAGTTCGCGCAGATCGCGGCGCCGTACTTCGAGTCGGTCGAGGTCGTCGAGCTCCACCACCCGAACAAGGTCGACGCCCCCTCGGGCACGGCCACCCGTACGGCGCAGCTGATCGCCGCCGCCCGCGCCGAGGCCGGTCTCGGCCCCCAGCCGGACGCCACCACGACCGCCCTGGAAGGGGCGCGCGGTGCGAACGTGGACGGCGTCCCGGTGCATGCCGTACGCCTCCGGGGCCTGCTCGCCCACCAGGAGGTGCTGCTCGGTGGCGAGGGCGAGACCCTCACCGTGCGGCACGACTCGCTGCACCACTCCAGCTTCATGCCGGGCATCCTGCTGGCCACCCGCCGCGTGACCACCGTCCCGGGCCTCACCTTCGGCCTGGAACACTTCCTGGACCTGGGCTGACGGTCATGGGCGGAAAGATCACGTACGTCTTCCTCTCCACCGTCCTCGTCCTGGTCTTCGGGGTGGTGGCGATGGAGGGCGTCCTGCTGCTGCTCACCGGGGAACCGGCGGCGATGGGCATGGGCGCCATAGCGTTCCTGCTGCCGGTCGTCGGCGGCTGGTTCCTGTGGCAGAACACCCGCTTCGCGCGCCGCGCCAACCGGCTGGCCGAGGAGCTGGAGGCCGAGGGCGGCCTGCCGGTGGACGAGCTGAAGCGCACCCAGGGCGGCCGGATCGACCGCGACTCGGCCGACGAGGTGTTCGCCCGCCGCAAGGCCGAGACGGAGGACGCGCCGGACGACTGGCGCAGCTGGTTCCGCCTCGCGGTCGCCTACCGCGACGCCCGCGACACCCCGCGCGCCCGCAAGGCGATGCAGCGCGCGATCGCGCTGCACGAGGCGGGAACGGCGTAGGGGGCGGGGGCGATTCGCCCGTGCCCCCGTCAGGGGCGCGGGGCTGTGACACCTACGGCTCCGCCGTGCGAGCGCGACCAGCCACACGCACCCGCAGGCGGCGTCCTACCGCGCGTCCGCGTACTCCGCGTTCCAGGCCTCGACGGTGTCCGCGGCGCGGTCGAAGGCCTCGACGCGGGAGAGGAAGTCGGCGTTGTGGTCGGTGAGCAGCGCGGTCTGCTCGCCGTTCTGGCGTACGAGGATCAGGGCCTGGCCCTGGACGGTGCGGGGGAGGCCGAGCCAGCGCACCGGCTGCTGGACGGTGCGCACGCCGTTCGCCTGCCGCCAGGACAGGGTGCTCGTGGTGAGGAAGCGGACGTGCCGCAGGCCGGCCCGGCTGACCCAGACGCCCATCCGGAGCATGCGCAGCGCGGAGGCGATGATCAGCGCGGCGAAGCCGAAGGTGAACATCGCCCCGCCGGACTCCCCGGCCGCGGCGATGATCACGGCCGCCAGCAGCACGAACGAAGCGAGCAGCAGCGCGAGCGCGGCGAGCCCTACCCGCCACGGTCCCGGCCGGTACGGCCGGCGCCACTGGTCGTGGTCGGCGAACGGCAGCGCGATGTCCTCGTCCGCGTCAAACGCGCGGTCGGCCGTCAGAAAGGGCAGGGGCACGACAGGTCCTCACTCACAAGCACGTTCGGTGGCTGTGCCCGGTGAGGCTACCTCAGCGGCCGTCGGATGCCTCGGACTGATGCCGATGACCGCCGGCGTCCCCGGCGCCGAGGGCGGGCATGCCGAAGACGAGCGAGCCGACCAGGCCGGCGACGAGGGTCAGCCCGAGCAGGCCGCGGCCGAGCCACTGGGCCGCGGTGAGACGTTCCTTCGGCGGGGGCGTGACGTTACTGCGGAAGTGGTCGGACTCCGCGACGAACGCGAACGGTACGGCCTCTCGCATGGGGGTACCTCCCGGCGAAGCCAGGGGGAGCGACATCTGGGGCCACTCTCCTCTGGGCGGTGGTGCTCGGGTGTGTCACCGGTACAGACGAGCGAACGGGCGCTTTGGTGCCGATTTTTCATCAAAGCGGCCGAATCTCATCCTTGAGAGGGAGATGGATAGAGTGGGCGACTGCAACGAGCCCCGCCGGGAAGGACCGCTGGTGACCGACACCTCCACCGAGCACGACGCGAAGATCGACCTCCGGAGCGACGTCACCGTCGAACTGGTCAGGAGCGCCGCCGCCGACTCCGACGTCCTCTGGGCGGCGCGCGTGTCCACGGCCGGCGAGCAGTCCCTCGAAGAGCTCCAGAAGGACCCGGAGCGTTCCAAGGGCCTGATCAACTACCTGATGCGGGACCGCCACGGCAGCCCCTTCGAGCACAACTCGATGACCTTCTTCATCAGCGCCCCGATCTTCGTGTTCCGCGAGTTCATGCGGCACCGGGTGGGCTGGTCGTACAACGAGGAATCGGGCCGCTACAGGGAGCTCCAGCCGGTCTTCTACGTGCCGGACGCGTCCCGCAAGCTGGTCCAGGAGGGCCGCCCGGGCAAGTACGTGTTCGTCGAGGGCACCCAGGCGCAGCACGAGCTGACCGGCCGCGCCATGGAGGACTCGTACCGCCAGGCGTACGCCACGTACCAGGAGATGCTGGCCGCCGGCGTGGCCCGCGAGGTCGCCCGTTCGGTCCTCCCGGTCGGTCTCTACTCCTCGATGTACGCCACCTGCAACGCGCGCTCGCTGATGCACTTCCTCGGTCTGCGCACCCAGCACGAGCTGGCCGCGGTGCCGTCCTTCCCGCAGCGGGAGATCGAGATGGTGGGCGAGAAGATGGAGGAGCACTGGGCCCGGCTGATGCCGCTGACCCACGCCGCCTTCAACAAGAACGGCCGGGTCGCGCCGTAGCGCACGCTCCGGAGGGGGCGCACGCCGGGGGCGCACATAAGTACGAACATCCCCTGCGAAGTGTCCGTATTGCGACGTTTCGTGAAGTTCATCTAGGCTGATCAAACGGACCCGGCACTGCTTGAACCCCCGAGCAGGCAGTGCCGGGCTCCTCTTATCGCGTCCCCCGAGGGGACTCCCGGCGCTGAGCAGCGAGTAGCGTGTTACCCATGGCTCCGATCTCCACTCCGCAGACCCCCTTCGGGCGGGTCCTCACCGCCATGGTCACGCCCTTCACGGCGGACGGCGCACTCGACCTCGACGGCGCCCAGCGACTCGCCACCCACCTGGTCGACGCAGGCAACGACGGCCTGATCGTCAACGGCACCACCGGCGAGTCCCCGACCACCACCGACGCGGAGAAATCGCAGCTCGTACGGGCCGTACTGGAGGCGGTCGGCGACCGTGCCCATGTCGTCGCCGGCATCGGAACCAACGACACGCACCACACCCTCGAGCTCGCCCGCGCCGCCGAGCGCGACGGCGCACACGGCCTGCTCGCGGTCACGCCGTACTACAACAAGCCCCCGCAGGAGGGCCTGTACCGGCACTTCTCGGCCATCGCCGACGCCACCGAGCTCCCGGTGATGCTCTACGACATCCCCGGCCGCAGCGGCGTCCCGATCGACACCGAGACCATCGTCCGGCTCGCCGAGCACCCCCGGATCGTCGCCAACAAGGACGCCAAGGGCGACCTCGGCCGCGCCAGCTGGGCCATCGCGCGAAGCGGCCTCGCCTGGTACTCGGGCGACGACATGCTCAACCTGCCGCTGCTCTCCGTGGGCGCCTGCGGCTTCGTCTCCGTCGTCGGCCACGTCGTCGCCCCCGAGTTGCGCGCCATGCTCGACGCCTACCTCTCCGGCGACGTCCAGAAGGCCACCGAGATCCACCAGCGGCTGCTCCCGGTCTTCACCGGCATGTTCCGCGCCCAGGGCGTCATGACCACCAAGGCCGCCCTCGCCCTCCAGGGCCTCCCGGCCGGCCCCCTGCGCCTGCCGCTCGTCGAGCTCTCCGCCGAGGAGACCGCTCAGCTCAAGGTCGATCTGACCGCCGGCGGGGTACAGCTCTGACAACAGACTTCACAACCGAAGATCCGTAACTGAACACGCGCAACTGAACACGCTGTAACTGAACACTCATAACCAAAGACAACAGCAAGTGCACGAATGTCATGCGCGCCACGTGCCCGAGCG
Organism: Streptomyces sp. NPDC048623; assembly: GCF_040650755.1. Lineage (NCBI taxonomy): Bacteria > Bacillati > Actinomycetota > Actinomycetes > Kitasatosporales > Streptomycetaceae > Streptomyces > Streptomyces sp. NPDC048623. The sequence continues at coordinate 56,091 of NZ_JBEZHV010000036.1, forward strand.
GTACGTGGCGCGTGTGGTGAGGAGAGACTTTTGAGCCATCCGCATCCCGAACTCGGCGCCCCGCCGAAGCTCCCCAAGGGCGGCCTTCGCGTCACCCCGCTCGGCGGGCTCGGTGAGATCGGCCGGAACATGACGGTCTTCGAGTACGACGGCCGTCTGCTGATCGTCGACTGCGGCGTCCTCTTCCCCGAGGAGGAGCAGCCCGGCGTCGACCTGATCCTGCCGGACTTCACCACCATCCAGGACCGCCTCGACGACATCGTCGGCATCGTCCTGACCCACGGCCACGAGGACCACATCGGTGGCGTGCCGTACCTGCTCCGCCTGAAGCAGGACATCCCGCTCATCGGCTCCAAGCTGACCCTCGCCCTGATCGAGGCCAAGCTCCAGGAGCACCGCATCCGCCCCTACACCCTTGAGGTGGCCGAGGGGCACCGCGAGCGGTTCGGCCCCTTCGACTGCGAGTTCGTCGCCGTCAACCACTCCATCCCCGACGCCCTGGCCGTCGCCATCCGCACCCCCGCGGGCATGGCCGTCCACACCGGCGACTTCAAGATGGACCAGCTCCCGCTGGACAACCGCCTCACCGACCTGCACGCCTTCGCGCGGCTGAGCGAGGAGGGCATCGACCTCCTGCTCACCGACTCGACGAACGCCGAGGTCCCGGGCTTCACCCCGCACGAGCGCGACATCTCCAACGTCCTGCGGAACGTCTTCGCGAACGCCCAGAAGCGCATCATCGTGGCCAGCTTCGCCAGCCACGTGCACCGCATCCAGCAGATCCTGGACGCCGCCCACGAGTACGGGCGCCGCGTCGCCTTCGTCGGCCGCTCCATGGTCCGCAACATGGGCATCGCCCGCGACCTCGGCTATCTGCGGGTCCCCGCCGGCCTCGTCGTGGACGTGAAGACGCTCGACGACCTCCCGGACGACGAGGTCGTGCTCGTCTGTACGGGTTCCCAGGGCGAGCCCATGGCCGCGCTGTCCCGGATGGCCAACCGCGACCACCAGATCCGGATCGTCCCCGGCGACACCGTGATCCTGGCGTCGTCCCTCATCCCGGGCAACGAGAACGCGGTCTACCGCGTGATCAACGGCCTGACCCGCTGGGGCGCCAACGTCGTCCACAAGGGCAACGCCAAGGTCCACGTCTCGGGCCACGCCTCCGCCGGCGAGCTGCTGTACTTCTACAACATCTGCCGGCCGAAGAACCTGATGCCGGTCCACGGCGAATGGCGCCACCTGCGCGCCAACGCCGAACTCGGCGCCATGACGGGCATCCCGAAGGACCACATCGTCATCGCCGAGGACGGCGTCGTCGTCGACCTGGTCGACGGCCGCGCCCGCATCACCGGCAAGGTCCAGGCGGGTTACGTGTACGTGGACGGCCTCTCGGTCGGCGACGTCACCGAGAGCTCCCTCAAGGACCGCCGCATCCTCGGCGAGGAGGGCATCATCTCGGTCTTCGTGGTGGTGGACTCCTCCACCGGCAAGATCGTCGGCGGCCCGAACGTCCACGCCCGCGGCTCCGGCATCGAGGACTCCGCCTTCGACGCGGTGCTCCCCAAGATCGACCAGGCGCTGAACAAGTCCGCCCAGGACGGCGTGGTCGAGCCGCACCAGATCCAGCAGCTCATCCGCCGCACGGTCGGCAAGTGGGTCTCCGACACCTACCGCCGGCGCCCGATGATCCTCCCGGTGGTCGTGGAGGTCTGACGGTCACCCCTTCGGGTGGGATCGAACACGGAGCGGGGCGCCTCGATTTGCATCGGGGCGCCCCGCTCCAGTACGTTTACGGCTCCGCCAGCGGGGAACCAGCGAGCGCCGACGTGCGCCCGTGAAGGGGAACCGGGGGCGGGAAAACCGACTCAGAACTTCTGATAAAGTCGGCACCGCCGGAAGGGCCCGGAAAGACGAAAGTCGAAAAGGGACCGGAAAGCACCGAGGAAATCGGATCGGAAAGATCTGATAGAGTCGGAAACGCAAGAACGAAGGAAGCGCCCGGAG
>NZ_JBEZHV010000037.1:0-55201 GCF_040650755.1 Streptomyces sp. NPDC048623
GCTGGCTATGGAGGGGTGGGGGTCGCTCGTTCGTGTCGGGTTCTAGTGTAGCGGGTGCATCGGGTTGATGCAGCATGTACCGTTGGCGGAAACACAAGACACCCCCCAACCACCCGGACGCGGTTTGGGTTTTGAGCCTGCATCAGCGCCCGCATCAAGCCCACCGCTTAGGCGAGGAATCACGAATTGGGAAGTGCCCGACCTGAGCCACAGAACGGTACCTCGGATATCGGAAAGCCGGAATTCCGGCGTGCGGAGGTGCCGGAGCCGAGCGGCCCCCAGGGCCGGGCGGCGGAATCGCCCACCGGGACCAGCTACGCTTCCGGGCTTTTGATCGTCACGGCTGGTACCACCCGAGACTCAGAGCCGCTGCTGCTGTCCCCGACCCGCACCCGAGGGCGGCGCCGCACGCGAAGCGAGCTCAGCCACAGAGGCCGGCTACCCCGATCCGGTGGGTGTCGACGGCGACACGCCCGTTGTGACCAGCGGTTTTTGCCGCGAGGTGCGCGGCGTGGCAGCGGGGGCTGGGGCGGTGGCTGGTGTCTAAAGACACCTAAGAGGGATCCACGCCGAAAACGGCTCTGACCTGCGGCGATGCGAAACCGTTTGTTCTAGGTTTCCAGAACAAACGGCTCCCGAGTGTTCTGGAAACCTAGAACAAAGTCACCCCGGACCTGACGGGTCGTTAGGTGACTGTGAGGCACCGTTTGTTCTGCCCCTCCAGAACAAGCCGGTTTACCTAGTGCTACCGTGCTCACCGAACCGTTGATCATCCCTGGAGGACTGTGCTGATGGAACAGCTGCCGATCGTCCGCCCCGGCGAGCGCGTGGTCGCGCGGTCGGACGGCAAGGGCGGCTTGATCCTGGGCGTGGAGAAGATCCAGGGCCGCGAGTTCGCCGCGAGCGCCGAGGTCAGTGGCTACGTCCTGGACGCCCGGCTGCTCCTGGACGTGCTCGGCAGCCTGAAGGCGCCCGGCAGCTGGTTCCAGGTCTGGTGCAAGCTCATGGCGCTCCAGAACGCGAACCGGTCCGACGACAAGGACCGAGCGGTCCCCCGCGGCTTCGTGAAGACCAACCAGCGTGATCTCCAGGCTCGCTGCAACCTGTCGGCAGCCTCCGTGAACGAGGCCAGCCAGTTCTTCACGCACATCGGCTGGATGCGCACCGCCAGGCGCGGCACCCTCCAGCTGAACCCGTGGCTGACGGTGGCCGGCACCTCCGGCGAGCAGGAGAAGTGGCAGAAGCTCTGGAACGCCGCCGAGGGCCCCGTCTGCATCATCCCGCACCCCGACTACCCCACCGAGTGGCGCCAGGAGCGGGAGGCCGAGAAGAAGGCCACCGAGGCCGCCCGCCGCAAGGAGAAGGTCGTCACGCTCCGCCAGCGGAAGCCCGTGCGCAAGGCGAGCGCGTGATCCCGCGCGGCATATCCTCGTTGTTGCAGCGTCGTCCTGATCGGAAGTGGTGAGGCTCCGTGAGCAGCTCTTACGTCCCCAGCCCTCCCACAGAGGCGCCCGTCGAGATCCCCCGCGCCGTGCTCCGCCTCCTGGCCCTGGTCGACATCACCACCGCCGGCCGCCGCGTCCTGGACGAGCTGATGTACCTGAGCGACCCGGACAGCGGCACCGCCACGATCAGCCAGAACGAGATGGCGCGCGAACTGGGGGCCAGCAAGCCCACGGTGAACCGCGGCTTCAAGGAACTGCGCGAGTGCGGACTCGCCTGGAGCCTCGAAGACGGCCTCTACCAGCTCCACCCACTGCTGACCGGCGGCAAGGTCGCCTACCCCATGCCGATTCCGGAGATCAAGGCCGCCGAACCCGAGCGCTTCACCGAGCAGCGACGGGCCCGGTACGCCGCCCAGGTCGCCAACCTCGCCGCCACCGGCTGACGGCCCCGGCCCCGCGAAGCCACCAGGCGCTGCACCCCCCGGGTGCAGCGCCTTCTTCGTGCCCGCGATCAAGCCGGTACCACTAGCTAAACCGGGTTGTTCTGGAGGAGCAGAACAACCAGCGGGCGCAGGCCCGAACACGGGATCGCCTCCGGTAGCACCAGCTGAACCGGTTTGTTCTGCTCCTCCAGAACAAACTCGTCCGGCGCCCAGGTAGCGGCTGTGCGAGCCCCGGCCGAGCAGCACGTCGGGAGCAGCAGCCGCGAGCCGGTAGCCGGCCCCGGTGCAGCAGTCGCCCGCTGCACCGGTGAGGTCGGCCTTGCTACACGAGCAGCAGCCGTGTCCCGCCCGGGTCGTGCGAATGCTGCGCTGCACCCTCGGAGCCGAGCTGCTGCACCCAGCCGGTCAGCAGCAGCGCGAGCAGCAGCAGCAGCGCCTTGCACCCTTCACCGCCAGGAGCAGCAGTGACAGCAGCGAGCAGCACGACCGTGCTGCACCGGACTGCGGCCGAGGCCCCGGGACGGACTGGGGCGCGGGGCCGTCTTGCACCCCAATGTAGGTAGGTACTTGTAGTACCTATGTGCGGGTTGTATCTCCTTCCCCCCTGAGAGCAGAGCTCGGACCGGGAGCAGCGAGAGGCAGCGACCGAGAGGAGAGCGCCGGCGCCCGTCGCGGAGCCGTCGCCGAGGAGCAGGGCGCCTCACCTGCCGCCCGAAGCGCTGTACGCCGCTGTGAGCGCCTTTCGGGGCCTTGATCGTCGCTCGGGAGCCCGGAGGGCGTCAGAACGCCGCAGACGGCCGTACAGCGCCGGGAAGGATCATGTGCGCCGGGACGGCGGGGTCGGCCTCTGCTGAGGCGAGGGCGGGTGATGTGTGCCCGCGCAGCGAGCTTCGCTCTCAGGGGGAGAGATCTACAACCCGCACATAGGTACTACCTGTAGTACCTACCAATGGGGTGCAAGACGCGCTCCGGCCGGTCCGGCCGGGGCCCTGCAACGCGGAGCGCAACACACGCCCGATCCGCGCGGTGCGGGGTGTTGCCGCAGGTCATGGCCGCAACGCGGACTCTGTTGCACTCGTGCGTTGCACGGGCGTGTTGCAGGGCGCGCCGTCGGCCTGGAGCTCTTGGCCGACAGCGGCGCGGCGATGGGTGCAAGGCGGGTGGCGAGCCCGCCGGAGGCGAGGACTGCCCGGCTGTACTTCCGGTACTTCGCCTACGGCGGGTGGGAAGAGTGCGCTCGTCCCCTGGTCAGTCAGTCTTAGGTCTTCCTTGTACGCGAGCGATCCCTCACCAACCGGCGGACCCGATCCCTCACCAACCAACGAACACGTGGAGAGGCCAGGCCGGGCCCGGCAGCACGCGGTCGGCCTGGTCCAGGACGTCGCGGGTCAGACCTCGAGGTAGGCGACCACGACCACGGTCCGCAAAGCCGTCACCCAGTACAACAAGCGCACGCGCTCGACCTCGTCGGCGTACTCGCGCAGCTGGGGGCCGGCGGTGTCGCCGGGGATCGGCTCGCCGACCTCGGGGTCGACGGAGACGACGACCAGGGCGCGGTCCAGGGCGTGGATCTCCGCCTCGCTGGCCAGGTTCTCCAGCTGCTTGGCGGCGGAGTCGGAGAACGCGATCCGGGCGCGGCGGGGGCCGTGCTGCGGGGGCATCAGGCGACGGCCGGGCGCTGGGAGGCGAGGCGGGCGAGGTGGGCCTCGCGCAGCTCCTCCCACGGGGTGCACTGCTCGGGGTCGGGCAGGCCGTTGGTGGCGATGTCCTCCAGGACAGCGGCGAACCGGTCGGCGTCGGCGCGGGTCTTGGCCGCGTACGCGCGGACCGCGTCGGCGGCCGCGGGCTCCAGTCGCCGGGCGGCGGTGTCGGCGGGGGCCGGCTGTTCGCTCATCGAGGGCTCCAGAGGGCAGAACTGGCGTTGCTCACCACGGTATCGCCGGGCCATGGGGCCCGGGACCACTCCGGCCGAACCCGGGCTCACGATCACGTTCCGTACGGATCACCAGCGTCCGGGGCTTCAACTTTTATGTGTCACGCCCGCCTGCGGATCCCGGCCTGGATGGCCCCGGAGCGTTGTCGAAACGGACATTCGCGGACGTATTGAAGGCGGCGTGACGCTTCCCGGGGTGTGCGTGACAGCCGGTGTCACGCACACGCCCTGTGAGCGTGACACCGGAAGTCCCCGGTCAGGGGACCTCGGGGCGGGCGCGGGCGAGGACCTCGGCGAGCGCGCCGACGGCCTCGGGCTCGGTGGCGGCGAGCCGGGCCACGAACGCCAGCTCGTCGACGTCGGCGTCGGGGACCAGGCGCAGGAGTTCGCCGAGCAGGGCGGCGTGGGCGAGGACCGGCGGGGTCAGGAGGCCGGCGGCGGCGTCGCGGGCGGCCGGGTCGCGGTAGTGCCCGCGGTGCGCGGCCAGGGCGTGTGCGAGCCAGGCGTCGACGTCGGCCTGGACGTAGCCGCCCGCGCGGCGGGTGAGCTCGTCGCGTACGGCTTCGTCGCCTTCGGCCGGCTCGGACTGGTCCAGGGTGCCGAGGTCGCGCAGCACCTGGAGGTGGTTGGCGCGGGCCGCGATCCGGACGGCTTCGCGCAGTTCGGCCTCCCGGGCGGCGGCGGCCGCGGCGTCGGCGGCGAGCTCGGCCTGGACGACGTCGTCGACGTCCGGGTCGTACCGCGTGCCCGCCGGCGCCCCGGAGAGCAGCGCGGCGATGCGCTCCCACTCCGCGAGCTCCGCCGGGCCACGGAGGTCGTCGGCCAGGTCCTCGTACCGGGACGCCTGCCGCGCCTCGAACCTCGCCTCCTCGAGGGCCACCGCGACAAGGCCCGCGTCCATGCCCCTCGCCTCGCGCCGTACGACGCGGCGGCCGATGCGGGCCGGGTCGACCGGCTCGCGGGGCGCGGCGACGCGCGGGGGGAGCGGACGGCGGGCGGTGTGCCGGGGCGGCCAGGGCGTGGTCATCGTCGGCCTCGCAATCGTGGTCCGGAATCAGGGAGCGGGCCGCCGCCAGAGCGTTGTCGACGACCCGCCGAATACGGTTTATAGCAGCTTCGGAATTCGGCCGGGTCAGAACCGGAAAGCTATCGACACAACGTTTGTGAAATCTGCACGCAGGCCCTTGGCCCGGGTGCCCCATTCGGTGAAATAAGACTCGGTGATGGCCTCCGCGACGAGCGGATGCAGATCCTCGTCCGTCGCTCCGGCTGCCTGGAGCTCCAGGATCTGCTTGGCGTAGGTGGGTGAGATGTCCGTGGTGATGGAGCGCTCGCGGCCGTCGTCCGAGCTGCCCTTGCCGACGAATCCGAAGTAGGCGACCACATCCACCATCATGCCGCTGGTGGTCGATGCCTGTTCGCGGACCTGGGCCCTGACCTGCGGTTGCCACTCGGATTCGGTCTCCTCCACCAAGGCGGCCTGGAGCCGCTTCTGCGGGGTCGTCAGGGTTCCGGCGCGGTAGCGCTCCACCGTGCGGCGGGAGACGCCCAGACGCTCGGCCAGGGCCTTGGTCGAGCCCTTCACGCGCGTGAGGAGGAATTTCATCTGGGCCTTTGCAGACTTCGGCGCGGGCCGGGTGAAGACCTTCCGCTCTGCCTGCGCGAGGGCTTCCAAGACCTTGCCGCGGCCCGGGGCCGGCTGCTGTGCGTTGTCGTTCGTCATACCGGCATGCTCTGGGCCCCGGCCTGTGGACAGAGCACGCGTTCGCGCAGGTCAGTGTGGGTGCTGTCGGGGTCGGCGCCTACGGTGGAGGCATGACGTCGTCCTCCTCCGCCTCCGAGCCGGTGCCGGTCCCCATCCGGGTGCTGCTGCCCGGGGACCAGGACGTCGTCGGACGCCTGTGGTCCAGGCGGCAGGTCCGCGACGGCTGGTTGTACGAGGTGGGGATCCCCGCGTACCGCAACGGCCCCTGGGACACGGTGGAGCCGGCCGAGTACCGGGTCTGGGTCCGCGCGCCGCAGCACGTACGGCCCCTGGAGGGCGTCTCGTACGACGGCGTGCCCGTGGAGTACCTGGAGCCGCCCTCGCTCGTGGAGCGGGAGCTGGGGCCGCGCCGCCCGTCCGGCTGGGTGCTGGCGAAGGCCGGCGGCCGCGGGCCCGGCCGGGGCACCGTCCACGCCGTCGACTGCGCGGAGGCCCCGGCCGGGGCGCCGGTGCTCACCCTGGACCGGGCCCTGGACGCCGCGCAGCACCCGGGCACCCGGCTGTGCTCCCTGTGCGGGGCCGCGGCCGAACTCGACCCGGTCCTCCGAGGCTTCGACCGTGGCTTCGGCGGCGACGACTAGTCGGCCTTCCTCGGGGCCGGCGGGAGTGCCTTCGGCGCCCGGTACGGGAAACCGGTCGCGCCCCCGCCCAGCGGAGGCGGACACTTCGAGGTATGTGGCAAACCCCCCCTTCCTACCCCGTTCCGGAGCCTGTGTACTTCGAGCGGGTCCTGCGGCACGACCCGAACTCGCTGACCCGGTTGATCGCGGTCAACAGCGCCGCCGTCCCGTTCGCCCGGAACCCGGCCCCTCGCGGCTTCAACCCGCTCGCGCCGTGGGCCCTGCTGGACGTCGCCTGGGTCTCCCTGGCCCGGGGCCGGGACAACCGCCACCCCGCGACCGACCGGGACCTCAGCGAGATTCTTAACCTGTTCTGGGCCCTCGACGACCCCGTCACCCAGGAACCGGAGGGCATGAAGCGCTGGGAAGGGTTCCTCCAGCGGACGATCCACCACCAGGCCCCGTGGCAGGAGGACAACTACTCGCAGCTGAGCCGCACCGTCGCCTGGCTGTCGCAGACCCCCTACCCTGCCGACTCTGACGACCCCTTGGAGGTGATCGTCCCGGGCTGGGACGACAAACTCCTCGGCTGCTCGCTGGCGGACTACCTCGGCATCGCCAACCTCGTCTGGGGCTGCGCCACCGCCCACCCGAACCCGCGCCGCCGCGGCCGGTTCGCCGTGGACTGGTACCCCGCCGAGGACTACGACCAGTTCGACGGACTCCGCTCCCCGAGCGAGATCAAGGCGGTGCTGAACCGGCACCTTGTCACCACCAAGAACAAGCTCCGCGTCTCCTTCCCCACCAACCACGACCCGCTCCGGCGCCGCTACGGTCACAACCCGCTCCGGTCCACCCCGCTGGTCGGCGGCGTCCCGGGCGGCTACCTCGTCCCGGTACCGGCCGCCGTACTGGACAAGGCGTCCCCCCTCGGCCTCTACTACACCGGGGGCGACAACATGTCCAAGTGGGGCCAGTCGTTCACCACCGACGTCGGCAGGCTCTTCGAGCGCTACGTCGGCCGCCACCTCGACCTGCTGACCGACGCCAAGGTTCAGCCGGAGACCCTGGTCAAGATCTCCAAGAAGGAGAGCAGGAAGACGGTCGACTTCTTCGTCGTCTTCCCCGACCTGGTCCTGCTGATCGAGGTGAAGTCGACCCGCCCGAGCGAGCAGCTGAGGTTCGGCGGACCGGACTTCGCCGCCCTCCTCCGCGGCACGCCGATCAACAAGGGGTTCGAGCAGATCAACCGGTCGGTGGACCTCCTCCGTTCCGGCAACCACCCGGAGCTCGCCGGCATCCCGACCGACCGCCGGATGATCGGGATGGTGGTGACCGCAGAGCCGTTCCACCAGATCAACACCCCCGCACAACGCGAACACCTGCCCGAGACCAAGATCCCCGTGATGGTCACCGCCATCGCCGAACTGGAGCAGGCGGTCACCATCACCGGCACCAGCCTGGCCGACCTCCTCGGCGCGGCCGTCGACGCCGATGCCGTGGACCTGCGCCAACTGTTCCCCCAGTACGAGTTCCTGGAGCACAACGCCGTCCTGGAGCAGGGCTGGTCCGCGATCCCGTTTGCCCGGCCCCGCCGGCCGCGGGCCCAGAGCGCCGCTGTCATCTAGCCTGGCAGCGGCCCAGCGCCGCCCATGACCAGCGCCGTCCGTGATGCGGCAGACGGGCGTCAGGCGGAACCCGATCAGGCGGGAAGAGTCGCCCGTGAGCCCCGGACCGTATCGGTCCGGGGCTCACGGGCTGTTCGGTGTGGGGGCCTGGCTCAGAGGTCGAACTCGAGGTCCAGGACGTCGTTGATCTGGACCTCCTCAAGGGAGCCGGCGCGGCGGCCGCCGTCCTGGAAGTACACCTCGCGGAGGGCTTCGGCGGTGAGCTGGCGCAGGGTGTTCTCGTTGGCTCCCTGCTGCTGGGCGTCGAAGAGCCGGGCGGCGTGCTGCGGGGGCAGGGCGACGGTGAGGTGCCGGACGCGGGCCTCGTCCGTGCTGTCCATCGGGGCCCCGGTGTAGCCGAGGCGGGCGTGGACGTCGATGACGATGCCGCCGGTGGTCGCCGCCTTCTCCCTCGCCTTGGCCCTGATCTGCGGCTGCCAGCGCTTCTTCACCTCACGCTCCAGGCGCGCGGCGAGGTCGGCGCGCGGCTTCTTTGCCTGGCCCGCGACGTACCGCTCCACCTGCCGCTGGGAGATCCCGAGCACCTCGGCGACCGCCTTGGTGGCCTTGAGCTGCTTGACCAGGTACCGCATCTGCGTGCCCGCGCCCTTGGGTGCGGGGCGGGTGAACGCCTTCTGCACCGCCTGGTCCAGGCCGTCCCCGAACTCCTTGGCCATCGCCTGTCCGCTCCCCTACTCGCCGTTGTCGTCGTCGGTGATGTTGCCGTCCTTGATGTACCGGGCGAGGTTGAGCTCCGGCGCGTTGTGACGCTCGCGGACCTCCTCGCCCCACAGCACGCTCTGGGTGCCCTCCCACTTGACCAGGCCCGGGTTGATGCCGAGCTTGAAGCCGCCCGGGAGCGGCTTGCCCTCGCGGTAGGGCAGGAAGTCCAGCGGGCTGGTGCCGTTCGCGGCGTAGACGACGCAGTCGGACAGGATCGCGATCGGGTACTGCCCGGTGAACGCCGCGTGCTTGACGATCTTGCGGTGCAGGTTGATCCGTGTGCGGGAGATGACCGCCGCGCGGATGTCCGGCCGCCACGTCGGCCGGGACAGCGCGCGCCACGGCTCGCCGGGCCGCCAGCCCTCGCCGCGGGGCCGCTCGCGGAGCTTGCCCAGGCCGCCCTTGACGGTCGCCTTGATGGCCGAGGCGACGATCGCCATCTGCGGGTCGCGCTGCTTGTAGCCGTCCATCGCCGTCAGGAAGTCCTGCGGCGACAGGTCGGCGTCGACGCCGAGGTCGGCCATGGTGGCGAGGTAGGCGTCCCGCAGGCGGTTGTACCAGCCGTCCAGGTAGCGGCCGTTGTCGTACCGGACGTACGCCTCGGTCGGCGCGACGTCGTAGCCGAGCTCGACCGCGTACGCGACCGTCGGCGTCGCGTACCAGGCCGGCCCCGTCGGACGGTCGCCCTTCGGCGTGAACGGGGAGGGCAGCAGCGAGCTGTCCAGCTGCACCCACTCCTTGCCGACTTTCACCTTCGACAGGTCGACGTGGCTCAGGTCCACCAGCCAGGAGCCGGGCAGCTTCGGGTCGAAGACCGGGTTCTTGACGTGCGTGGGCGCGCCCAGGCCGACGGGCAGCCCGTTGGCGCCCGCGGCGAAGGCCATGTTGACGTCCAGGCCGACGAGGTGGCGCAGGGTGCACTCGTCGTCGGTCATGGGCCGGGCCCAGTCGTACGCCTCCTCGAAGAGCCGCTCGCCGGGGCCGCGGACGTGGAAGCGGCCCAGGTCCTTGAGCAGCGGGTGCCCGTCGGGGGCCTCGCACGGCGCGCAGTCCACCGGGTCCTTGCCCAGCGAGCCGGGGGTCTTCTCGTCGGCCTGGCGCAGGGCGCCGGTCTCCTCGTCCCGCACGGCGTAGGTCGGCGGGTGCAGGGCGGTCATCAGCTCCAGGCCGGTGACGGCGGTGGAGCCTCGCGGCGTCATCACCCGGGATGCGTACACGCCCAGGAGCCGGGCGAGTTCCGCCGGCGCCAGCTGTCCGGCCGTGCCCCAGTGGCGGGTGTCCAGCGCGTTCCACGAGGGGATGCACAGCTGGACGCACTGGCGGTCGGATCCCTTGGCGGGCCGGTAGATCCGGGCCCAGGGGCCGAATCCGCGCTTGGTGAGCTGCCAGTCGGCGCGGGTCAGCTGCTTGATGACCTTGTGGCCTTCCGGGATGCGTCCGGCGGACCGCTCCTCCTCCGTGAGGGTGGCCGGGAGGCCGTAGCGCTCCAGGGCGGCCTCGGTGAGGACGATCAGCGGGTCGGCGTCCTTGCCGGGGCCGACGAACTTGGGCTGCCCGAGCCGGGCCTCCTTGAGGGTCCAGTCCACCAGGGACGGCAGGGACTTGGCGGGCACGTCCAGGACCAGGCCGCCGGTGCAGTACGCCAGCACCTTCCCGTCCTCGACGTCGACGACCGCGAGCGGGCCGTTCTCGAACCGCGGGTCGGTGCCGCCCGCCGGGGTGTTCGGCGGGGCGGCCTTCTTCGCCGCCGGGCGGCGCGACGTCGCCGACGTCCTGGCGGCGGGCGCCGGGCGGGCCTCGGCCGGGGCCGCAGCGGCGACGGGAGCGGCAGGGGCGGGGGTCTGGGTGTTCTCGGTTGAAGTCATGGCCGCAGCCTCGGGGGCCGGGCCTGTGGACAGAGTCGGCGCTTCGGCCGGGGCGGGCGGGCCGGTGAACGTGGCGGGCACCGGGGCGGCCGGCTCCTCGGGCGCGGGGTAGAGCGCGGCGAGCTGCTTGAGCAGCCGGGCGTACGCGTCGCGCTCCGGCGGGCGGGGCTCGGTCTTGCCGGACTCCCAGCCGCTGACCGTGGCCCGGCGCACCTGCAGCGCGGTGGCCACCTCGTCGATCGTCAGGCCGTGTGCGGTGCGCAGCCGCTTGCGCTCGGCCGGCGGCGGGAGCGTGGCGCGGGACGCGATCAGGGCGTCGACCGCGTCGAACAACTCGGACATGGAACACCTCCTGACTCCACTCTACCCCATGAAACGTACGTATGGCGTACATCGACCGTACGAAATGCGTACGAACGGCGTGCGGGGCCTCTTTCGAGGGAGGCGACGTTTCACGCTGACGTCCGCAGCGGCACCCGCTGCGGCGGCACCGCGGCCACCGTCCCGGCCGCCCGCGCCGCGCGCTCCGCACGGGCCACGAGCAGGGCAGCGGCGTGGGAGACCTCGGCCTGGCGACGGCGCTCGGTGCGGGCCTGGTCGAGCGGAGCCGGCTGGTCGTCGGCCACTGGCTCCGGCTCGGGGAACGCACGGAGCCGGAGCTCCCGCATCGCCCGCGCCTGCCGCTCCACCGCCTCCGCGATCGCCGGGTCCACGCGGCTCACGGGCGCGACGGCCTGGTGCGCGGCGAGCGCCCGGTGAAAGCCCGGCGACGCCATCTCGCGCGTCTTCACCTCCACCGGCACGGCCTCCGGCGCCGCCGCGACCGAGGCCGGGACCGGGGCCTGGGGGTTGGTCCGGGGCGCGGGCACTCCGCCGACGGGCAGGACCCGCACGGTGCGCACCGCGGTCGCGCCGACCGCGCGGTTCGCCTCGGCCACGATCCGTGCGCTGATCAGGCGCAGCTGGGTGGCGTAGGCAGGGGAGTTGGGGCGCAGGTCCAGCTGTCCGGTCTCGGGGTGGAAGGCCACGGCCTGGACGTGGTCGGGCAGTTGCGGCGCGACGGCGGCCGCGATGTCCGGCCACCGGTCCAGCACGGTGCCGCCGGCGGCCGGGAGGTCCCAGGCCCGGTCGGCCATCAGGCCCTGGAGCACGGCGCCGAACCCGGACGGTTCCCGCGCGTCGCGCTGCACGGCCCGGGCCCGGCGGCGGCGCGGTGTGCGGGATTCCGTCGCGCCGCGCTTCTTGGCGGCCTCGCGGGCCTGGTGCAGCGCGACTCGGGCCAGGTCGATGCCGGACAGTTCCAGGTCGTCGCCGGTGGACTGCTCGGTCGGGGTGGTCATGGTGGTCTCGGTCATCTCGGCCTCCTACCGGCGTCCGTACGTCATCAGCGAGCTGCGGGCGCCGCTCGCCAGCTGCAGCCCACGGCGCACCAGGGCGGCGCCGTACAGCTCTTCCGCGGCCTCGCGGCCCATGGCGTCGACCGCCAGGGTGATCAGCGAGGAGTCGCCCAGCATCAGCTTCTGCCGGGCCTCCGTGCGGGCCTGCGCCACCTCTGCGGCCTCCAGGCCAGCCACGGCGGACACGTCCGGCAGGGCCTCGGCCTCCGGCGCGACCGCCGGGCGGAACGCAGCGGCGAACGCCTCGTTGACCTGCCGCTGGACAGCACGGCTGGTCGGGGCGTCCCAGTCGCCGTCGAACCGCTCGGCCCGAGCCCGCACCTGCTGGATCCGGTGACGACGGGCGGCCTCCTGGGCCCCGCGCCACTGCTCCACGGCGTCCGCACGCTTGGCGGGGGTGTCCAGGACCTTCTCGGCCCCGGCCAGCAGGACGGCCAGCAGCCCGGAGCCACGGTGGACCCGGCCCGTCTCGCCGCGCAGGTGCAGCCAGCCCTTCACCTCGGTCACCGACCATCCGGCATCGGCAACCTGCCGGGCGACCCAGGCGATCCGGGGGACCGAGCAGCCGCGGAGCCAGTCCAGCTCCTGCGTCAGCTCCCGGGCCAGCTGGTAGCGACGACCGACCCGGTTCAGCTTCCGGCCGCCGGCCTTCGCCTTGGACTTCTTCGGGGTGGGGCAATCGCTCTTCCCGCTGGCGAGCTTGCTCTCAGGGGGAAGGGAAGTAGATGCCGCAGAAGAAGTACCAGTAGGACCACCCTCCATTGGGGTGCAACGGCCGCCCGCCGAAACAGCCGCCGAAACGGCCTCGCCGGACCCCTCCACGGACCCCTTCACGAGGGCCTTCGCCGACGTCTTCGCCCGCGGCCGACGCACCTTCCGGCCGGCCTTCTTCGCCAGCTTCGCCATCAGCTCCCGGCCCGCCTCCGCGATCCCGGTCATCCGCCGCCCGGTGCCCTCACCGGCCGTCCGGATGCCCAGCGCGACGTCGAACTCGAGCGGGACCATCCGCGCGAACTCCGACGCCTGCGGCGCCTCACCGCGGACCCGGGTGCCCCGCACGACGTACGCGAGCAGCCCGGCCTCCCGCAGCATCCCCAGGTGGTACTCCACCGACCGCTCCGACAGCCCGGTACGCCGCACCAGATACTCGATCCCCGGACGGCATGGGAACAGCTCCGCGAGCAGCTGGGCGACGCGCACCGTCGTCGGCCCGAACGAGCGCGGCCCGTGCGACCGGTAGCGGCGCGGCTCGTACAGCCCCGCCCCGGCGACCCAGTGGACCGCCTGCATCCACGAGTAGCCGTCCAGCGCGACCCGGCCCGACGTCGTCGAAAGCCACTGGGACGCCTCCGGCACGTACAGCGTCGCGGGCAGCACAGAGACCGCGACGTCGTCGGCCGACGGACGCGGGGCAGGAATCAGCACGGCGGCCGGCGCCGCCACGGCGCTCACCGGCCCGCCCGGACGGACGAGAAAGAGATCATCTCGGCAGCCTGGCGCAGACAGCCTGTGGACAGAGTCCGGGAACCGGAGGAGACCCGGTTCCCTCCCGCCCGGCGGGCAGAAATCTGCGGACGCGTCCCGCCCTGCGGGACGGAGCTGTGGAGCACCCCGGCCGCGGGCGCCGTCAGGAGGACATGGGCCCCCCTCTGGGTATAGGTGTCGCGGACCGGGGTCCGTGTGACACTCCGACCCCAAGAATCTTCGTGATTAATGCCGCGAACAGGGCAAACAGGGACAGTCGATCCCGTCACGCGGGAAGTGTGGGCAGCTCGAATCAGGCCGAATCGGACAAGGCCGAGCTGACAGAAGATACCGATCTCGTGCACTATGGCGGGGACACCAACCTTCATATGGATCGCCCCGACCGCGACCAGGCCCCTGCCAAGGGACCCGAGCACGGCCGACGCTCTATATGGACGGAGCCCCGAGCCCGACGGCCTGCCAAGACCGCCGAAGCCCGAGGTGACGCGGTAGCCGACAGAGGCCCCCTGCCAAAGGGGCACCTGCCGAGCCGGGTGGCCCGCTGCCAAGCGGACCGGTGACCCGCCTGCCAAGGCGGGGTACTACAGGAGAGATCCAGCTCGATGAGCTGGAGCCCAGAACCGGGTGCGAACCGGAGACTGGGCAGCCGATACGGTGCGAAATCCGATCGGCGAGACGGGCCGCGCGGGGCCAGGTGGATGCCACTCCACCCATTGGCGCGCGCGGCCGGTGGCGCTAAGTCACCCCGACCCCCTTCAATCCGAGGCCGGCGTCGGCATACCTGAAAGCGCGCCCGACGGCGTGATCGCGAAGGTCAAACGGCGCAGCTCCGCGTGGAGTTCCAGCTTGCGGGGTAGCCTTCATCCCGCGATCACCTCCAATCAGGTGGCTCGCCCAACGAGGCTGTTCGCCCCGTTCGAGGCCCCGTGGACCATGCCCGGTCCCGGGGTTCTCGTCGTTATGGATCACATCTGCGCACAGCCTAGCCGTACAACCGGACAGAGCTGCGGGCCGAATTCGCATGGCACCCGGAATGCCGAGCCATCCGGAGGGGAACCGAGCGGAAGCCTGCTCGGCCTGCGGGATGGTCAGTATCGGCGTAGCCACGTCAGCCTCTTCGTCAGACCCGCTCAAGCGCGGTGGAGTAGTAGTACGCCAGGGCCGCTTCGGCTCCTGAACCCTGCGCCGTGGCGATGCGCTGGAACCGCCCCGAACGCAGATCCCCGGCGATGAAGATCCGGGGGTGCTGCATTTCCGGCGGGCAGTATCCGTTCTCGTCCGCCGCGAGCCCTTCGAGAGCCGCCGGCCGATTACCGAGATTACTCAGCACCGCCGTTGCGACGTAGCTGCTGAGCTTTCCACTGCGGTTCTCGACTTCCACGATGAAGTCGGTCCCGTGACGCGCATGCGAAACGGCGACGTGGGAAACGGGAACTACCCGGACTCGATCGTCCTCTGACACCTCAGCCAGCTTGTAGTCGTCCGCCGGCGGGGCGAGGACATGGAGCGTTGCGGAGGACTGAGGGTGAGCTCGCAGCCAGGTGCCGAGCGGCCTGTCACCTCCGAGCACGTAGGTCCGTGGACCGACCTGCTCGGGCCGCGCACGCCACAGCGGAGGCGTGGACAGCGAAGAGGCGGCGCTGATCCAGTCGGTGTCGGCGGGCGTCATCGCGGTCACGCCCGTGCCGACCACGACCGCCTGCGCGGTGAGCACCTGGGCGTCCGCGAGGAGGACTTCCGCTCGGTCGGAGTGCCCCTTGACCCCCACGGCGCGAGATCGGACCAGCGAGCACCGACCGGCCTGCTCGAGGCGGGACAGGTCCGCGGCCAGGGCCTCGGCCAGCTGGGGGCCGGTCGTCCAGTTGCCGGAGACGTTCTCCAGAGCGCCGATGGTCTGGAGCTTGCCGCCGACGTTGTCGGCCTCCACGACGAGGACCTTCATGTTGAGGCTGGTGGCCATCAGGGCGGCCGCTACGCCAGCGGGGCCGGCCCCGACGACCAGGACGTCGGCGTCGAACGAAGGTGTACTCACTGGATCCCCCCACCGCTGATACGAGACAGAGCGACTTCGCTGGTGATGAGCTGATCGGCGCCCAGGTTCCGGGCCGCGAGCAGCAGAGCGGCCTCGTGGTACTGGGAGCCGCCGCTGGAGGCACACGCGTCGGTGACGACCCACGGCCGGTAGCCCCGTTGGTAGGCAGCCGTGGCGGAGTCGTACACGCAGGCGTCGGTGTCGATGCCGCACAGCACCAGGTCGCTCCAGCCAGCATCCCGGATGAGCTGCGACCCCTCGGGCGTGAAGACGGACGCCTGGGACTTGTCGACGACCAGGGCCGAGCCGTCGATGAAGGGAGCCAGGTCTTTTACGAACGCCTGCTCCTCGGCGGTGCGCAGCCGCTTCCAACCGGAAATCGTCTCGTACGGCGAGCCCGGCGCGTTGTGAAACCGCGTGAAGACCACCGGACCGCCGGCGGCCCGCCAGCCCTCCACCAGCCGTACGACCGTCGGGACAACGTCGCGGCTGTGCTCGTTGACGAAGCCCTGCTGTACGTCGATAACCAGCAGCGCTGTCGATCGCGGATCCAACGCGTTCACCTTTCCCATGGCCATCAGGGGTTGCTGTCTCGGAGGGCGTCCTGAGCGGCTCGCAGCCGGTCAGGGAGCTCGCTCGTGGTCAGAATCGCTTCGCGCATCACGCGGTGCTGAGCCGTCTCAGTGGGACGCGCGGTTGTGAGGCGTGTGTAGGCACTCCGCAGAAATCGCCAGCCGTACTCGGGTGGCATCACCGGGTCGTGGCCGTCTTCGACGGTGTGCAGGACGTGGGAAGAGAGCGCCCACAACGCCTGGACGTCCAGCTCCAGAGCGACGATCTGGCTCGTCGTGAGGGCGCGCTCGTCCGGCTGAGGGTGGTAGGAGACTCCGGACCAGCCGGCGACACCCTGGGAGACGTTGCCACCGAAGGAGAGAGCTTCGGGGTGCATCCAGCCCTCGCGGAACTTGGCGGCCTCGATGTCCGGCCCGAGCGAGACGACGTTCTCCGGGTCCTGGCGGTTGACCAGGACAGAGGGCGTGGCCAGGAGCTGCAATGCGGTGTCCAGACCCGCGCCCACCCACGAGTTTTCGCGGAGCTCGTAGACCGACAGCACGTACTGCGGCGCGGGCACCTCGTGAGTAGGCGCTTCCTCGGCCGCGTGGAGCTTCATGAGCTGCGTGATCTGCTTGCCCGCCCAGTCGGGTTCCTGCAGATAGGTGCGGTATCGCCACACCGCCAGATCGGTCAGCGATTCGACGCGGTGGTGCTCTTCCAGGTGCACGACGGCGACGCCGCACCCGTAGACGTGGACCGCCGACGACTGGGCCGAGCGGTGCCCGGCCGGAAGCGTCCTTCGCTCTAAGCCCCCCGGGCCAGAGAGCGCGGGAGCGCCGGCGGCGTACAGGGGGGCGATCTGCTCGCCCACGTAGGCTGGCAGGAACTTGTGGGAGACGACGGTGCAAGGCGTCGGCTGCGGGGTATCGACGGCCGCGGCCGCGACGGTGGTGCCGTGGAGGGCCGCCAGGCGCAGGCGAAACGCCTCCTGCTCCTCGGGGGTGCACTGGTTCAGCGCCGTATCGAGGATCTGCGCCATCTGCGGACGGCACACGCTGGTCCGGTTCCGCTGCCAGTGCGAAACCGTCCGAGGGCTGATCCCGAGATGGTCGGCGAACCCCCGCACCGACGCGCGCATTACCGATCGCAACAGCAGTGCCTCCTCACCTGTCCACTGCTCAACTGCGATCACTACACACCCCTATGAAGCTCTGTTGCCAGGCAGGAAGAGCCCTGTTGCGACGCTATTGCTACACCCCTTCCACGCCGGGACATCTCGCCGAGACGCCCGCGACCCCGAAGCTGATCTCCGTCGAAGTGATGCCGATGACGAACGGGGGACACCGTGGTTGCCACTACAGGAGAACGAGGCAGTACGGCGTCGTGGTCGGGCTCAGGACTGAGCCGAACCGCTGCTCTGGTTCCGCTCGACACGTTCGAGTCGCGCAGTCAGATCGGCGACCTGCTCCTCGAGTCGCCTGATGGTCTGCGCAGTCGGGTCGGCAAGCGCATCGAGGGCGTTCTCGCGAATGAAGCTCCCGCGCCCGGTGTGGGAGTAGATGACTCCGTCCTTTCGGAGCTCGGCGAAGGCGCGCTGCACCGTTCCGGGCGCGACGGCGTACTTGCTTGCCAACTCCCTGGTGCTCTGCAGTTTGTCGCCGGGCTTGAGCTGCCTGAGTCGAACCTGTTCGCGTACGTCCTGCGCAATGCGCTCGAAGGGTTGCATGGCCTCGTCCGTCATGAGCCACATCGTAGAGCCACCTCGCTCGAATAGATAGCCTGCCCAACCTGGTTGACACGGTAGCGAGTGTACTGGTTAGGTTATCCACGTCGACACAGTTGGTCGCCTCGGCGCCGACGGTGAAGACGTAGGACCGCACCACCGCAAGACCGCAGTAGTCGTCCGCCCTTCGGGGTCGGCCGGAGTAGTCCTCCCCCAGCTTGCTGGGAACCGGAGGGCGTGAGAGCACCAGAACTCCTCCGGAGCTAGACGGCCGCGACCACTGCGTGCACGTCGCAGCGCTGTGCGCTGTCTGTCCTACGGGACGCCGGCCTCGTGCCGTGCGGCCCGGCGGGCAGAGAACGCATTCGCGACGCGCCCCCTGCCACTCCCTCCACGAGGAGTCCAGATGTCTGCTTCCACCGTTGAGCGCACCGCCCGCCCCCGCCGGAGCCGGACCCGCTCCCGCACTGTCAACGCCCGCCCGGCGCTGGCCCTCTCCGCCCTCAGGCCCCACCAGTACGACCTGCGCCCCGCCTGCGCCTCGCTGGTCTGCCCCGACTGCGAGACGTGGGTGCCGATCACCGGCCTCGGCAACAAGACGACCAAGCTCGTGCCGCACGACACCGGCCGCGCGGGCAAGGACGCCGCCGTCCGCTGCCGCCCGGGCAGCAACCGTCTGATCACGGTCGATGTCACGGTCCGAAAGTGGGCCGAGCGCCTGGAGGACGGTCACGCGGAGACCGGCCACCGCCGCAAGACCACCGTGCGGCGCAAGCCGAAGGTCGCGGTCGCCCCGGCCGTCAGCCAGATCGCCGCGCAGAAGCAGGCGCCGGCGGATGACGAGCGCATCAACGACCGGGCCCTGTGGCTCCAGCGCAAGGAACAGTGGGCGGCGACCGAGTCCGCGGTCCGCGACGCCGACACCCGCCGCGCGCAGCTGCCCGCCGGTGCCGCGCCGCTGGGAGCGCCGCCGGTGCCGCTCAAGACGCTGCACCCCGAGCGCCGCGCGAGCTGACCAACCCCGCACGAACGACCGCGGCCCCGTCCATCTCGATCGCTCGGGATGGACGGGGCCGCGGCTGCTCGTACGAACAGCCTGAACAGCACGACAGCCCCGGTGACTTGAGACCCTCCGGGGCTGTCCAGGACCCGCTTGGAGACCTGATGCCCACCAGCATCGCACGGAACGACAGCGACTCCGACCCGATCATGGACGAGGCCCTCCGCCGCGTTCGCGAAGGGCGGTGACCGGGATGGACTGGCGACACAACGCGGTCTGCCGCGAGGAAGACCCTGAGCTCTTCTTCCCCATCGGCAACACCGGCCCGGCGCTCCTCCAGATCGAGGAGGCCAAGGCCGTCTGCCGCCGCTGCCCGGTCATGGAGCAGTGCCTCCAGTGGGCGCTGGAGTCCGGCCAGGACGACGGCGTCTGGGGCGGCCTGTCCGAGGACGAGCGGCGGGCGATGAAGCGCCGCGCCGCCCGCAACCGGGCCCGGAACGCGAAGGCGCCGGCGGCATGAGCGAGGCCGACCAGAAGCGCCTGGAGGACAACCTCCGCCGCACGAACGAGGACCACGACCTCGGCCGGCGCCTGCACGGCTGAGGCCCCGTACGACTGACCGCGGTGCGGGACGGACACCCAACTCCGATCCCGCACCGCGCTGCTCCACCAGGCCGGTCGCCCGCCAGACGGGCAGCCGGCCTTTCGCACGCCTCCCGCCCGGGAGACTCTCGGGCCCGCATCCCCGCAGGAGAGCCCATGCGTACCAGCACCGACACCGCGACGACCGCCGCCACCACCCGGCTGCCGGAATCGCTCTGCACCCACAACCCGACCTGCCCGACGGCCGACAGCCCGGACCGCGAGGCCGCCCGCGTCGTGGCCGCCCACCCGGAACAGGGCTGGAACCTCCTCTGCAACGCCCTGATCGTCTTCGACGACACCGGCGAGCTGCTCCCCGACGGCCGGATCGTCGCCCCGCACCGTCCCACCGACGCCGTGGACACCGCCCTGCCGCTCCGGCTCGCGGACAGCCACCCGCTCATCGGCGGCACGGCGCGCAGCGGGAAGACGAGCGCGGCCGTGTTCCACGCGGCGGCGTCCGGCACCGCGTGGTCGGCCTGACAGCTGCCTGATCCGCCCGCACCGGCCCGCCGACTCCCGGCGGCCGGGTCGGGCGGTGACTGGGAGCCGGACAGTCCGGACCACTCACCGAGGGAGCCCGTATGCACGCCTACTCCGAGCCCACGACCGCCAAGGGCAAGGTCTCCTACCAGCGCGACGACTTCGTGCTCTACCGCGACCCGGAGCGGTTCTGGCGCGGCGAGGCGAACCACACGTTCGTCTGCCGGGTCAGCAGGGTCGTCACCTACGTCTCCGGCGGAACCCGCTATGCCCTGCTGCCCGTGCAGGGCGGCTTGATCAACGACGCGATGGGCGAGTACATGCGGCTGCTGCCGCCGGCCGACGCGATGCGCGACATCGACACCGCCCCGCTGAACGCCGAGGGCGCGGCGGACGAGATGACGGCGGCCGCGATGGCCTGGCTCACCCAGCAGCACCGGACGGCCAACCGCCGCCCGGAGCTCCCCGCCGGCGACTGACCACCAGCCCCCGCAGCACAACGGTCCCCCGAGTCCCCGGCATTTGAGCTGCCGGGGCCTCGGAGGACCTGGTCCTGACCCTACCGACCGACGCTGCCCCCGCGGTGCCCTTCCTCACGGAGGCGCCGGAACGTACGAGAGGACATCCCCCGTGGCCACCAAGAACGCTGCCCGCCGCCGCGCCCAGCCCAAGCGGCAGCCCCGCACCCCCGCCGCCCGCCCGCCCGTGGTCGCTGTCCCGGACCAGGCGACCGTCCCGGCCGCCGAGAACACGGTGCCGCTGGTGCACGAGGAGGCCGACCCGGTCTTGGCCGACGCCGCCGACCGCGCCGCCGACCTCCGCGCCCAGGCCGACGCCGACGCCGCCCGGATCGTCGCCGACGGCGAGGCCCGCGCCGCCGAACTGCTGGACGGCGCCCGCTCGGAGGCGGCCACCCTCACCGAGGAGGCCACCGCCGAGCGGTCCCGCCTCCTGGCCGACGCTGCCACGGCCGCCGACCAGGCCCGCACGGACGCCGAGACCACGGCGGAGCAGCTGCTCGCCGACGCCCGGGCCACGGCCGAGGCCCTCACCACCGAGGCCAGCGGCAAGGCCGACGAGCTCCTGGCCGAGGCCACCGTGGCCGCCGACCGGCTCCGCGAGGACGCTGCGACCTCTGCGGCCGACGACGCCCAGCAGGTCCGCACCGACGCCGAGGCGGCTGCCGAGCAGCTGCTCGCCGACGCGCGAGGCGAAGCGGAGGTCTTCACCACGGCCGCGTCCCGGAAGGTCGAGGAGGTCCTGGCCGACGCGAACCGCCGGGCGCAGGACGCCCTGACGTCGGCCGCCGCCGACGCCGAGCAGGCCCGTACGAAGGCCGGCCGGGAAGCAGCGCAGATCCTCGCCGACGCGACGGAGAAGCGCACCGAGCTCCTGGCCGAGGCCGAGCGCACCGCCGCCGACACCCGGACGCGCGCGGCCAAGGACGCTGAGGAGGTCCTGGAGCGGGCCCGTGCCGACGCGGAGCGGACGCGCCGGAGCGCGGACGAGCAGGCCGCGCAGGTGCGGTCCGGTGCGGAGAAGCTGGCGGCCGGCCTCCGGGGCGACGCTGAGCGTGCCCTGGACGACGCCCGCAAGGGCGCCGAGGAGCTGCGGGCCGCCACCGACAAGGACGTCGTGCGGCTGCGCGAGCAGGCCGAGACGGACGCGAAGACGGCCCGGGAGGCGGAGGCGAAGGCCACGGCCGACCAGGCCGCCGCCGCGCTGGCCCTGGCCGAGGCCGAGCGGATCCTCGAGGCCGCGACGCAGCGGACCGTGCGCCGGGCGCGGCGCCGGGAGATCCGGGCGGAGTCCCGCGCCAAGCGGCGCAAGGCCCGTGACGAGGCACGGCCCGCCGGCGGTGTCCCGCCGCTGTCCGGGCAGGAGCTGCTCCTGGTCGTCGGGATCGTCCTGGCGGCCGCGGTCGTCTCCACCCTCGGCCTGCTCTCCTCCTACACCGCACTGGAGACCAAGGCCACCAGCTGGGGCTGGGACTGGCCGTGGCTGCTGCCCGTCGGCATCGACGTCGCCATCCCGGCGTTCACCGGCGCCAACTTGATCCTGATCCGGATGGGCATGGAGCTCCGCTGGATCCGCTGGGTGCCCCGCGCGCTGACGGCGGTGACGGTCTACCTGAACTGGCAGGCGTCCAGCACCGCCGGCGGCCGTATCGGGCACGCCGCCCTCACGCTGCTGTGGGTGGTCTTCTCCGAGATCGCCTCGCACGTGTACGCCACGAAGATCGGCGCGGTCACCGGCAAGGTGCGGATGGAGACGGTCCGGCGCAGCCGCTGGCTGCTCGCTCCGGCTGCCACCGCCCGGCTTCGCCGCCGGATGATCCTGTGGGAGATCACCTCCTACGAGAAGGCGCTCACCCGCCTCCAGCGGGATACCTGGCTGCGAGCGCGGCTGCGCGAGGAGTACGGGTGGCTGTGGCGTTGGAAGGCTCCGCTGGAGCAGCGGATGGCGCTCAAGCTCGGCTCGGCGCCCGCTGCGCTCGCCGACACGCTCACCCCCGAGGACGCTCACACCGTCGAGCGCGCGGACGCGAGCGCCGACGCTCACCCGGAACCGGGCGGCGCTCACCCCGAGGTGAGCGCGCTCACCCCGGGCAACGGGGAGGGCGAGCGCGAGCGCCCGGCGCTCACCGCAGGCGCTCACGAAGGTGAGCGCCCCGTGGAGGACGAGGACGCTCACCGAGCGGAGGGCGGCCGAACCCACAGCGAGCGCGACGCGCTCACCGAGCGCCGCCACGAAAGGATCCGACTCCTCTACACCGAGCTCGGGCGCCGTCCGCAGTGGACGGAGATCCGCGACGCGCTCACCGAAGCGGGTCTGTCCGACGAGCCGGTCTCCCGCCCGACCGCCCAGCGCCTGCGCGAGCAGGTCGAGGAGGGCACCCCGAGCGCCCCGGCGAGCGCGAGCGCGAGCGCCGGGGCGAGCGTCCCGGCGGGCGTCTGAGCGCCCACCGCGCTCACCGCCCCACCCGAGCGCCCATCGGCGCTCACCGCACCTGCCGCTCATGGTCGCCCCCGGTCCGCGCCCACGCTCCCCCCGAGCGTGAGCGCGGACCGGTGACGGCCACGGCCGGCAGGCCCGCGGTCCGCACCCGCCCCGAGCGCGGCGCGGACCGCCCGCCGAACCCGAGCACCACCCGGCCCCGCACGCACGCCTCGGGGACACGGACCCATGAACCCCTTCCCCCTCCCCACCCCGAGACCTGGAGGTCTTCTGCCATGCCCGAGAACAGCAACCGGTGGACCTCGGACCACCTGATGAAGCCCGGCGGCACGGCCGTCTACGCCGCCCAGCAGCGCGAGCGGCTGCGGCAGATGGCCGACGAGGTCAGGGCCCTGCTCGGCGAGTACCGGGCCGACCTGGAGAACCTCAAGTTCGACGGGGACAAGCCCTTCGAGGCCCGAATCCGGGCCTATCTCGCCTCCCGCCCGCTGGCGCAGCTCGAAAAGGACCTGCGGGCCGCCGTGAACCACGCTGGAAAGCTCGACGCCGAATTCCAGCGGCGCTACGTCGAACTGCCCGCCAGGCGTGAGGAGAAGGCGGAGAAGAAGGAGCTGGAGAAGGCCAACAAGAAGGGCCTGGCCACTGCCCGCGCGGTCAACACCGCCGGGCACCTCAACGGCCTCAGCAGCGCCCTGGTCGAGCCGACCGGCGACGGGAAGGGCGTCGCGCAGAAGACCGGCACGGAAGGCGGTAAGGGAAACTTCCTGGACTACCTGGAAAAGAGGGCCTGATACATGGCCCCGCACCTTTCCAAGGGTCAGACGGCGCGCTGGAACAAGCGCCTGGCGGAGACCACCACGAACAAGACGCGGGCCACCGCGCTGTGGGACCTCGCCCGCCTCCTGGCGGGCACCGACGACAAGGCATGGGCCGACCTGGTCGTGCTGCTCCAGCGCTGGACCACGGAGCAGCAGGGCCGGCCCACCTCGCCGTAACGCTCCGCGCTCATCACAGCTCATCATCACCGCTTCACCCCGTGAATCCGGGGGGCTCAACATGCGCGCCTATACGCGCGCGTGAGGCCCCCCGGATCCGTGACCCGGAGTGACTGATCGAATGGAGACGGCCGATGGCCGACGACGACGCCGGGGGGACCGTCCTCGGCTTCCCCGGCGGGCTCACGATCCCGGGTCCGGTGGGCAGCGCCCCGCCGGCCCCCGGGGCCGACACCCCCACCCTGACCGCCCTGCCCACCCTGGCGCCCCCGCCCTCCCTGCTGGTCGCCGGAAATTCCGACGTCGGCGGAGGCGGTGACACCACGGCCGCGCACGCGGACCCCGGAATCCCGGACAGTCCGCAGGGGCAGGGAATCGCTGCCATGTCGGTGGTGATGATGGCCGGTATTACCGTCGCCGCAATGCGCGGTGCATGGAATGCCGCCGCTTATCTGAAAGCCCGCCACGAACACCACCGGGCCATTGCGGATAAGCAGCAGGCGGCGGCCGACAAAGCCGCGATCGGAGTGGAAGCGGCCCGCCAGAAAGGCCGATTGCAGGCCGGTCCGGAATTCGGGCGCAGCACTCGCACGTCAGGTGGCGGAGGCGGCCGGAATAGCTCCGGAAAGAATTCCCCGCCTGCCGCGTTCCGTTCCTCCAGCGGCTCCAAGTTGCCGGGCGGCTCCGGATCCAAGACGCCCAGCAAGGGCCCTGGCGGGGCCTCTGGCGGCCGTACGCCCTCGCTGGGCACCGGCGGGCGCGGAGGCGGCGGCGGAGGCCGCAAGGGCGCCCTGGAGACCTCCGGGTCAAAGGGCGGCGGAAAGCCTGGAAGTGGGGGCGGAAAGGCCCCGACAACCGGCACGAGGAACAACTCCGGCGGCCTCTCCGGAGCCGTCCGCGACCGCGCGGCTGACCGGGTCCGCAACGGCCCCAAGCCGAAGACCCCGACGCCGACGCCGACGCGCACCCCGGGAATCCGGGACGCCGTCCGCGACCGTGCCGCCGACCGCGTCCGCAACGGCCCCAAGCCCAAGACCCCGACCCCCACGGACGGCAAGGGCAAGGACAGCAAGGAGACGACGAGCAAGGCCAAGCCGGACAGCGGCCCCAAGGTCCGGGACGCGGCGCGGGCCCGGGTCGCCGACCGGATCACCACCGGCTCCTGGACGCCGACCGGCCGCAAGCCGGTCGACCTCACCAAGGGCTCGGGATCGTCGGCGACCCCGGCGACGATCCGGGGCGCGCTGCGCCACCGCACGGTCGGCCGGATCCTCAACGGCAAGAAGCCGAAGCCCGATCCGGCGGCCCCGAAGGTCGATCTGACGAAGAAGCCCAAGGGGACCACCGGCGCGGGAGCGGCGGCGACACCCACGACGATCCGGGGCGCGCTGCGGCACCGGGCGGTCGGCCGGATCCTCAACGGCAAGAAGCCCAAGCCCGATCCGGCAGCCCCGGCGGCGGCTCCGAAGGTGGACCTGACCAAGAAGCCCAAGCCCAGCACGACCACAACGGCCGGCACGGCGACGCCGAAGATCAGCCTCACGAAGAAGCCCAAGCCCCCCACCACCGCGGCCGGTACGGCCCCGAAGGTGAACCTGCGCAAGAAGGTCCGGCTCACCAAGAAGCCCCGGAAGCCGGGGCCGGGCGCACCCGCCGGAACGACGCCGACGCCGACGTCGAAGGTGAACCTGCGCAAGAAGGTCAAGCTCACCAAGAAGCCGCGGAAGCCCGGACCGGGCCCGTCCGCCGGTCCCACCGGCAGCACGGGCACGACCAGGCCGACGCCGACCGGCCCGGCCTCCAAGAAGAAGGGCGACCGGCGCCGTTCGGTGCGCGGCTGGTGGGAGCGGGCGGGCGCGCGCCGCTCCGGGAAGCCGGAGCCGGACCCGTCCAGCTCCACCAGCTCGGCCACGACGGCCGGCCCGGACCCGGCATCGGCCGGAGGGTTCGGCCCGCCCCCGGGCTGGGGCTACGCCCAGGGCACGACCATCACCGTCGAACAGGCCGGCGGCCAGGTCTGGGAGGCGCGCCAGCGTGAGGCGCGCCGCCGGGCCGGGACCCCCGCCGCAGCGATTCCCGCAGCAAGAAAGGGAGGAACCGTAGTGACCGTGCCCGTCCCGACGAAGGCACCGAACACCCAGTACGCGGACAGCGACCTGACGATCTACGACGTCATCGAGTCCGACGCCGACATGGCCGAGGAGATCATGGCGGGCGTCGACGAGGCCATCGCCGCGGCCGAGGGCTGCGAGAAGATGATGACGCGGCTGGAGGCCCTGCACGAGAAGATCGTGGACCTCAAGGTGCCCGGCGTCCTGGAGGGCTGGGTCCTGATCCTCGCCGAGAAGGCCGTCAGCGTGAAGGCGAAGGCCGAGGCCCTGGCCGCGAAGCTGCCCGCCGCCTCCGAGGCCATCGCCTCTGCGGGTGAGAACGCCGAGCGCCGCCACAAGCCGCTCGCCGACGCCGTCCGCGACGCCGGACACGCCGCCCCCGCCGAGCGCGACTACCACGTCGAATAGGAGAACCCACCGTGTCCGACCTCGTACCCGTCATCGGCGGCGCCCTCCAGAAGACCGGCTCCGCCATCGTCGGCGCCGTCCGCTTCGGCATCGTCGTCGCGCAGCTCACCGCCGCCAGCGCCACCATGGCGGGCCTGTCCCACCAGGTCCGCTCCACGTTCAAGTACGTGGAGGACTGCGCGAAGTCAGTCGACCGGCTCGCCGACCAGGCCGCCGCCCTCAGCGTCGACCAGTCCACCGTCAACGAGCACCGCGAAGCAGCGACCGTGATGCGGTCCTGCAAGGACGAAGCCGAAGCCATGGCCGTGGAGTGCGAGGAGATGTCCACGCTCTTCCACGAGACCGCCGACGGGCACATCGCCGACTACGGCTCCGTCGCGGACGCCGCCAACAACATGCCCGACGGCATCGAGATGGCCGACCGCACCTTCTACAGCAACCGCTGACCACCGAACAGGAGAAGCCGATGAGCAACCGGAAGCTGACCAACGCCCTCAGCCGCGAGGACCAGGCCGAGGCCGGCGGCGGCCTGACCGCCACCGACCGCACCACCTGCTACCCGCACCAGTCCTGGTCCGGCGACTGCGCCGACCAGCACACCTCCGGCACCACCGGCCGGGGCATCGACGAGCGCGTCGACCTCGACTACATCCGCGGCCACCGCAGCTGACACACCCACCCCGCACCAGCACGAAGGGCGGCGAACCCACGACGGGTTCGCCGCCCTTCCCTATGCCCTGACAAGGAGAGCCCCCGATGATCCGCCTCGGCCCCCTGCGCAGCCGCTTCGCCCTGGCACGCAACGCCGTCGGCCGCGTCGCCACCGTGGCCGGCACCGGCGCGCTCGCCACCGGCGCCTTCACCCACGACCTCTACGCCCCCTCCGTCCTGGCCGCCCTCGGCTGCGCCGGATGGGGCGCCGCCTGGTCCCTGACCCTGCGCCGAGACGCGGCGGGCAACACCGCCATGGGCCTCTACATGACCCCCTCCGTCTCCATGGCGGTCCTGCTCACCGCGCAGCGGATCATCCCCGGCATCGACTGGTACTGGGAGCTCCTCGCCGACGCCGGCTGGACCGCCGCCGTCCTGTACGTGCGTCCGGCCCGCGTGGCCCGCATCCTGGTCGGCCGCGAGAAGTCCCTCACCCCCGAGGCGATCGAGCAGACCCGCGAGCTCCTGGTCCAGGAGGACGTCCCCGCCGGCCCCCAGCACCCGCAGGCCGTGTTCTGGGCACAGCACGTCGCCATCGAGGGCGGCGCCGCCCCGAACACCGTGCTGGAGCAGATCGAACGCACCGGGGAGCAGTCGATGACCGCCGTCATCCGCTCCACCCTGCCCGGCAAGCCGGTCCCGAAGATCGACCTGCTGGAGCTGTCCGCAGCCATCAACTGGCCCGAGGACGAGATCGCCATCACCCCGGTGCCCCGCCAGGGCGCAGGCGTCCGGCGGCTGACCGTCGGCCAGGCCCCCGAGGAGGCCATGGACATCTACACGGCGTGGGAGAAGCTCATCGCCCCCAAGGGGATGCCCTCCACCGTCATCACCGCGATCCGCACCGTCGACATCCCCGACGAGGAGACCAAGGAGCTCGGAGCATGAGCAGGATCTACGAGCTCACCGTCGAAGCCGCCGAGCCCGGCGACATCATCACCTACCACCCGCAGCGCCTCGCCGCGGCGCTGAACATCGCGGACGTCAACCGGCTCGCGGTGGAGACCAGCGTCATGGGCACCAAGGCCCTGGTCACCATCTACCCGCACGACCCGCTCGCCCGCGTCATCCTCGCGGACCCCGAGATGCTGGTCATGGACGCCCGCGGCCGGATCTGGATCGGCCGCTACCACAACGGCCGGCCCTCCCTGCTGCGCCTGTACGACCCGGCGTCCGGGTCCGCGCAGCGCCTGCTGCTGTTCGGTACCACCGGCGCGGGCAAGTCCACCGCCGGGCAGATCATCCTCGCCGCGATGAAGCGCTCCGGGATCGCCGTCCTGTACGCCGACCTCAAGGGCGGCCAGTCCGCACCGGAAGCCTTTGGGCAGGCCGGACCGGGCATGGACGGCAACGTGGCCTGGCGGGTCACCACGCAGGAAGGCACGATGGCGCAGCTGCGCACGACGTGGCTGACCATGATGGACCGCCAGGAACGCTACGCCCGCCTGGGCCGCTCCAAGTTCCTGCGCGACCGGCCCGACCCGTTGATCTACCAGATCATCGACGAAGCGAACAGGTTGCTCGAAAAGGGCGCGCCCTACCGCGACGAGGCCACCTTCTACATCAAGGACATCGGCCGCACCGGTCGGTCCCTCGGCGTCGGCATCGGC
Source organism: Streptomyces sp. NPDC048623 (assembly GCF_040650755.1). Classification (NCBI taxonomy): domain Bacteria; kingdom Bacillati; phylum Actinomycetota; class Actinomycetes; order Kitasatosporales; family Streptomycetaceae; genus Streptomyces; species Streptomyces sp. NPDC048623. Next base: position 28,512 of record NZ_JBEZHV010000037.1, read on the forward strand.
CTGTTCGCGCAGGCCGGTCACCTCGAGGAGATGGGCGGCAGCGACACCCTCCGCGCCATGCTCAAGGAGGGCGAGGTGGTCTTGCTCCGCTGGACCAGCTCGATGATGAAGCAGCTGGTGACCGACGGCCTGCTGCCCGCCGGTCAGGTCCTCGCGCCGATCCCGAAGTACGCGGGCGAGGTCGACCTGGTGAGCCAGTTCGACGAGGAGCATGACGACAGCGACCTGCCCGGCACCCAGGGCACCGCCTACAACGTCAACGGCCGCTACCCCACCAGCAAGATGCGGTTCTGGAACATCGGCTCGGCCACACCCACCGAGGGCCTGGACCCGGAAGTCCTCGACCTCTACGGTCCCGGCGCCCCGCCCGAGATCGAGGAAGACGCCTGGGCCCTGATCGGGGACGCCTACTGCCAGCGTCTGGACGGCATGGAGGCGTACCGGGCCGTCTTCCCCGAGCCAGAGGAAGACGAGGACGGCGAAGGCGGCGGGAAGAAGAAGAGCGGCGGCGCCAAGGCGGCTCCCTCGCCGGTCCCGGCCGCCGCGGCGAAGCCGAAGGCCCGCACGCTGCGCGACCGCATCCAGGCCGTCCTGGACGCGCACGACGACCCACTGGACGCCCTCCAGATCCTGGACCTCGTCAACGCCGACGGCGGCCGCACGGTCAAGCTCGGCAGCGTCCGCAACACCCTGACCGCGATCAGGAACTGACACCTCTCCCACCGCCCGGCCGGGCCGGGCCTTGAGCCCGCCCGGCCGCCGGCCTTCCCAAAGGAGCTCCCCCGTGGCGTTGACCATCTCCCTGGTCTTCTTCGCCGGCGTCCTCGTCGTGGTTCTGGTCCGCACCGGCTACCTGCGGCTGTGGCCCGCGCTCGCCGCCGTCCTCTTCGGCTTCTCCCTCGCCTCCACCGGCATTGCGCCCGCCATCAACGGCGCGATCAGCGGCATCGCCGAATGGATCAGCGCCCTCGGACAGTCCGCCTCATGAACCGATCGGAGCTCGCCATGAACCGCCCCCTGTTCGTCGTCGACGAAGCCGCCACCGTTCTCGCCACCGACCCCGAGGCCCGCCGCCTGCTGAACCAGCTGCTGCTCACCGGCCGCAAGAACGGCGTCCAGGAGCAGCCCGAGCCGGAGACCGGCCCGCGGGCCGGTCTCCGGTTGCAGTACCCGACGCTCGCCGAGTTCGAGGCCGCCGCCTACCGGCAGTAGCCCGACCCGCTCCCCCACCCCTCGCGCCCTCCCCGCCGCCACGGCCGGGAGGGCGCTCCCGTACCCGAACGGAGAACACCGTGGACTTCCACCCCACCGCCGGCCGCCCGATGACCGACTCCGAGGCCGCCGCCGAAGCCAAGCGGATCATGGACGCGAGCTTCCGCACCGACCAGCCGGGCCACTTCCCGACGTCGTACCGCGACCACTCCCCCGTGCCCGCCTACGGCGACACCCCGCCCGTCCAGCAGCCCGACCACCGGATCGTCCCGGCCTGGGCGGCCGGGATCGCGGTCGCGAGCATCGGCGTCGGCGCCGGGGTCACCGGCATCGGCTGCGGCGCCTGGCTGGTCCTGCAGGGCCTGGCCTCCGTCAGCCTCGTCGGGGTCCTGATGGTCACCCTGCCGTTCGCGGGCCTGGCCATGGCCGCCACCGCGATCGGCGGCGCGATCAACCGCGCCCGCTCCGTCGTCACCAAGAACGTCTACGAGGGCCCGGTCACCATGCGGACCGAGATCACCAGCAACAGCACCACGCGCGGCATGTTCTTCGCCCGCACCCGCAACGACATCCACCACTGACCCGGCACCCTGCGTCGTACTCGAACCCCGCCCCGTCCGGGCCGGGATCGAGTACGGGGCAGGCCGCCGGAGCAGCCCGCGCGCTCAGTCGTCGTCCAGGTAGATCAGCAGGCGGCCGTACTCATCGACCTCCGCCTCGTAGATCACCCCGTCGACGACCGCGTGGTCGACGACGACCTCGTAGTCGTCCTCGTCGTCGATCCACAGCACGCCGTCGTCGTCCGTGAACGCCGGATAGATCACCCCGTCGGCGATCACCGAATCGAACTCGACTGCCATCGCGCCCCCTTACTGCTCCCTGGCCTCGCCCCAGCCTGACCCACCACCAGGCCCCGGCAACAGAGCCATGCCCATCCCGTACGCGCCGTCACCGCTCTCGAAGGAGAAGCCGACCGTGGCTAACCACAACGACAACGACCGGACCACCATCCCCGGCCCGCGCCAGCAGTCCCCGGCCGCCGGCCACGGCCAGGCCCACGGGCAGCCCGCGGCCGCGCCCCTGCTGCTCGAGGAACTCGACGACAAGCAGCCGCGCACGCAGGCCCTGCGCGCCTGGTGGGCCGACGCCTGGGACGACGGCGGCGTCCTGCACGACCGCTGGGAGGACCTGCGCCAGGCCCCGGCGCTCGGCTGGCACGGCATGGCCAACTGGCTCAAGGCGATGCTCGGACTCGCCGGGATCTCCTTCGTCATCCTGCTGCTGGACACCGCGACCGACGCCCTGGCCGCCATGCTCCACAGCCTGCTGACGGCCGCACCCCGCGTCCAGGTCGGCACCGACACCTCCACCGGCGTCTTCGCCGTGATCGACCAGCCGATCCGCACGTACATCGCCGCGCACTCTCCCGCGCTGACGATCAGCGCCTCCACCGTCTACACCGTCTGGCAGCTCGTCGGACTCTTCGGCCTGATCGGCGGCTTCGCCCGCAGCAGCGGCGCCCGCATCACCTGGACCGCATGGGGCGCGGCCAGCATCGCCATGGTCTGGGACGCAGCCCCCGACGAGGGCCGCTCCATCGCCACCGGCCTCGCCGTCCTCGCCTGGACCGCCGCCTCCGCCCTCGCCCTGCGCGGCCTGACCCTGCGCCCGGCGTTCTTCACCCACATCCACAACGCCGGCCACCAGATCGAGCCGCACATCCACCTCCCGGCCCCGGCCCCGGCCGCCGACGCCGCGCCGGACGACGAAGACGACGCCCCGGACAACGTGCACCCCCTCCAGAAGCGCTGACCCGCAGCCCGCCACCGAACCCGAAAGGCACCCCGATGAAGCTGGACAAGAACGAGCTCTGGGCCGGCACCTTCCACGGCCGCCACAACGGCACCCCGGCGAAGGTCACCGCGACCCTCGACGACACCCGCCCCGAGCCGTACGCCTGGACCTGCACCTGCGGCGCGACCCGGTCCTTCCCGACCCAGGACGGCGTGTTCGACACCGCCTGGCGGCACACCCACCCCACCCGCCTCGACCGGCTGCGGGCCTGGGCCACCCGCCTGCTCCGCACCCGCGCCACCCGCTGACCCGACGCCCTGCCCGGCCCTCGCCCACCCCGCCCCGCGCGGGCGCGGCGAGGACCGGACAGGCCGCCCGGCCGCACGCACCACCACACCGCGAGCGAGAAGGAGACCACCGCTTTGGCGAAGCCCCCGACCGTCATAGGCGTGCTCACCGAGCCCCCGGCACCGACCTGGTGGAAGACCCACCGCCACAAGGTCTTCGGAATCGGCGGGCTGCTGATCGGCTACCTGATCGGCACCCACCTGTCCGGCGCCCCGCAACAGCAGCAGGGCCCCGCCACGCCCGCTCCGGTCACCACCGGAGCACACCGCACGCCCACGGCCCACAGCCTCGCCGCATAACCGCCCCGCCCGCTGCGCCCCGCCGACACCAGCACGACGTCGGCGGGGCGCAGCGCTGACCACCGCCGACCGGAACCGGAGACGGACGCCATGTACGAGCTCGACCAGCACACGCCCTACCGGCACGCGCGAAACGTGTTCACCCCGCTCCCGCTGATCCAGCGCGGCCTCGCCTTCCACGAGGCCGGCCACACCGTCCTCGGCCAGCTCATCGGCTTCACCTGCGAGCGCGTCCTGATCCACCCCATCACCCGCGACGGCGTCACCGGCTGGACCGGCGCCACCACCTGGGCCCGGTCCTTCGGCAGCTACCTCGACGTCGCCGTGGTCTGCGGAGCCGCCGGCCAGGCCGCCGAGCTCCACCAGCTCGCCGAGTCCGGCCGCCTCACCCCGGAGACTGCCCGCCTCTGCACGGCCGACCACGACAAGCAGATGGCGCTGAACATCCTCACCGCCGCGGGCGTCCCGGTCACCGAGACCGGCCCGGCCCCCGACGGCGGCCTGGCCTGGGACCACGTCCAGGCCACCGCCCAGCAGCGCGTCGCCCGCGAGTGGGACCGCATCACCGCCGTCGCCGAAGCACTCCTCGCCGCGCCCGACTTCACCCTCACCGGCACCCAGGCCGCGCAGATCGCCGGCATCACCACCGCCTGACCGCGCACCGTCCCACCGACGACTGGAGGAACAGCCCGTGCTCATCCCCCGCCCGCGCCGCCGGATCGGCCGGCCCCGCCCGCAGCGTCCCGGCCCCCGCTACCCGCACCGCCCCGACCGCCTTCCCGGCGCCTGGAGCAGGTGATGCCCCGCCCGAGGAAGAAGCGCCGCCGCCGCGAGGTGACCCGGGTGCCGCGCGAGAACGCGACGCTGCCCGAGTACGAACGCAGCGCAGTCCCCGAAGGGCTCGTCACGCGCAGGCAGTTACGGGACATGCAGCTGAGCCCCGGCGGCAACGAGGGCCCGGTCGCGATCCTGCGGTGCCGACTGTGTGCGACCCGCCCGCAGTGGTCCTGCCGCCACCCCACCCGCGGCTACCTGCTCCGCGTCGACCTGGCGGTGCCCAAGCGGGTGCCGACGCTCGCCCAGGAATGGGCCTTGGACCGGGCGATGGCAGCGAGGCAGACCTGTGGCCAGTGCCGGAGGCGGTTCTACATCTGCCTCTCCAAAAAGTTGGGCTGCTGCCTGGAGTGCTTCGACGGCACCCCGGCGGACCCCAGCAGCCTCATGACGCTCCCGGCCCCGGTCGTTCACCGGCTGGCCGCGTGAGCCAGACCCCGTCCCGACCGCACCGGCCGGGACGGGGCCCGCACAACCGGGCGGCCGCAGCACCGGCAAAGGCCGGCCGCCCGCTCCCTCATCCATCGAGATCAGGAGAAGTCCAGCATGACGCACCGCTCCGCGCTCTTCGCCGCCGTCCTCGGACTCGGACGCGCCGGGTCGAACCTCGGCGATCACCTCGTGCAGTCCGACTACTGCGCCCGCGTCAAGGGCGCCACCGACGCCAAGCCCGTCCACTACGCCGCCACCCCCGACGCCGAGCCGACCGTCCACGGCACGGCCGACGGGATCAAGGCGTGCGCCTGGCACTGCCTCACCTACACGGCCACGCAGGCCGTCGCGGTCGGGGCCGGCGCCCGCGTCCTGGGTATCCGGCTGCACCCGGGCGCCGCCGCGGCTGCGCTCGCCCTGTCCCTCGTCACGCACTACGCAGCGGATCGCCGTGTTCCCGGCGGGCTCTTGGAGACGCTCGCGACCAAGACCGGCAAGGGCGCCTTCTGGCGTCTGGCCGACCACGGACTTAATGGCGCGTATTGCATTGACAGTGCCTGGCACCACGGCTGGGAGACCCTCGCCGCGCTGATCGCCGTCACCAAGGCCACGACGCGGTGACCGGCCAGCGGCGTATCCGCCTGGAGCGCGGCCGTGCCCTTCACCCGGGAGCGAGCTGAGATGGCGAGCGCGAAGGCAACGAACCCGCCCAAGGGGCAGTGCACGCAGTGCTGGTTCCACGCGTACGCCGGCCGCGAGGCGCACGCCGGGCTCGGTCCGCGTGAGGACTGCCCGCAGTGCGTGGACCACATGAAGAACGGCCACCCCGCCCACATGATCGTTCGCTGACGGCGCTGCGCGAAGCCGCCGTCCTGCTCCCCCATCACCGCCGGGCAGCGACGCAACGGCTGCCCGGCCTCCTCACTCTCAAGGAGCTTTCGCATGACCGAGCTGATCTACCCGCAGATGCCCGAGCGCAGCGTCGTGGTCCTCATCGGCCCGTCCGGCGCCGGGAAGTCGACGATCGCGCGCACCTGGCCCGCCTCCCAGGTGCTGTCCCTGGACGCGCTGCGCGAGGTCGTCAGCGACGACGCGGGCGACCAGGACGCGACCGGCGACGCGGTCGCCGCCCTGCACCTGCTCCTGGAGGCGAGGATGCGCCGACGCCTGTTCACGGTGGTCGACGCGACCAACGTGACCCGGGCGGCCAGGGAGTCGCTGGTCGCCGCCGCCCAGCGGCACGACATGCTGCCGATCGCGGTTATGGTCGCCACCCCGGGCAGCGTCTGCATCGAGCGGCAGGGCCCGCGGCCGTCGAACCGCACGGTGCCCGAGGCCACGGTCATCAAGCAGCGCCAGGACATGGTCGACTCGCACCGCACCCTCAAGGCGGAGGGCTTCGCCGAGGTCGTCTTCTCCGACAGCCTCTGCCGGCTCCTGCCGTTCCTGGAACGCCTGAGCGGGGCCCGGCAGGCCGACCTCGGCCTGGACGGCGGCGACGGCCTCGGCGACCTGAACCTCGTGGCCCGGATGTTCGGCGAGGAGATCGTGCCGCTGTGGCGGTGGAAGCCCGGCTCGGACATCGCCGACGGCGACCGCGTCGCGGAGATCCGCCTCGGCCAGCAGTACCTCACCCTCGCCCTGCGCACCGACGTGGACGGCGAAGGCGACGTCGGGTTCGACGTCGCGGTGCCGTGCCCGCACGACGACGAATGCACCGGCCGTGCCTGGGCGCCCGCCTACAGCGTCACCTGCCTGTTCCGCGCGCTCAACGGAGACCTGGACAACGACGAGGACATCGTCTGCACCGTCCACGGCCCCAACACCGGCCCCGACTCGGAAGGCGAGCACGACGGCCAGGAGCAGCCGTACGCATCGGCGGTCCGCGGGTGAGCCGCGCCGCCGACGGCCCACACCCGCACCCGCTCACCCCGGCCGAACTCCCGGCCGGGGACGAGTGGCTGTCGGGCTGCGGGGAGTGCCGCATCCCGATCCAGGGAGGCGCGGCCGGCCTCGCCGCGCACCGCCGCACCGTCCACGACCCGCGCCGCGACTACGGCGACCGCCGCATCCCCATCACGATCCGCCTCGACCTCGGCTTCTGACCCGACCGGCACTCCGAAGGAGACCCGCCCATGCCCATGACCGCGTCCGCGAAGGCGTACCACGACGCCCACACCCAGGCCCTGCGCGAGCACGGCGCGATGAACGCCGCCCGCCTCTGGCCGCGCCAGGCCCTGCAGTACACCACCGTCAACGGCGCCAAGTTCCTCCCGTTCCCCGCCCGGCTGCCCGACAGGTCGGTGGCCCCGGCCGTCCGCTCCGCCCTCAAGAAGCACCTGGTGCACGAGTACGACGTCGCCGCCCGCGACGGCTCCCCGCTGCGCATCGTCTACATCCGCCACGCCCCGGGCACCTGGTCCGGCGGCGAGGACGTGATCGACGTCTACGAGGTCCCGACCGCTCGCGAGTGATGGTCCTCCGTGCCGCCCCGCCCCCTGCCGCCACCGGCCGGGGCCGGGACGGTCGCGGTGGTCCCTCACCACCGCGAGCACGAGAGGAGCTGGACGTCATGGCCAAGGACTACTTCGAGGTGGACGTCCCCATACGGAACACCCAATCGCCGGGCCTGCGCGGCGTGCACGTCTTCACCGGCCGGGCCGACAGCAACAGCGCCGCCATCAAGGCCGCCCACGAGGTCTACGACGCCGCCCGCGCCGCGGCGGAGGCCGGACGCGAAATCCCCCACGGGAGTTCGGACGGCTGGGGCGCCTGCGGCTACCGGCCCGGCTGGGAACTCGACTGGCCCGCCGCCAAGGCCGGCCCCTGGAAGAGCCCGTACAGCTGGCTCACCCGCCAGCCCTTCGAGCTGTAGCCCTGCCCCGGGACAGACGCACCTCGGCGTCCAAACCAGCTCGCCTGTCCCGGGCCTTCCCTCCCGTACGAGACGAGACGGAGACCCAAGTATGTCCTCCCACCGCGACGTCGACCACGCCCTCGCCTACCCGGAACCGCCGGCCTCCCCGCTCTGGCACCGCCACGGACCCAGGCCCCGCCCGATCACGCCCCGCCAGCAGCAGCACAACTGCGAGCTGCTGCTCCGCGCGCAGTACAGCCCCCGGCCCCGCACCCCGCGCACCGCCACGACCCGGACGGAGGCCCGCTGATGGCCAGCCCCCAGACCCACCTCGCCATAGACGGCTATGTCGACGCGATCCCGGCCCCCGGCACCGGCTGGGGCACCGCCGTCTTCGACCTGATCCACTCCCCCGCCGACGCGGACCGGATCGCTCCCGACGCCCCGGACACCGTGTACGCCTGCACCACCGCCGACCCGTGCATCACCGACGTGCTGCTGCGCGAGATCCAGCCCGGCGACTTCCTGCGCGTCACCGGCACCATCGTCCCGCCCGAGGTCCCGGGCGGCCCGGTCCGGCTCACCGTCGACGCCCTGGAGGTCCTGGACGCCGCACCGCTCCCGGTACTGCACGACCTCGTCCTCGAGCGCTGGGGCAACTACGCCACCGTCTTCGACGCCGACCGCGACACCGTGCCCGTGTTCACCGTCGACGGGACGTGGATCGGCGAAGCCGCCAGCCCCGACGCCATCAGCGACCTCATCGACGCGTTCGAGAACGGCCCCGCGCGATGACGGCCACGCTCCCCGCGCAGCGCACCGTGCTGGAGCGGTTCCCCGCCGGCCACCCCCGCGGCTCGTGGCCCGCCGACGAGTACGCCGCCGCGCAGCGCGCCCAGGGCACCGACGCCTGCGTGGTCATGGACCTCGCCAGCGACCAGTTCCTCGTCGTCACCTACACCGCTCACCCCTGACCGAGAGGCGAACATGACCAAGACCGAGCCCGAGACCCAGACCGACTCCGAGGCCATCCAGTACACGGCCGACGTGGTCGCCGTGACCCCGAGCCGCCACGTCCTGCTGATCGAGCGCGGCTGGCCTCCCTTCGAGGGAGCCTGGGCGCTGCCGGGAGGGTACGTCGATGCCGGGGAGGCACCGTACGTGGCCGCCGCCCGTGAGCTCGCCGAGGAGACCGGCGTCCTCGTGCCCGTGGGCGCCCTGCACCAGATCGGCGTCTGGGACCAGATCGACCGGGACCCGCGCGGCCACTTCGTCACCTTCGCCTACATGGCCGTCGTCCCCGACGGCACGCAGGCCACGGCCGGAGACGACGCCCGCACGGCCCGCTGGTGGCCCCTGGACGAGCTGCCCGACGAGCTGGCCTTCGACCACGCCGACATCATCCGCGCGGCCACGATCCCCAACTCCTGACGAGCCCCACGGAGCGCCGCCCCAGCCTTCCCGGCCCGGGGCGGCGCTCCTCCGTTCTGCTCCTCACCAGCAACCTGGAGGCCCCCATGCGCCCTATCCGTCTCACCTCGTTCGGCTACCTCCACCTGCCCACCGGCCCGGACGGCTCCCCCGTCCCGCCCGCCGCCGACCGGATCGAAGACGTCCGCGACCGGCTCCGCGACCCCGCCGCCGCCCGCGACATCCTCGACCTCGACGGCCTCAACCCCCGCGTCCAGGACGTCGTCCTCGCAACGCCCGGCGCCCGCGAGCTGCTCGCCAACCTCGCCGACTACGCCGACCTCCCCGCCGGCCCTAGCCACATCGCGATCGGCTGTGCAGGAGGTAGGCACAGGGCATCCGGACTGACGGAAATCCTCGGCCGCGAACTCCGTGCCCGCGGCCGCGAGGTCGTCATCGAGCACCTGCACGTTCATCTGCCGCGCGTCCTCAAGACGCCCACCGTCCAGGCCGGACAGGAGACCGTCCGATGATTCGACGCTTCCGCCGCTGCGGCCACGCCCCCGGCGCCCTCACCCCCGAGGACCAGGCCGTCGTCGACGAGTTCCGCGCGATGCTCGCCGCCGTACGCTCCCCGGAGCCGTGGACGCCCGGCAGCGGCCGGGACATCGCCGTGAGGGTCGGCCCGTTCATCGAGCGCGCCCACCCCCGCCTCGGCGACGACCACGGCACCGAGATGCTCGCCGTCACCCTGGTCCACCCCGACGCACCGAACGCCGCAGCCCACCGCCACGGCCACGACCTCGGCTACAACGGCCGGGGCTGGCTGCGCTGCGAGACCACGGCGATCCTCGGCGCCTGGCAGCCGGCCTACACGATGCTCACCCACGCCGCCGCGAACCTCCCCCTCCCCGACGACGTCGGCATGGACCGTGCCCACTACGGCGTCCACGTCGAAGCCCGCCGACCCGACGGCACCGGCTACACCCTGCTGCGCCTCGGGCCCTACCCCCAGACCTGGCTCGCCTCCCGCGACGCCGACCGCCTCAACACCCATCTGGCAGGCCGCGCCGCCCTCCTCATCCCCGGCTACACCGTCACCGCGCAGAACGCCGCGTTCGACGTCAGCGACCACGCCAGCTACACCGACCCCCACGACGCCGACGTCACCGCACTCCTGGCCGCCGCCGTCGCCAGGTCGAGCGCGTGACCGCCACGACTCCCACGCCCTAACGCCGAAGGCCCGGCACCCCGCGATCTCGGGGTGCCGGGCCTTCTTGCGTTTCAGGGGCCAGCCGGGCCACTTTCACGCGTGAAACTCAGCGCTGAGGGAAGCCCAGGGCCGTGGCGACCTTCGCGTAGTCCTGCGACGGCCGGGAGTTCGGCGACAGGATCGGCACCGCGCACTCGTTGCGGTAGATCTTCGTGGCGACACCCGACCAGTGCACCGGCGGAAGCAGTATGTCGCCGTACTCCTCCTGGAGCTCGTTGAAGGTCTCCCAGTGCTCCTCGGTCCCGAAGGAGGCCGTGGGAGCGGCGCAGGCCATCACGTACTTCATCTGAGGCCGGATGCCACGCCGCTGGTACATGCGGCGCTCGCTGATCTCCTTGAGCTTCTTCTCCAGCCGGACCAGCGCATCGGCCTCCTTGTAGGTGCACAGCACCGGCGGGATGACCGCGCCCTCGGTCTCCTCGTCCAGGAGCACGAGCGCGGTGACCGTCAGGCGGCCGTACGTGGCCGGCGGGTCGATGAGGACCACGTCGACGTCGAACTCCTCCGCCAGGTCGTCCAGGCCGTCCTTGAGCCAGAAGACGTTCCCGTCCTCCGCGTTGAGGATCCGCTCCGCGTCGTCGATGTCCGGGTGGTCCAGGTCGCCAGGAGCGATCCAGACGTTCGGGATCTCCGTGAAGCAGTCGTCGCCGTCGCCGTCCGGGTCGATGCGGTACCGGGCCTGGACGATGATGTCCTTGAGCTGCGCCTTGTCCGCCATGACGTCGGTGAGGCTCTTCTGCCCCGGCTTGAACACGCGCCGGCCGAGCACCCGGGTGGCGTTGCACTGCGGGTCCAGGTCGATGACGAGGACGCGGTAGCCGCGCAGGCCCAACTGGACGGCCAGGGCGGTGGTGGTGGAGGTCTTGGCCGTACCGCCGGCCTTGAGGGCGAAGATGAACACCTTGTAGGCGCGCTTGAGGTTCTGCGCCCTGGTCTTCGCGAGTGTGCTGGTCATCTGGTCTCCGTGGAGGCTGTGCCGTCCTGTCGTGGGCGCGAGGTCACGGTTTCACGCGTGAAAGTCGCTCGGTCTGCTGCTGCTCCCACTCGCTGAGCTGGTACGAGGCGCGGCTGGTGGCGAGGAACTGAACGTGCGCGACGTCGCGGGCGTCCCACTCCCGGTCCAGCTGAGCGGCGCGCACCTCGTCGGCGGCCAGGCCGATCGCGAAGGCGGCCCGGTGCATCAGGCCGGGGTCCTCGGACGCGGCGACGGCGGCGAAGTAGTCGGTGGGCCGCTTCTTGCTGGACGGCCCCTTCTTGAGCTCCACCAGCCACCCGTGGGCCTTGGTGGCGGCCTGCTTCCACTCCGTCGGGTTGAGCACTGCGGTGACGAGCCGGGCGCTCGACTCCGTGCTCTTGGCGTACCGGTCTTCGGACAGCAGCAGGCGGCAGGCCAGGTCACGCAGGTCTGCGGCGGCCTTCCGAAGGACCTCGGGGTCGGTGGCCACGGGCTCCGACGCAGCGGACGCGGAGGTTTCCGGCGGTGCGATGACCGTGACCGCCGCCGGCGCGGCTGCGCCCTGGCTCTGCGGGGCCGGGCCGTTCCCGCCGGAGGGCGTCACCGGCTCCGTCGTCTCGCCACCGTCGGCCTGTACCTCGCCGCCCTGGCCGCGGCTCTCCTCACGCTGCTCCGGGAGCGGCACCGGCGCCGCAGGCGACTTTCCCGCGTGAAACTGCTGTCGCCCCTCCAGAGCCAGCCTGTTCCTCGCCGCCTCCACCGACAGGTTCTCGTCCCGCATCAGGCCCCAGCCGCGCAGCTGCAGGGCGTGGGCCTCCGCCGACTCCTTCGAACCGGCGTCGTCCTTGAGGAGCGACAGCGAGTAGCCGGCGCGCATCGACAGGTCGCCGATGTGGATGGCCTGCTGGATCTCCTGGGGGAGCTTGAGCAGCGCAAGGTACTTCGACACAGTGCCTGCGGTGTACCCGGCCCGCTCCACGACCTCATCGAAGCTGAGGGTCCGGTCCTCGTCCTCGTGGACTCGCTGCCTCAGCAGATCGATCGCCAGGGCCTGCTCGATCGGAGACAGGCCATCGCGGCTGTTGTTCTCCGAGACCAGCTCTTCCTCGACACGACGGTCCCGGGCGAGGTCATCACGGAGAACCGCGGGCATGACGCACCCGACCTCGAGCGCAGCGGCGTGCCGCCGGTGGCCGGGCCCCAGGATGAACTCCCGCTCCGGGTACTTCACCCGGGACGCCCACTGTGGATAGCACTCCATGAAGACCTTGGTGTGCATCACGATGCCCGGCGTGTGGACACCCCGCTCACCGACGTCCGCGATCATCGCGTCCATGTCGCGCAGCTCAAGCCGCATGTTCATGGGGTTGGGCGAGATGGTCGCCGGATCGAGCTCCAGGAGCTCGCCGTCCTCGGGCGGCAGCGCGTGGATGTCCCGGTCGCCGGTGAGACCGGCCTTCTCCCGGTCGGATCGCAGAGTGCCGCTACCGCCGCCCTCGCCCTTCTTCTTCCGCTTCGGCCGAGGCAGCGGCATCGTCATCGTGTCCTCCGGGTGGTGCAACCTGTCGCACCGAACCCTAGCGGGCAGGCGCTCCCCAGCTCACCGGCCGTGCCAGTTTCACGCGTGAAAGTAGCCGGAGACCTTGGGCCGCGAACCCCGTGACCGGGACGCGGTGCCGCTGCGGCGCCAGACCACAGGCAGTCGGTCAACGCCCCGCGTCGATGCCCTTCCACCCGCTCCCGAGCCCGCGGCGCCTGGGCCGCGACGTTCCGGAAGCGGGCGCAGGGCGGGCATTCAGCGCACCGGTCACCTGGACGGCCGCCGTGGGGGAGAGGCCAGCGGTGACCTGTCCGGAGGCGAGGACGCGGGCGTACGTACCTGGCCCGTAGGCGGCCAGAGCTACCGCGAGCGCGGCCGCGGCCGTCTCGGCCGGCCCCGCGCCCCAGTGGAGTTCGTCCTCGATGGCGGGCGACTGCTGGGGGAGTGTTCGGCGGGCGGTGAGGAGTACGGCGAGGGCCTGGGCGTGGGCCGCGTCCAGAGTGACAGTCAGCAGAGCGGGGCCGAGCTGGTGGACCCGGTGGCCGGTGAGGCTGTGCCCGGCGAGTGCCCGCCGCAGTCCGGTGCTCAGCACGGCCGGGTCCGCGGCCTCGGCGCGGCGGGCCGGTACAGCTGCTGCCGGGGCGTGCTCGACACGTTCGCGGAGCGCGGCGACGGCGGCCGGGATGACCTCCAGGAGTTCGGCGGCCTCCGGGCTCAGTTCGGACAGCGCCCCGGCGAGTACCTCCAGCGCGGTGGCCGCGTCCTCCACTGCGCCGGAGCTCCACCGCCCGGGTCCGGCGGCGTCGGCGAGCGCGCACACCGCGATCACCGCGTTCTCGGCCAGCGGGTCCAGGAGGGGGTTGGAGTGCTTCATGTCCGCCCAACGAGTACGGCCAGTCTGATGGTGCTGGCACTTCATGATCGCTGCTGCGTCGGTCTGGTTTCACGCGTGAAAGTAGCGCGGACCCCCTGGGGTCAGGGGCCGGTGAGGATGTCGTGGGTGCCGATGCGACGCCAGATCACGTGGGGTGTGCCGGGACGGAGCGCGGGTCCGTATTGCCAGGTGGCGCGTCCAGCGGGGCCGGTGCCCATGGACCAGGTGAGTTCGTAGATGCCGGGGAACCCGCTGACGCTCTTCACACGGAGGCCGGCGCGTATGCGGCCCCCGGTGCGCAGGTCGTCGACGAACGCGGTGACGGCTCGGCGGAACCGGCGGCGCTGCTCGGGGGTGAGGCGGTCGAGGTCAGTGTTGAAGCGGGGCATCGCCTCGTACGTGGGCACGGTGAACTCCTCCAGGACGCACGAAGCCCCCGGCCGGAGTCGGCCGGGGGCGAGGGTGGCTGTTCGTGTTGAAGGGCTTCGGTGACGTGGTGTGCTCAGCGGTGGCGGGTGCTCGGGACAGTCGTCTGCTGGTTGGTGCTCGATGAGGGTGGATTGGGTTGGAGTGGAACTACGGGGAGGCGGCGCAGCATTCGCACGGCGCCGTCAGCTGTCGCCGTAGCGCTCTCGCATGGCTTCCGTCCACTGCTCGGGCCGGGTCGCCTGACAGCGGAGGCATCGACGGCCGGTGACGCGTTCGGCGACGGGGAAGTCGGACTGTGCGGAGCGCACCTGGAGCACGTCCAGGAGCAGTGGTTCGGTGCAGAGGGGGCAGGGCTCGCCGTACGTGTGGGTGTTCATGCGGGGGAGAGTGCACACACGCGTGGCTTACCGTCTCGGGCTGCCGCGGCGGCCCGCCTGGCGGGCGGTTCGGCAAAGACTTGCTGATGGCCTCCCGCCCGGCGGGAAGGACCCCGGTTCGCGCTTTCGTGCAGGTCAGGGGCGGGTTTCGATGACCTGGTGATCAGCAAATCGGATGTCCGTCCGGGAGACGGGGTGCGTTACCTGTTCCGCGGTGTGATGGTCGGTGACGGCCGGCGCCCTGCGGGCACGTCGCTGCGCGCCGCGCAGGAGGAGGCCGGTGTCCCGCCCGGTGTGTGGAAGGGCCGGGGCCTGGCCGCGGTCGGCCTGGCAGCCGGGGACGTGGTGAGCGAGCGGCAGGCCGAACTCCTCCTCGGCGAAGGCCGGCACCCCGACGCCGACCGGATCGAGCAGGTCCTCCTGGCGGAGGGCAAGACCCCGGAGCAGGCCCGGCGAGCGACGGTGCTCGGCAGGCCCATCGAGCACAACCAGTCGCCCGAGACCGAAGACGCGAAGGAGCGGACGGCCTGGCTGGGGATGGACCTGGTGTTCCGGGCCCCGCCGACGGTGCACATCGCGTGGGCGCTCATGGACGACGAGACCCGCCGGGTACTGGAGCTGTGCCAGGACATCGCCCGGGACAAGACCCTGGCCTGGATCGAGGACGCGGTCGCGGAGATCCGGTGGAAGAGCGGCGGCAAGAAGAGCGCCCGGGTCCGCGACGGGCTGATCGTCGCCGTGTTCCGGCACTACGAGTCCCGCGCCGCCGAAACGCGTCCCCTGCTCCACGATCACGTCGTGGTGTCCATCCGCGCCCGGCGGCCGGACGGAACGTGGGGCAACCAGACGGCCGACGCCCTGATGAAGCACATCGTCGCGGCCGACGCCCTCTACACCCTCCGGTTCATGGAGGAAGTCTCCGCCAGGCTCGGATGGGCGTGGGAACCCAGGGAGGTGACGCCCGGCCGCCGCCCGGTCATGGAGATCGCCGGGATCGACCAGCGACTCATCGGCTGGCAGTCCACCCGCCGCCAGCAGATCGCCGACGCCCTCCCCCTCCTCACCGCCAGGTACGAGGAGCGGCAGGGGCACCCGCCGGGGGAGCGGGCCGCCTACGCGATCGCCTGCCAGGCCGCCGACCAGACCCGCCGACCCAAGCGCACCGAGATGCGGTCGCTGTCCGAGCTGCGCGCCGCCTGGCGGGAATCGGCGGCCCGAGCCTACGGAGCCGACCTCGTCGCACGGCTCGCGGAGCGCGCCCGCGCAGCGGCAGCGGCGATATGGGCGCGGGTGCGCCCGGTCGTCGACGTCGCCCTGGCCGCCGTCGAGACCATCGCCGTGGTGTATGTGATGCGCGGCGCGTTCGCGCACCGCCACCTCCTCGCCGAGGCCCGCCGCCACCTCTCCTACGCCCTGCGCGGCCGACCCCACCAGCGCGGCCTGGACGAACAGATCGTCCAGACAGCCATCGATGCCTACACCCGCCCCGTCGGCCGGGGCCGGATGATGACCGCCGACCTCCACGCCCTCTACCCCCGCGACACCGAGGACCAGGCCGTGCTCCGCCCCCTGACCCGCAACCGGTCCGCCACCCCCTACGAACGGGCCCGTCTTGCTGCTGGCACGCTGAGCGCCCGGGTCCACGCCGCACGCCGCGCGGACCGCCTGAACTCCCGGACACGGCCGCGCACCGTCGCCGTGCCCGCCGACCCGAGCTCGCGCCCGCGGCCGTTCCGCTCGGACCGGAAGGCCGGCCGTGTGCCGGAGCAGAGGACAGACGTCGCCACGGTGGAGCAGACCCGCCAGACCCTTGAGGCCGCCGCGGCCAAGATGGCCGCCAAGCTCCAGGACGGCATCCGGGACCGCGCCGCCGCCCGCAACCGCCGGCCTCAACCCACCCCGCCGACAGCCCCACCCCCACAGCCCGGACCCGAGCACACACCCAGCCGCACCACAGGAGGAGTCGCGTGAGCACCCCGGAAGAACAGCCGAGCCTCGAGGACGCCCTCGCCCGCGCCAGGGCCGCCGCCAAGGACATCGCCGCAGTGCTCAACGAGCCGCCCGGATGGGAGCCGATCTGGAAGCGGCCCCGGACACCGAAGAACGACAAGGCGAAGAAGGCGGAGCTGCGCAAGCAACGGCGGCGCCTCCAGGACGCCGGGAAGCGCCGCCTGGCCGCCGGGCAATCTCGCCGGCCCCGGTCCCGGCAGAACCGGATCGGCAACGCGGCCACGCGCCGCGACGCCCGCGCACTGTCCCGGGTGCGGCACTCCAACGCCTGGCTCTGGTGACTCCACTGAGTGGACTCCACCGAGTGGAACCCACCCGATGGAATCCACCCAGTGGGTGGACTCCCGCTCCGGCTGGCGATGGGCTCCACCGACTCCATCGAGTGGAGCCCACTCGGAGGGCTGCACCGAGTGGAGTCCACCGGGTGGGCGCGGGGGGTGCGGTGGACACCACGCTGTCCACCGCACCCGGTGGCTCCACCCGATGGACTCCACTCGCGAGGCCGTGCGCTCGCACCGCACGGGTGCGGCACCCCTTGACCAGGGTGCGCAGCCGAGAGCGCACCCCCTTGACGAGGTTGGCCACTTCGCATGAATCCCCTTGACACAGCCCCTTCCGGCGCCTGATCAGGGCGTGGTCAAGGGGGTATGTGATATCGCCCCCGGTGCGGTGCGGTGCGGTGCGGTGCGGTGCGGTGCGGTGCGGTGCGGTGGTGCGGTGGTGCGGTGGTGCGGTGGTGCGCCCACCCGATGGGTGCGGTGCGCACCACCGCCGTCCCCGGCGCGAACTACACGATGGAGAGGTGCACCGGGTGTGCTCCAGACGGTGCGGGGTGGGCGGCGAGGGCCTGGCCCACTCCCACCGCCTCCAGCTGGCGCAGGACCTCGGCGACGTCCTCGTCGTCGTCGGTGAGGAACTGCTGGACGAACTCGGCGATGGAGCGGGCGATGCCCTCCGCCGTATCCGGACCGGTCTGCGCCCACATCCGCAGGGAGGTCACCAGGACTCGCCCGAGGGCCTCCAGGGCGAACATCTCCGTGGACGGCTCGCCTTCTTCCGGGCCGGGCAGGGCTGTGACGGGGACGACGATCCGCTCGACGGCGTCGACGAGCAGCTCGGCCATCCGCGGCTCGGCGCCGGCGAACTCCCGGGCTGCTTCGACGTCACCGGCCTCGACGGCCCGGAGGTAGCCGAAGGCGCTGATCGCGGTGTGCGGGGTCATCGGGGCGAGCGGCAGGGCGGTGGTCTCGGGCATGACGGCTCCTCACGTACGGCCGCCGCGCGGATCGCAACGGCCTGGTTCCGAGCCTCGGGGAGCCGCCCTGTGGACAGAGTCCGCGCACCGAGGGTGACCACCCACCCCCCTTGTCCAGGTTCCAACGGCCGCGCGTTTCCCCTGGACAGGGTCCGCCAGGTGCGACAAACCGCCCATCCCGAGAGGGGAGAAGTCTCCGTCCCGGCACCCTGAGCGACGGCCGGGGGACAGCCACTGCCGGACCTCGTTCACGATCGTCTCCGAGCTCTGCGCCGCACCCACCACATGATCACGGCTCGATAACGGGCGTCACACCATCGGCTTCGGCGACACCTGTAACAGGTGAATGCGGAACTCTGCCCGGAGTCCCGCGCCACCCGCGAGGAGCCTGAACGATGACGTACGCCAGCAGCGCCCGGCACCCCGAGCCGGATCCGGAGCCGCGCCCGACCTGGTCAAGGGGTGCTGAGAGCCCCGCAGCCGGCCCGGAAGCCGATGCCGCGTCCAGTGCCGTGAACGATTCCAACGTCGTGCCCATTACCGCAGCTCACACCGCCCGTCAGGGGGCTGCCCGGCACGCTGACACCTCTCTCCCTAACCCTGAGACAGCAGCGAAGGGGAAGAATTCCACTCCAACGGCAGCGAAGGTTCGGGCTGATGCTCTGAGGATGCTGGGGTGCGTGCGGATAGCCACGGTTCGGCAGATGGCGCAGGTGATCACGGGGGAGGAGTCGGACGGCCGGTCGTACGTGCGCAGGGCGATGGTGGAACTGGAGGAGCTCGGGCTGGCGGAGACGAACGGCAAGGACGGCAAGCACCAGATCTGGAACCTGACTCCGGCAGGGCAGAAGGCTCTGGCCGACGGCAACGAGCTGCCACCCCGACCGAAGGCCGGCACCGGAGCGAAGGCGGTCAAAGCCGGGTTCGGCCCGCACGGGCTTGCGGTGACCGACACGATCCTCGCCTACACCGACACCGTCCTGCGCGGCCGCAGGGAGTACCTGACCGACTGGCAGGTGGAGGTCAACCACGCCATCAAGCAGACCGGCCTGTCCTTCAACACCGACGCCGTCCTCGCCGTGCCGACCAAGACCAGCGAGGTCCGCCTCTTCGAGCTCGACAACGGCACCATGTCCCAGGCCCTCCTCGCCAAGGAGGTCTGGGACTACGAGCGCTACGCCGGGCACCGCGTCTGGGAGGGAGCCCGTGGCACGATCGGCGGGACGTACCCGTTCTGGCAGCGCCACCGCTACACCCGCTCGAAGACCTTCCCGCGGTTGCACGTCGTCCTGGCGGGCAAGGCCGAACACCTCCTCGACAACCGCCGCCAGGCGCTCACGGCCGCCGTGAAGGGCATCACCATCGCGGTGTGGGTCAACACCCTGCCCCGGCTCCAGCGCGGCGAGCCCTGGTACGAGATCGGCGTCGACGACCCGCACGAGCGCCGCGCCCGCTACCCCGAAGCGGTCGGCCGCTGACCGGTGACCGGAGCTGGGCAAGCCGAAGGGGAGCCTGGGCAAGCCACCCGAGCCGAGGGCTTGCCCACCCCGGCCAGCGGCACTGCGGGCAGCGGTATCGGTCACGGCGACCCCGGTGTTCCCGGCGGGGCCCGGCTGACCGATGACGGGTGACCGATGACCGGTCACCGTCCCGGCGGGGAGTTGCATGGACCGGTCACGGCGCTGACGTGCTGGTTGACCGATCGCGGTAGGCGGATCGGTCACAGCCGGCCTGCCGATCGGTCACGGCCGCTGCTGGGCAAGCCCTCGGCTCGGAGGGCTTGCCCAGCGTCCGGACCACGTGGCGGGACGGCTCCCGAGGTCGTGGCGTCACCGTCTGGGACGCGGAGGCCCGGAGCCGGCCGACGCCTCCTCGCCAGCCGTACACCGGAGCCATGAGACGAAACAAGCAAGAGAGCCCGGCCGTGCTCGGGCAGAGCGATGCGGGCGACATGTGGCTGGCCCTGGCGCGCCTTCACACCGCACACCGCGACCCGGTCGGCCGCCTCGTGCCGTTCGAGCGGCCGGAGGCGCTGCTGGCCCTCACCGAGCCGGACGACGTCCTGTTCACCGCGCGGGTGGAGCTGTCCGGGATGGAGACGATGGGCCACCTCCACGACCTCATCCGCACCGTCACCCACGGCGTCACTGCGGAACTGGGCTACGCCGGCCCCGGGGTCGCACTGGAGGTCATGGTCGGCAAGCGCCACGAACTCGCCCTGCACCCGGCCCACGTCGACGGCCTCACCCGGCTCCTGCGCCAGGCCGTCGACACCATCGGGGCCCGCAGCACGCCCGGGGGCGGCAGGTGCTTCCACTGCGACGGCACCGGCCGCGGCCGCCCGCTGTGGGAGCCGGCCGCCGGACAAGCCTGAGCACCCTGGGCAAGCCCAAGGCGACCCTGGGCAAGCCCTCCGCGCGGGCAGGCTTGCCCAGGGGCCGGGCTACGCCATCGCGGCGGCCACGGTCTCCAGGACGACGAGCTGCTCCGGGTCGACGGGGACGCCGTCGGCCTGGCGCAGCGAGCGGAGAGTGCTGCCGTCGGCGCACAGCCTGCACAGCCCGACGACGGGGAACGGGGTGGCGCCGATGAGGGTGTGTGAGGAGGAGCTGTCGTAGACGGGCCGGTAGCAGCCGGGGCACGGCAGGCAGTCGCCGACTCCGTCCGCCGGCGCGTCCGGGCCGAGCTGAGGCACGATCCGCAGGAGGTTCTCCCCGGCCTCGGCCCACAGCCCCATTGGCCGCTCCGCGGACCGCTCGAAGACGACGTCGTCGCCGTCCGGGCCTTCGCTCGTGCGGACGCGGGCCAGCGTGCCGACGCCTTCGGCGGGGTGGTTCGGGAGGAACGCCAGGACGGTCGTGGCGCCGGGCTCCTCGCTCACGCTGTAGACGTGCCCGCGCCCGGCCTTCATGGCCGCGCCCATCTCGTTCAGGCCCTGGCCGCCGTCGTCGTTGCGTAGGCGCAGCTGCCACGAGGCCGGGGCCCCGTCGATCTCGGCGGGGGAGGAGGTGATCAGGATGCCGTTGCCGGACCGGCGGACGTCCAGGTGCTGCATCCCGCGGACGGAGTGGAACGCGGTGCCGAACCACTCCGTCGGCTGCCCGCCCTCACCGCGCGGTGTGCGTGGCTTGTGCAGCTTGTGTCGTCCCATGTTCTGCCTCGCAGACGTGATCCGTGCACGGGCCGATCGGCCCGCCGGACCCACAACCGCTGCCCGGCGGCCCCGGTACGCCACAGGCCCGGCCTCCACCCGTTCAGCCCACCTGGGCAAGCCTCCGCAGTCGGGAGGGCCGACGGCCGCACCCCGACCCGCGGGAAGGTTGCACCGGAAGGGGGCTGGAGAGGTGTCTGCACGGGTGCACTAGGCGGGGGACCGCAGGTGTGACCGTGAGTGGGACCCCCCGAACCCGGTGATCTTCCATTCGTGCAGGTCAGCACCCGTGGGCAAGCCCCCTTCGGAAAACGACACCTCTTACCTCGCGATAGCCGAGGGGAGAGGTCTATCCGTATCCCGGGGGCCGGCGGCGGCGCGGAGGGGTACATGTACCGGTATGGCTCGTGAACGGATCCGGTGGCCCCTCGTCGTGGAACGAGCAAGGGAGATCGTGGACGGGTACGCGCCGCTCAAGGTCACGTTGCGACAGGTGATGTACCGGCTCGCGGCCGAGGGAGTCCTGCCGCACACGCCGCCGATGTACCGCCGCCTGTCCTCGCAGCTGGCCCAGGCCCGCCGCGAGGGCCGCTTCCCCGACCTGATCGACACCATGCGCGAGGTCCACGTCCCGCCGGCCTGGCCGGACGTGGACGCCTTCGTGCGCGAGATGCCCGCTTGGTTCCGCCTGGACCGCACGGCGGGCCAGGAACACGCCCTGTACGTCGCGGCGGAGAAGGACACCCTTCGGCAGCAGCTGACCGGCTGGCTCGAGTTCGCGGGCATCCCCGTCCTCATCGTCCGCGGCTTCAGCTCCCAGTCCTACGCCGACGTCGTCCGCCACCGCGTCGCCCACGAACAACGCGCAGCCCACCTTGCCGTGGTCGGCGATTTCGACTGCTCAGGCGAGGACATCGAGCGGGACTGGGTGGAACGCACGGGCTGCTGGAGCTCGGTGACCCGGGTGCTGCTCACCTACGAGCAGATGCGCGCGTACGGCCTCCCGGCGACCGAGGGCAAACGCGACGACCCGAGATGGCCGGCCTTCGCCCGCCGCTACGGCTTCGACATCGAGCACCCGGTCCAGTGGGAAGTGGAAGCGCTGGAGCCGGACGAACTCCAGCGCCTGGTCCTCGCCGCCGTCGACCCGTACATCGACCGCGACGTCCTCGCGCAGCAGATCGCCCGCGAGGAACAGCAGCGCCGCGCCCTGGAGGACTTCGCCGGGCGGTGGGGTACGCGGACTGAGGAGCCGTAGGCCGGGGCCTGTGCGGCTCCGGCTCGGAGGGTCAGCGGCTCCGGATGGTGCCGCGGACGAGGGCGTAGGGGATCACGCAGAAGGCGCCGAGGTTGGTGGCGACGATCAGGGTGAGGAACAGCCAGTAGGAGAAGCCGTGGCCGTTGGAGGAGGCGAGGAGCCACCCGTACGTGAGGGCGGTGAGGATGCCGGTGAGGGCGATGCCTGCCGCCCAGCCCGTCTTGCTCAGGCCGAAGCCGAGGCCGATGTAGGCCCAGAACAGGGCGGGGCCGGCGACGGCTGCGATGGCCAGGAAGACCGGGAAGTCGATGTCCCGGCCGCTCATGTAGTCCGTGAGCTCGGGCACCGAGATGAAGGTCATTAAGCCGATGTAGGCGACGGAGATGACGACGAAGACGGTGGTGAGCACGCGGGCGGCGAGGGTGGCGGGAGGGGTGTTCGCGGCGTCGGTCATGAGGCGGTGGACTCCTTCTCCTACGGCGGGCAGGGCAGTCGGCCCCGCTCCGGTATAGCCGCTCCGGGCCACAGGGGTGCGTGCTTCCCGGCAAGGCACCCCCGGCCGCGAAGAACGCGCCACCCGAAGCGGTGACGATCACGCCACCGCTGCAACGCACTCACCCGGGCCGTGCAACACCGACCCTGCAACACGGCCCCGCGTTGCACCCCTGACCTGCGTAAACGTGACGCAACAGCCGTCAAGGGGCCGTGTTGCAGACCGTGTTGCACCACCATCCCGGTGCCGGAGGACAAGCCGAAGGCCCCGGGGGTCACGACGCCCCGGGGCCTCCACTTCGCTGACCTCCCAGCTCAACGACGAGCCGGACAGCCTGTCACGCCCAGTCCACGCCCAGCTTCGCGAGCGCGGCGAGCTGGTCGGCGGTGAGCTTGTCCCGCCGGCTCTTGGTGTTAGAGACCCACACACCCAGCTTCACCACCACCGGCTCCGCCTCACCTTCGACCGCGACCTCCTCGCCGTGCGCGCGGGGCACCGGCCGGTCCGCGCCCTCCCGCTCTACCCACTGCGCAAGGGCCGCCAGGCCCCTCTGGAACGCCTGCTGCGCCTTGCTCGGACCCTTCGCCCCGCGACTGGCCGCAGGGGCGGGAGACGGCGCCTGGTCGGGCTGCACGCCCAGGACGGTCAGCCGCTCCTGCTGCTCGGGCAGCAGCCGCGCCCAGTTGGCCGGCTGCTTCTGCTGCTGGAGCCAGCGGCCGACGTCGTCGCCGTCGAAGACGACGCCCGGCGCGATGTGGGGCAGGACGCCGTCGGCGTCGACCAGGTCGGCGAGTACCCGGTAGTGGCGCTGCCAGTCCAGCGGCCAGGGGCAGTCCCAGTCCTCGTCGATCGCGGTCAGCTGCGCCGCGCGTTCCGCGGCCCGGTCCGGGTCCTTGCCCAGGCCGTTCTTCGCGCCCTTCCTGCGGAGGTTGGCCATGTGCTGCCCGACGGGCACCATCTCGTCGTCCTCGCCCCACACGGCGTCTTGCCGGGGTGCGAGGTGCCCGGTGGCCCGCCGGTACGAGCGCAGGGCGGCGAGCTTGGCCTCCCACGCCTCCTCGCCGGGCTCCCACACCATCCCGGCCTCCGGCGCGTCCAGGAGGACCTTGCGCCGGTCTTCCAGCTCCCCGGCGCGCAGGGCCTTGCGCTGCTGGTGCACCCACCGCCCGAGCGGGAACGCCTTGGTGACGCCGACCTCGACCTCCACGTCGTACGGGACGGCGTGGACGCCGGCGATCTGGTTCTCGGTCCTCCAGCGGAGGAGGGCTTGGTAGCCCTCGAGCCAGACGAGGGATTCGGGTCGGTAGACGCGGGTGCGCAGGAACGCGGCGATCGTGGCGGCGTCGCGCGGGCTGGAGAAGTGCAGCAGCGCTGATTCGGCTGCGGCGTCGGCGCCGTCCTCCTGGTCCTCGTCGTCCCCCTCGCCGCCGGTGCCGACGATCTGCCCGTCCTCGTCGCGGCGCAGGTGGGTCTTGCGCTTGCCGCTGGTGAGGGCCCGGGAGGCGAGCTGCTCGACGAGACGCTCGTCATGACTGCGCAGGCCCTGGAGTACGGCCACCAAGCCGGCATATGAGGCGGAGGCGACCATGTCCTTGGGGTCCTCGCCCGGGTCCAGGAAGACCGGCACGATGATGCGGGCGATCTTCGTGGATCCGTCCTTGTTGAGCCGGAGCGCCCGGCCGATGTTCTGGACGATCTCGACCTGGGAGCCGCGGGTGTCGGCGAAGCAGATCGCCTCCACCCCGCGCTCGCCGGTGATGTCCACGCCTTCGCCGAGGACGCGTACGGACGCGAGGAACGCCCGGTGCACGCGGTGGCCGGTGGCGTCGATGCCGTTGGCGAACTGGCGCAGGACCTCCCGGCGCTCGGTGACGAGGTGGTCCCCGCACAGCCAGGCCGACCAGACGCGGTCCGGCGGGACGTGGCGGCCGGCCTCCAGCTCGTAGAACTCGGCGTCGATCGAGGACTTCGGCAGCTTGTCCGCGGCGGCCAGGTCGGCGTCGGAGGCGTCGGTGACGTAGAGCTCGGCGGCGGTCTCGGGCAGCTTCTCCGCGAACGCGGCTGCCTCCTCCACCTTCTGGTGGAAGGTCATGACCGTGCGCAGGTTGTATGCCGCGGCGTGCTCCAGGAGGGCGGCCTGCAGGAGCGCCAGGCGCCGGCCCCTCTGTGCCTCCTGGGACTCGCCGAGGACGGGGGAGGGGTCGCGGATCTCCAGCACGTCGATCTCGAACCCGGCGAGGATCCTCCGCTCGATCGCCTCACTCAGGCCGAGCTCAGCCAGCCACGACCCGTAGGTCCCGTCCGGGTCGTCGGCCATGCTCGCGATCTCCGCCTCCTCGCCGCCGGCGCCCTTCTGCGGCCGGGCCGCAGCCAGGATCCGCGGGGTCGCGGTGAGGTAGAGCCGGAAGTCCGCCGGGATCCGCTGGTTGTCGTGGATGGCCGCCCACGGGCGTCCCAGGTCGCCGGCGGTTCCGTGGGCCTCGTCGACGATCGCGAGGTCGAAGCCCGCCATCTGCTGGCCGTAGAGGCGCTCCCCGCCCGCCAGAGCGGCCTCCAGCGGCCCGCGAACCTTCCGCTGCCCCTCCGGAGCGTCGATGTCCTCGCGGTCCACCAGGGAGGCGTACGTGGCGAAAACGACGACCGGCCCCGAGGCGGCCCACAGGGCGAGTTGGATCGGGTTCGTGGTGGTCCGCACCCCCAGCTCGCGCAGCACCGGGTCGTTCTCCAGCGAGCACACGGCGACCATCGGGGCCCGGTGGCCCACCAGCCGCCACGCCTGGGCGGTCTGCGCGAGCAGGTCCAGGGTGGGCACGGTGACGAGGATCCGGCCGTCCGCGAAGGACTCCAGCGCGCACGCGGCGGCCGTGATCGTCTTGCCCGACCCGGTCGCTGACACGATGGTGCCCCGGGCACCCTGCGGGGGCACAGATGACCTTGCAGGGAATCCGACCCACTTACGAAACGCGGACCGCTGGTCTACCTGGTGTTCCTTGAGCTGAATCGCTGACATTTCCGTGCCTCCCCGAGCGCTGAATTCCTGTGGTCTTTCAGAGGGCCGCGTGCGGAATGCAGGACGCGCCTCGGTCGTTCCAGATCGACGCGTCCGCCTTGTGCCAGCCGCCGGGCTTTCCGTCCTTGAAGGGCGGCTCGTCGTCCGGGTCGTAGTGCCCGGCCTCGCGCGTGCAGACGATGTAGTCCCCATCGCCGTTGACCGTCCGCGCGGTGCACAGACCGCCGGCCTCGCCCAGCGCCTCCAGGACCTGACGGCGTGCCGTGGTGTGCGGGTGCGTGGCCGGCAGCACGGCCTTCCGGACGTACTCCTCCAGCCGCACCAGGTCGGCCCGCTCACGCTGCCTCACGTCCGCGATGTGTACGGCCAGTTCAGCGGCCCCTGCGGATCGGCTGCCACGCCGGGACCAGTCCCGGTCCGCGATGCCCACCAGGACCTCGCTCACCGTCCTCACCCCGTCGTCCCAGCCGTCCTCGTACACCGGGCCCCGTGAGCGCGGCGCCATGCCCTCCCGCTCCACGACCTCGCTCTGCGCACCGGCGACCGCCCCTGCCTCCAGTGCGGCCACCAGGTCGTCCGCCTCGCTCGCGGGCACGCCCTGCGCCTGGAGGAGCGCGAACACGCGCAAGCGGGCGTTGGTGCCCGCCGTCTGGTACTGGCCCACCCGGTGGATGGAATTCCTGCTCAGCGCGGGATCGGGTCCGGTAGATTCGCGGTGACCGGTCATCTGCGGTCGTTCCTCTCGGAATCCCGGGGAGGTTCCCGGGTGGTTTGGGGGTGTCTCGTGTTTCCGCCAACGGTACATGCTGCATCAACCCGATGCACCCGCTACACTAGAACCCGACACGAACGAGCGACCCCCACCCCTCCATAGCCAGC
>NZ_JBEZHV010000038.1:0-45973 GCF_040650755.1 Streptomyces sp. NPDC048623
TTTTTATTCATCCGGCCCCCACCGATATATACACCCGGAGCTTAACACTCTTTCCCTACCCGCCGCTCTTCCGATCTGGGGGCCCGTAACACGTCTTCGTGTACCGGGCCCCGCGGCGTTTCTCTCATGGCCGTCCAGGCGGCCTGCCTCGGTCCGTCAGGCGGACTTGCGGCTGTCGCGCGGATGTACGGCGATGTTCATGGCGCCGGACCGGAGGACCGCCAGCCTCTCGGCCAGCACCTCCTCCAGCTCTTCGCGGGTGCGCCGCTCCATGAGCATGTCCCAGTGCGTACGCGCCGGCTTGCCCTTCTTCTCCTCGGGGCCGTCCCCGTCCACCAGGAGTGCCTGGCTTCCGCAGACCTTGCACTCCCACTCCGGCGGAATCTCCGCCTCGACCGAGAAGGGCATCTCGAAACGATGCCCCTTCTCGCATGCGTACTCCACCGCCTGGCGCGGGGCCAGATCGATGCCGCGGTCGGTCTCGTAGCTGGTCACCACGAGGCGCGTGCCGCGAAGAGCTCGCTCACTCATGAATCGTGCCTCCCGGGCTTGTCGCCCACAGGACAGGTGTCGCTGTCGT
Organism: Streptomyces sp. NPDC048623; assembly: GCF_040650755.1. Lineage (NCBI taxonomy): Bacteria > Bacillati > Actinomycetota > Actinomycetes > Kitasatosporales > Streptomycetaceae > Streptomyces > Streptomyces sp. NPDC048623. The sequence continues at coordinate 581 of NZ_JBEZHV010000038.1, forward strand.
CGTCATCCGGTCAACGTCCGGTCGGCGGTAAAGATTCCCGTTCCGGGTCATGCGTCGCCCGTCGTGCCGCCCCTTTTTGTACCCACCAGTGCCCGTTTTGTCACATCTGGCATGAGATGTCACTCAACGTCTTCACCAAGTCAGTACGCAGTAACGGTCCGCCTGGCAGGCCAAACGCGTACACTACCGCCCTTTCACTCCCGCGTCTAAATCCGTCTCTGAATCCGTCCCTAAATCCGGTCCGGAACGGGATTGCCCGCGGCCGCCACCGCGCGCCGTACCGGCACCCGCGCCAGGAGCGCGAAGCCGACACCGAAGAAGATCACCAGGGAGATGATGGCATCCCGATAGCTCCCGGTCAGCTGATACGCGAGACCGAACACCAATGGGCCCAGCCAGCTCAGCCCGCGGTCGCTCATCTCGTACGCCGAGAAGTACTCCGCCTCCTTGCCGCGCGGGATGAGATGCGAGAACAGCGAGCGCGACAGCGCCTGGCTGCCGCCGAGGACCAGACCGATCGCCGCCGCCAGGCAGAAGAAGAAGACCGGCGCGCCGGCCGGCAGGAAGTAGCCCGCCGCCAGGATCGCCGTCCACAGCGCGAGCGAGCCCAGGATCGTCCGCTTCGCGCCGTACGAGCGGGCCATCCGGCCCATTCCGAGCGCTCCCGCCACCGCGAGCACCTGGACGAGCAGCACCGCCGTGATGAGCGTCGTCTGGTCCAGGCCCAGCTCCTCGGAGCCGTACACCGAGGCCTGCGAGATCACCGTCTGGATGCCGTCGTTGTAGATCAGGTACGCGAGGAGGAAGGACAGCGTCAGCGGATGGCGGCGCATGTCCTTGAGCGTGGCCCGCAGCTGCTTCCAGCCGCTGCCCAGCGCGCCCTCACCGCCCTCGCCGGCGCCCTCGCCCGCACCGGCGGCGGTGCCGGCGCCCGTACGCGCGATCCGCCGGTCGCGCAGCCGCCGCAGCGGCACCACGGTGAACGCGCCCCACCACAGTCCGGCCGAGGCCAGACAGATCCGCACCGCCATGCCCTCCGAGAGGCCGAAGGAGTCGTGCGCGGAGTAGACGACCAGATTGAGGACGAGGACGAGCGCCCCGGAGGTGTAGCCGAACGCCCAGCCCCGCGAGGAGACCGCGTCCCGCTCCTCGGGCTCGGCGATCTGCGGCAGATAGGCGTTGTAGAGGACCATCGACACCGAGAGCGCCGCGTTCGCCACGATCAGCAGGAACGCGCCGAGCAGATAGCGCTCCCCGCCCAGGAAGAACATCCCGGTCGTCGCCGCCGCGCCCACGTACGCCGAGGCCGCGAGCAGCGGCTTCTTCCGGCCCGAACGGTCCGCCGCCGCGCCCACGAGGGGCATCACCAGGACCGCCACGACGATCGAGGCGGAGACGGCGTACGCGAAGAGGGAACCGGCCCGCACCGGTATGCCCAGCGGGTGGACGAAGCCCTCCGGGTCCGCCGCCGCCTTCGCGACCGAGGTCAGATACGGCCCCAGGAAGACGGTGAGGACGCTCGTCGAATAGACCGAGCAGGCGAAGTCGTAGAAGTACCAGCCGCGCTGCTCGCGGCGCCGCTCTGCCGGATCCGCCGCGCGGCCGTCCGGCTGCCCGGACCTGTCGCCGGTCGTGTCACCGCTCGTGTCGACGTCGGTCAAGGCCGCGCCCCCTCGCTCGTTCTCGGTGCTGTGGTTGTCGCCGCTGAGGTTCCCCGTGGTGGTGCGCACGCTCAGTGCCACAGACCCCGGTCGGTGAGAACGCCGCGGAGCGTCTCCAGATGATCGGTCATGATGCCGTCCACGCCAAGGTCGAGGAGGGCGTGCATGCGTTCCGGCTCGTTGATCGTCCACACGTGGACCTGGAGCCCACGCGCGTGTGCTTCGCGCAGGAAGCGGCGGTCCACCACCGGGATGCCGGACTGGCTCTCCGGGACCTGGGCGGCGACCGCGCCCGCGCGCAGCGGTACGGGAATGCCGAGGGAGCGCAGCCGAAGGGCGGCGATGCCCGTCATGCCGTACGAGGTGGCGAGCCGCGGTCCGGCGAGCTTCTGCGCCCTGGCGATCCGCGCCTCGGTGAAGGAGCTCACGCAGACCCGGTCCCAGGCGTCGGTCCGGCCGATCAGGTCGATGAGCGGGGCGAGGGCCGACTCGGCCTTCATGTCCACGTTCCAGCGGGCCTCGGGGAACTCGTCCAGGAGGTCCTCGAAGAGCGGCAGCGGCTCCTTGCCCGCCACCCGGGCCTCCGCGACCGCCGCCCACGGCAGATCGCGGATCCGGCCGCCGGCGTCGGTGACGCGGTCGAGGGTCGCGTCGTGGAAGGCGACGAGCCGCCCGTCCGCGGTGGTGTGCACATCGGTCTCGAAGTAGCGGTAACCGACCGCGGCGGCCCGCCGGAAGGCGGCCGCCGTGTTCTCCAGACCGTCCGCCGTGCCGCCGCGGTGGGCGAACGGCAGCAGCGGGGCGGGATGGTCGAGATAGGGGTGTCGTACGCGGTTCACGGGCGCAGTATGGCCTGTTCAGGTGACGCTGGGGAGTCTTGATTTCCGCCGGAAACCTGCTCAGGTGTGCTGGAGCCCTGCTCGAATGTGCCGGAATCCTGCCCGGGTACGGCGAACCGGGCGAGGAAGAACTGGGCGAGCGGGCCGATGGACAGGGCGTACAGGACGGTGCCGACCCCGAACGAACCGCCGAGGAGGAAGCCGGTGACGACCACGGCGATCTCGATGGCCGTGCGCACCAGCCGGATCGAGCGCCCGGTCAGGCGGTGCAGACCCGTCATCAGGCCGTCACGCGGGCCCGGGCCGAAGCGGGCCGCGATGTAGAGGCCGGTCGCCATGCCGTTGAGCACGATGCCGAGCACCATCAGCGCGATCCCGGCCGGCAGCCGGTCCGCCTCCGGCACCAGGGCCAGGGTGCCGTCCATCGCGAGCCCGATGACGAACACGTTGGACACCGTGCCGAGCCCCGGCTTCTGCCGGATCGGGATCCACAGCAGCAGCACCACGGCGCCCACGATGATCGACACCACGCCGATGCTCAGACCGGTCAGGTCGGCCAGGCCCTGGTGCAGCACCCCCCACGGCTCCAGACCGAGCCCGCCGCGCACGAGGAGCGCCGAGCTGATGCCGTAGAGCGCCAGACCGGCGTACAGCTGGACGAGTCGACGGGTGAGGTGCCGGCCCCGGAGACCGGAGGCGATGGACACAGGAAGGCCCCCCTGTTGTTGGTGTGTGCCGTGACATACATGCAGTCCGCCGGCAGGCCTGGGTGGTGCCGGTGGACTGACTCATGACACTCTGTGGCGGGGGAGCAAGCGCCAACCATGGCCAATTCGCGGAAGGTGGACTGATTTCCATGGCTCAGTGGACTTCGGCGGTGGGGCCCGCCCAGCTCGCCCGGCAGCTTCAGGCCCAGCAGCCCCGGCCCACCGCGCCCGGCGCCCGCAAGCCGCCCGCCTACCGCGCCCTCGCCGACGGCATCCGGCTGCTCGTCCTCGAAGGCCGGGTCCCGGTCGCCGCCCGGCTGCCCGCCGAGCGCGAGCTGGCCCTCGCCCTCACCGTCAGCCGCACCACCGTCGCCGCCGCCTACGAGGCGCTGCGCACCGAGGGCTTCCTGGAGTCCCGGCGCGGCGCCGGCAGCTGGACCGCCGTCCCGGCCGGCAACCCGCTGCCCGCCCGCGGACTGGAACCGCTGCCCCCGGAGTCCCTCGGCTCCATGATCGACCTCGGCTGCGCCGCCCTGCCCGCGCCCGAGCCCTGGCTCACCCGCTCCATCCAGGGAGCCCTGGAGGAGCTGCCGCCGTACGCCCACACCCACGGCGACTACCCGGCCGGACTGCCCGCGCTGCGGCGGATGCTCGCCGACCGCTACACCGAGCGCGGCATCCCCACCATGCCCGAGCAGATCATGGTCACCACCGGCGCGATGGGCGCCATCGACGCCATCTGCCATCTCTTCGCCGGGCGTGGCGAGCGGATCGCCGTCGAGTCCCCCTCGTACGCCAACATCCTCCAGCTGATGCGCGAGGCCGGCGCCCGGCTCGTCCCGGTCGCCATGGCCGAGGGCCTGGGCGGCTGGGACCTGCCCCGCTGGCGCCAGGTGCTGCGCGACGCCGCGCCCCGCCTCGCGTACGTCGTCGCCGACTTCCACAACCCCACCGGCGCCCTCGCCGACGAGGACCAGCGCCGGCAGCTCGTCGAGGCGGCCCGCTCGGCCGGCACGGTGCTCGTCGTCGACGAGACGATGACCGAGCTCTTCCTCGACGACGACGTGGACATGCCCCGGCGGGTCTGCGCCTTCGACCCGGCCGGCGCCACCGTCCTCACCGTCGGATCCGCCAGCAAGGCCTTCTGGGCGGGCATGCGGATCGGCTGGGTGCGCGCCGCGCCCGACGTCATCCGCGCCCTGGTCGCCGCCCGCGCCTACGCCGACCTGGGGACCCCCGTCCTGGAGCAGCTCGGCGTCAACTGGCTGATGCGCACCGGCGGCTGGGAGGAGGCCGTCACGCTGCGCCGCGCCCAGGCCCGCGAGAACCGCGACGCCCTGGTCGCCGCGGTCCGCAAGGAGCTGCCCGACTGGGAGTTCGAGGTGCCGCGCGGCGGGCTCACCCTGTGGGTGCGCACCGGCGGCCTGTCCGGCTCGCGCCTCGCGGAGGCCGGCGAACGCGTCGGCGTCCGGGTGCCGTCGGGCCCGCGCTTCGGCGTGGACGGGGCCTTCGAGGGCTATGTCCGGCTGCCGTTCACCGTCGGCGGCCCGGTCGCCGAGGAGGCTGCCGTCCGGCTCGCCGCCGCCGCGCGCCTGGTGGAGTCCGGCGCGGGGGCCGGCGCGGAGCCGCCGAGGTCGTTCGTGGCGTAGGACGTGCGGACACGCGAGGGCGGCCGCACCCGAGACGGGGTGCGGCCGCCCTCTTCGGCGTACGTACGGCTCTCGTTCAGCCCTCGGCCGGGACGGGGGAGGGGAGCGTGGCCGGGCCCGGCTCCTTGCGGAACGTGGGGGCCGTGTCGGTGTCCAGGTCCTGGCCGAGCTCGCGGGCCGGGTCCGCAGCGAGCTCCGGCTCCCGCTCCCGCTCCGGCTCCGGCTCCGGAGCCACCGGGCCGGGAGCCGAGGCCGAGGCCGAGCCCGGGACCGAGCCCGAGGCCGTACCGACCGCGGCGACGGACGCCGTGCGGCGCTCCGGCAGCAGCTCCAGGACCGCCCGGCGGTGGGCCTCGCTGGTCGCGTCGTCGTACGGGTCGGGCGTGGCCGGCACCTGGAGGCGCAGCACCGGGCCGGCGCCGAGGCGCGCGTACCCGCGGCCGGGCGGCACGTCCGGCACCGGGGTGGTGTGCGGCGGGGCGCCGAGCACGGCGGCGATCCGGTCCGGCGCGGCGGGCCCGAGCACGATCCGGGCGCGGGTGTGCGTCCGTACCGTCTCGCTCAGCGAGTCCAGGCTGTCGAACTGCTCCGCGACCACGACCGTCACCGACGCGGCCCGGCCGTGCCGCAGCGGCACCTGGAGCAGGTCCTGCGGGTCGGGGCGGCCGCCCGCGGCGGCGAGGTGGCCGAGGACGCTGGGCCGGTCGAGCAGGATCCACAGCGGCCGGCGGGTGTCCTCGGGGGTCGGCTGACCGGCCTGCCGCGCCCGGTTCGCGGCGATCAGCCGCCGCTCCGTCTCGTGCGCGGCCCACTCCAGGCTGGCCAGCGCACCCGCCAGGCCGCACTCGACGGCGAGCACGCCGTCCCGGCCGACCAGGCACGCGTACTCGCCGGTGCCGCTGCCCTCGATCACCAGGACGTCGCCGTGCGGCAGCGCCTGGAGGGCGATCGAGCGCAGCAGGGAGCTGGTGCCGCCGCCCGGCTGCCCGACGGCGAGCAGATGCGGCTCGGTGGAGCGGGGGCCGGTGCGCCAGACGACGGCCGGGGCGTCCTCGGTCCCGTCGGAGGCGCGGACCGGCACGGTGCGCTGCACCGCGTCGGCGTCGGTGAAGCCGAGCACCGTCTCGCCCGGCACGGTCACGAAGCGCTGGGCGGCGATGGTGGTGGGCAGCGCGGGCAGTACCCGCAGGGTGAGCCGGTTGCCCTCCTCGTCCCAGTCGAAGAGGTACTCGCGGCCCCGGCCCGACTTGGCGTGCAGCAGCTGCTCGATCCGGGCCCGGGCGGCCGGCTCGCCGTCGGTGAAGTACGGGGGGTAGGAGATCCGCAGGCGCGTGAGACGCCCGTCCTCGTCGAAGGCGTAGTCCCCGAAGACGGCGGCCCAGTCGCCGCCGTGGGCGAAGAGCGGCTCGGGGTCCTCCGGCAGCGAGAGATACGGCACCAGTGCCTCGTAGAGGCCCTTGAGCCGGGCGATCTCCGCGTCGTCGGGCCCGGTCTTGACGACCGGGCGCTCACGTCCCAGCCAGGCGGCCGCGCCCATCAGCACCACGAGGGCGAGGAGCGGGCCGTACGGCACGAGGGCGACGACCAGGATGCAGGCCGCGACCAGGAACAGCGTGGGACCGCGCCGCTCCTTGGGGGTCGCGGCCCACTTGGCGCGCGCGGTCGCGGCCAGCTTCCGCAGACCACGCGAGACGGTGATCAGCGGATGGAGCACGTCGGTGGCGCTGTCGGCGGCCGTTCGCGCGATCTCGCGGCTGCGCGCGAGCTGCACGCTGCCGCTGCTCAGGATGCGGGGGAGAGGGCGCCGGGCCACGTCGTACTCCTGAAGGGGTGGAAGGGGTGGAGGACGGTCAGAACTTGATCCCGCCCAAGAGGCTGGCGAGGCTCTGGCCGCCGGCGGTGATGCTCGGGGCGATGGCGGTGCCCGCCAGGTAGAAGCCGAAGAGCGCCGAGACGAGCGCGTGCGAGACCTTGAGTCCGTCCTTCTTGAAGAACAAGAAGCAGACGATGCCGAGAAGGACGACCACTGAGAAGGACAGGATCATGAGGTGTTCTCCTGGTTGAGGGGACAGTCACCTTGAGTCCTTCCAGGTTCACAGCAAGTATCTATGTGACTAAAGGTGCATATGGGTGAATCTGTGGCGTTTTCACTTGACCGGCGGACGCCGGGTGCTTCTCCGGGTGGCGAAACGTGCCGGCTGCGGTAGTGCGCCGGTCCGGCACGGACCGCGATCATCCTTGCCGCGGACGGGGCCCCTCATGTCGTGCGCCGGGCAGTACCCTGTCGATTCACTCGTACGGCCGCCGTCGCCGTGCGAGTGACGCGCAACTGGAGCAGGTCGGGCAAGGAGAGGCGGGCAGCAGGATGAGTGAGCGGGAGACCCCGGACCAGGAGACCCCGGACGCCGAGGTCGTCGAACTGGCCGGCAAGGTCTTCGGCCTGGCCAGGACCGGTGACGCGGCGGCCCTCGCCGCGTACGTCGACGCGGGCGTCCCGGCGGACCTGAGCAACGAGAACGGCGACTCGCTCGTCATGCTCGCCGCCTACCACGGGCACGCCGACGCCGTCACCGCCCTGCTCGACCGCGGTGCCGACGCCGACCGCGCCAACGACCGCGGCCAGACCCCGCTCGCCGGTGCCGTCTTCAAGGGCGAGGACGCCGTGATCCGCGCCCTGCTGGCCGGCGGCGCGAATCCGGAGGCAGGAATTCCGTCCGCGGTGGATACTGCGCGGATGTTTGGGAAGACGGAACTCCTGGAGCTGTTCGCGACCCAGGTGAACGAGGGCTGAACCCCAGGTGAGACGGCGCCGTAAATGTGGTCGCGGTGGCGAAATGGGTGGGTCATCATGACGTCGGGCCCGCAGGGGGCCACCGACGAGAGGCAGAGGAAGATGGTCACTGGCAAGCGCAGGACGACGGGCGGCCCGACATGTTGCCGCACGGCCTAGGCGAACAGCCTGCCCCGGTTCATCCCGGGATTCCCCCCGGTCGTGTCGACAGCTTGATGTGAGGCGTCTTCCATGTTCGATCCAGTCATAGCGCCGAGCGGCACCCTGCTCGGTCTGCTGCAGAGGGGCCGCGGCGACGGCACCCTCCACGCGCTCGCCGCGCCACGTGCCGAGGCCCTCGCGGCCCTCAACCACTGCGTGCTCGACGACCCCCGCCACGACTGGCGGGTCGAGAACCGCTCCCTCTACTACGCCCGGCTCTACCTCGACCTCGCCGGAGGCCTGGAGGAGATCGAGGCGCACCTCTTCGGCGCCGAGGACCACCTCGACACCGAGGAGTCCCGGACCGGGCTCGCGCTCGCCGTCCTCGGCCACCTCGCGTCGTACGGACGCCGGGACGCCCTCGCACTGCTCCGGCGGTACGCGGCGGGCGGCGCCAACTGGGCCTGGGCCCTGGACGAACTCGCGCTGCGCGACGACGACGCGGGCCTGCGCGCCCTCGCCGAACCCGTGCTCGCCCGCTTCCCGCGCACCCCCGAGGGCGAGGCCGAGCTGGCCGCCACCGTCCGCGACGCCTACGAGCCCCGGCCCTGGCGCCTGTGGGCCGAGGACCCGCGGCCCGAGGTCGGCGCGCGGCTCACGGCCGCCCGCGAGCAGGGCTCCTTCGACCGCTGGCAGCGCCAGCTGCGCCCGACCGGACCCCGGCCCGGCTGGAGCGTCCAGGCCGTCCTCGACTGGGCCCAGGAGGGCTTCGAGCGCGGGGCCGAACTGCACGGGCCCGCCGCCCGCTGCCTGGTCGCCGTCGCCGGACCCGAGGACCGGGTCACGATCCTCCTGGCCGCCCGCAGCGGCCCGGACGGCGCCCGCTGCGCCGCCCTGCACTACCTCGCCGAGGCCGGGGACCCCGCCGTCCTCGACCTGGTCGAGCACGCCGTCGCCGACGGCTCCCGCACCGTCGCCGACGCCGCCGTCGCCGCGTACGGCCGGATGTGCGGCGAAGCCGCCGTCGATCGCGCCCGCGGCTGGATCCACCGCCCCGACGAGCTCGGCGCGGCCGCCGCCGGGACGCTCGCCTGCCGCGGCGGCTCCGAGGACTCCCCCCTCGTCCTCGGCGCCCTCCGCGAGACCGTGCGCTCCCAGGGCCCCGACGCGCCCGCCCTCTATCCCCTCGTCGACGGCACCGGCCGCCTCGGCATCGCCTGCGCCGCGCCCGTGCTGCGCCACATCTACCGCGAGACCGCGTCCTCCCAGCTCCGTGGCCGCACCGCGCAGGCCCTCGCCGCCACCGACGCCGGCTTCGCGACCGGATTCGCCGTCGAGTGTCTGTGGGACTGCGAGGAGACCACCCGCGAGGTCGCCGCACAGCACGCCGAGACGGGCGACGCGCGCGTGGCCGAACGGCTGCGCCGGCTCGCCGCCGACCCCGCCGAGGAGGCGGAGGTCCAGACGGCGGTGCGCAACCGGATAGGGCCGGACCTCGACCTTCCGGTCTGAGGCGGCCGCGCTTCCGCGCTTCCGCGGTACGACGGGGGTGGCCGGTGCCGGCCACCCCCGCGCGCGTGCCGGGGCACTGCCGGCGGGGCCGGGGTGCGGGGCTTGGGGGACACAGGTCCGGGCCGCCGGGCCGCAGGTGGGCCTGGGTGGGTAGGCGCCTGGCCGGAGGTACGTGCGGCGTGCGCGCCTCGGGTGCGGGGACAGCGCGGGCGCTGGGCGGCCGGGCCGCCGGTCGCCTTGGGCGGGTGCCTGGTCCCGGCGGTACGCGACGGCGCGCCGCGCGCCGGCGGGCCGGCGGTGGTCTCGGGCCGGTGGGTGCCTGGCCGGCGGCACCGCGCGCGCCGGAGTGCGCGCCGGGCGCAGGGACGGCGCGAGGCCGCGGGCCGGTCGGGCGGCCCAGCGGGGGAAACGCTCATGGGACGTTTTCCGGACGTCCAGATCCACTTTGACGGGGACACGCCGGGTCCGACGACAACACGGGTATGCGTGTCGTCATCGTCACCGAGTCCTTCCCGCCCGATGTCAACGGTGTGCCCACACGGCCCTGCAGACCGCCCGCCACCTCGTCCGCCGCGGCCACGCCCCCCTCGTCGTCGCCCCCGCGGTCCCCGCGGCCGCCCCGGGAACGGACGCCGACGCGCCCTGCCCCGTCGTCCGCGTCCCCTCCCTGCCGCTGCCCGGCTACCCCCAGGTACGGGTCGCCCTGCCCAGCCGCCGCGTGGCCGCCGCCATCGCCGCGCACCGGGCCGACCTCGTCCACCTGGCCAGCCCCTTCGTCCTCGGCGTGCGCGGCATGACCGCCGCCACCCGGCTCGGCCTGCCCGCCGTCGCCGTCTACCAGACCGACCTGGCCGGCTACGCCCGCACCTACATGGGCGCCGGCGAGTCCGCCGCCTGGCGCCGGCTGCGCGCCGTGCACGGCGCCGCCGACCGCACCCTCGCCCCCTCCACCGCCGCCGTGCGGGACCTGGAGGCGCACGGCATCGGCCGGATACGGCTCTGGCGCCGCGGCGTCGACACCGAACGCTTCCGGCCCGGACTGCGCGACGAGGACCTGCGCCGCGAACTCGCCCCCGACGGCGCGACGATCGTCGGCTACGTGGGCAGGCTCGCCCCCGAGAAGCGCGTCGACCTGCTCGCCGGGGTGTGCGGCCTGCCCGGCGTCCGGGTCGTGGTGGTCGGCGACGGCCCCAGCGAACCAGGCCTGAGGGCCGCCCTGCCCGGCGCCCTCTTCCTCGGCCGGCGCACCGGGGCCGACCTGGCGCGGATCTACGCCTCGCTCGACGTGTTCGCCCACACCGGCCCGTACGAGACCTTCTGCCAGACCGTCCAGGAGGCCATGGCGAGCGGCGTGCCCGTGGTCGCCCCCGCGGCCGGCGGCCCCCTCGACCTGGTCGACCACGGCGCGACCGGGCTCCTCGTCCCGCCCTGCGAGCCCGACGCGCTGCGCGCCGCCGTCGCCTCGCTGACCGAGGCGCCCGCGCTCCGCGCCGCGTACGGCAGAGCCGGCCGGGCCGCCGTCGAGCTGCGCACCTGGGAGGCGATCGGCGACGAACTGATCGGCCATTACCGGGAGGTGCTGCGCGAGCGGACGGCGGTGGCGGCGTGACGGGCCACGTGCGGGAGGCCCGGGTGCCGGGCACGGGTGCCGGCGTGGACGCGGGCGGGGGCATGACCCCGGGCGTGTCCGGGGTCAGGGACGCCCACGGGCCGCGTGGGCCGGGCGACGGCCGGGAGACCACGATGCCCGGCGCGGGCGTGGGGGTGGGCGCCGACGGCGGCTCCGCCGCGGGCCGGGGCGCCGGCGGAGGGTTGCGGATCGTCCGGCTCGCCAACTTCGTCACCCCCACCTCCGGCGGCCTGCGCACCGCCCTCGACCGGCTCGGCCGCGGCTACCGGGCGGCCGGCCACGAGCCCGTCCTGGTCGTGCCCGGCGACACCGCGAGCGACATCGACACCGCCCAGGGCCGGGTGATCACCCTGCCCGGACCCGAACTCCCCGGCACCGGCGGCTACCGCGTCCTCACCGACCGGCGCCGGGTGCGCCGGCTCCTGGAGGAGCTCGCCCCCGACCGCCTGGAGGTCTCCGACCGCACCACCCTGCGCTGGACCGGCGAGTGGGCGCGCCGCGCCCGGGTGCCGTCCGTGATGGTCTCCCACGAGACCGCCGACGGAGTGCTGCGCACCTGGGGCGTGCCGGGCGCGTTCGCGGAACGGGCCGCGGACCGGCTCAACCGCCGTACCGCGTGGGCCTATTCGAGGGTCGTCTGCACCACGGAGTGGGCGGAGCGCGAGTTCGTACGGATCGGGGCCCGCAATGTCGTCCGCGCCCCGCTCGGGGTCGACCTCGACCACTGCCGGCCCGGGCGCCGGTCCGCGGCGACCCGCGCCCGCCACGCGGCGGGGGAGCGGGTCCTCCTGGTGATGTGCTCCCGTCTCTCGGTCGAGAAGCGCCCGCTGCTCGCCCTCGACGCCCTCGCCGAACTGCGCGCGCACGGCGTGCGGGCGGCGCTGGTGGTGGCGGGGGACGGGCCGTCGCGGCCCGCCATGGAGCGCCGTGCGGAGGAACTGCGCCTCCCGGTGCGCTTCCTCGGCCACGTCGCCGACCGCGACACCCTGGCCGACCTCCAGGCCGCCGCCGACGTCTGTCTGGCCCCGGGCCCCGCCGAAACGTTCGGCCTCGCCGCCCTCGAAGCCCTCGCCTGCGGCACCCCCGTCGTCTGCAGCGCCTCCTCCGCCCTCCCGGAGGTCGTCGCCGACGCCGGCACCTCCGCCGCCGACGACCCCACCTCCTTCGCCCAGGCCCTCCGCACGGTCCTGTCCCGCCCGGAGGCCGAGCGCCGCACCGCGGCCCGCACCCGCGCGGAACTGTTCTCCTGGCCCCGCGCCACCGCCGCCTTCCTGGCGGCCCACGACGCCGCGCCGACGGACGCCCCGCGAGCGGAACGGGAGAGCGCGCGATGACGACGCACCCGAACGAGACGTCGCCCGGCGGCCTGTCGGCGTCCGGTGCGGGCACGGTGCGGGCCGTCAGCCGATTCGTCGTGCTCGGGGACTCCTTCAGCGAGGGCGTGGGCGACCGGGTCGCGGCGCGGTGGCGTGGCTGGGGGGCGTTGCTCGCCGAGGGGCTGCGGAACGGCGGCGAGGCGGTCGGGTTCACCAACCTCGCGGTGAGCGGGGCGCAGAGCCACGACGTGGCCGAGACGCAGCTGGCGGCGGCGCTTGCGCTGCGGCCGGAGCTCGCGTCCGTGGTCGTCGGGGTCAACGACACCTTGCGGCGCACCTTCGACATCGGGCTGCTCGCCCGCCGCCTCGACCGGGTGTGCGCGGAGCTGGCGGGCGCCGGGGCCGTACTGCTGACGGCGTGTCTGCCCGATCCGGGGCGGATGCTCGGACTGCCCCCGCCGCTCGCCCGGCCGCTGGCGCGGCGGCAGCGGGCGGTCAACGCCGTCGTGCACGCGCTCTCCGAGCGGTACGACGCCGTGCACCTGCACCTGGACGCGCCGGTCTGGACCGAGGACCGGGCGCTGTGGAGCGCCGACCGGCTGCACCCGGGGGAGCGCGGGCACCGCGCCGTCGCCGGGGCGTTCCACCGGCTGCTGCGGGACCGCGGGCTCGCTCACGGTGCGCCGCCGTCGCCCGAGCCGGAGCAGCCCCCGCCGACCCGTACGGACGCCGTGCTCTGGCTGGCCACCGCGGGCACCGCATGGGTGGTGCGCCGGTGCGGCGACCTGCTGCCCCAGCTGCTCGCCCTCGCCGCCGCCGAGCTGCGCCACTCCGCCGCCGGCACCGGCGCGGTTCTCGACGCCCGCGCCGAGAAGGACCTGGGGCGTGCCTTGCGGGCGATGACCAGGCCCTAGGGCGTGTCCGGCGGATCAGGGCCGGGTCCGCGGCGCCTGGCACGGCACCTCGCCGCTTCCCCTCGGCCCTGGCGGGCCTGGGGAGACCCCACCCCGAAGCGCCCCGATAGCTCCGCTATCGAGACGCTCCGCCGCCTTGCGATGCTTCCCCTCGGCCCTGGCGGGCTGGGGAGACCCCATGGACCAGACGCCGCGGCCTGTCCGTCCCTGATCCACCGGACACGGCCCAGGCACGAGGGCCCGGGGTCCGGGGGGAGCCCCCACGGCGGAGCGTCTCGACGGCCGCGCCCGCCGGGGCGCTCCGGCGCCGCGCGGCGTTCCCCGCGGCGCCCCGCCGGGTCGGGGGACGCCTCGACCACCGCGGCCCTGGCGGCCCTCGCAGGCCGCCGGGCGCCTCGATCCCCTCGGCCCTGGCGGGCCGACGACGCCCCGCGCCCCTTCCCGCCCCGATCCGCAAGCCCCGCCCCCACAATGAGGGCATGACCGGACGCTGGGAGTTCTGGATCGACCGTGGCGGCACCTTCACCGACGTCGTCGGGCGGCGCCCCGACGGGCGGCTCGTCACGCGGAAACTGCTGTCGCACGACCCGGCGCGCCGCCACGACGCCGCCGTCGCCGGCATCCGGCTGCTGCTCGGGCTCGGGGCCGACGAACCCGTACCCGCCGAGCGGATCGCCGTGGTCAAGATGGGCACCACCGTCGCCACCAACGCCCTCCTGGAGCGGCGCGGCGAGCCCACCCTCCTCCTGATCACCGCCGGGTTCCGGGACGCCCTGCGCATCGCGTACCAGAACCGGCCGCGCATCTTCGACCGCCGGATCCTGCTGCCGGAGGCGGTGTACGAGCGGGTCGTCGAGGTTCCCGAACGCGTCGACGCCCAGGGCCGCGTCGTCACCCCGCTCGACGAGGACGCCGTCGCCGAGGCCCTGGCCGCCGCGTACCGCGACGGGCTGCGTTCGGCCGCCGTGGTCCTGATGCACGGCTACCGGCGGCCCGACCACGAGGCGCGGGTCGCGGAGCTCGCCCGCGCCGCCGGGTTCCCGCAGGTCAGCTGTTCGCACGAGGTCAGCCCGCTGATCAAACTGGTGCCGCGCGGGGACACCACCGTCGTCGACGCCTATCTGTCGCCGATCCTGCGCCGTTACGTCGACGAGGTCGCCCGCGAACTCGCCGGGATCCGGCTGATGTTCATGCAGTCCAACGGCGGGCTGCGGGAGGCCGAGCACTTCCGCGGGAAGGACGCGGTGCTCTCCGGCCCGGCCGGCGGGGTGGTCGGGATGGCCCGTACCTCCCGGCAGGCCGGGCACGACCGGGTCATCGGCTTCGACATGGGCGGCACGTCCACCGACGTGTCGCACTACGCGGGCGAGTTCGAGCGCGAACTCGGCACCCAGGTCGCCGGGGTGCGGATGCGCGCGCCGATGATGAGCATCCACACCGTCGCCGCGGGCGGCGGCTCCGTCCTCCACTACGACGGGCAGCGCTACCGCGTCGGCCCCGACTCGGCCGGCGCCGTGCCCGGCCCCGCCTGCTACCGCCGTGGCGGCCCGCTCACCGTCACCGACGCCAATGTGATGCTGGGCCGGATCCAGCCCGCCCACTTCCCGGCGGTGTTCGGCGAGCACGGCGACCAGCCGCTCGACGCCGACGTGGTGCGGGAACGCTTCACCGCCCTCGCCGCCGAGATCGGCGGGGGCCGTACGCCCGAGGAGGTCGCGGCCGGCTTCCTGGAGATCGCCGTCCTCAACATGGCCAACGCCGTCAAGAAGATCTCCGTGCAGCGCGGCCACGACGTCACCCGTTACGCCCTCACCTCCTTCGGCGGCGCCGGCGGGCAGCACGCCTGCGCCGTCGCCGACGCGCTCGGCGTCGACACCGTCCTCGTACCGCCGCTCGCCGGAGTCCTCTCCGCGTACGGGATCGGGCTCGCCGACGCCACCGCGATGCGCGAGCAGTCCGTCGAGGCCGAACTCGACGTGCCCGGCACGCCCGAGCGTGTCACCCGCCTGTGCGCGGAACTCGCCGACCGCACCCGGCAGGAGCTGCGCGCCGACGGACTGCCCGAGGAGGCGATCAGCACCCACGCGCGCGTGCTGCTGCGTTACGCCGGCACCGACGCGAGCCTGCCGGTACCGCTCGACACAGCGGAACGGATGAAAACCGAGTTCACAGCCGTCCATCGGGCGCGCTACGGCTTCACCATGGACCAGCCGATCGTCGCCGAGGCCGTCTCGGTCGAGGCGGTCGGCACCGCAGGACCGCACGGCCCCGTCGACGTGCCCCACGGCACGCGTGACGGCGACGCCCTCGCGCCGCGCGCAACTGTCACCACGTACAGCGGCGGCAAGCCCGTCCCCACCCCGCTGCACCGCCGCGAGGACCTGCGCCCCGGTGACGCCGTCACCGGCCCCGCGATCCTCGCCGAGGCCGACGCCACCACCGTCGTCGACCCCGGCTGGCGGGCCACGGCCACCGACACCGGCCATCTGCTGCTGCGCCGCGTCACCCCGCGCCCCGCCCGCACCGCCGCCGGAACCGACGTCGACCCGGTCCTCCTGGAGGTGTTCAACAACCTCTTCATGGCCATCGCCGAGCAGATGGGCGTGCGCCTGGAGAACACCGCCCACTCCGTCAACATCAAGGAGCGGCTCGACTTCTCCTGCGCCCTCTTCGACCCCGAGGGCAACCTCATCGCCAACGCGCCCCACATCCCCGTCCACCTCGGCTCCATGGGGGAGTCCATCAAGGAGGTGCTGCGCCGCGACAAGGGCGACCTGCGGCCCGGGGACGTCTACGCGGTCAACGACCCGTACCACGGCGGCACCCACCTGCCCGACATCACCGTCGTCACCCCCGTCTTCGACCCCGGCGGCACCGAACTGCGCTTCCTGGTCGCCTCCCGCGGCCACCACGCCGAGATCGGCGGCATCACCCCCGGCTCCATGCCCGCCTTCAGCCGCACCGTCGACGAGGAGGGCGTCCTCTTCGACAACTGGCTGCTCGTCCGCGACGGGCGGCTGCGCGAGGCGGAGACCAGGGCTCTGCTCACCGGCGCCCCGTACCCCTCGCGCGACCCCGACACCAACCTCGCCGACCTGCGCGCCCAGATCGCCGCCAACGAGAAGGGCATCGAGGAACTGGGCAAGACCGTCGACCAGTTCGGCCTCGACGTCGTGCACGCGTACATGCGGCACGTGCGCGCCAACGCCGAGGAGTCCGTCCGCCGCATCGTCGCCCGCCTGAAGGACGGTTCCTGCCGCTACGAGACCGACGGCGGCGCGGAGATCCGGGTGACCGTCACCGTGGACCGCGCGCGGCGCTCCGCCGTGCTCGACTTCACCGGCACCACGGCCCAGCTGCCGGGCAACGCCAACGCGCCCACCTCCGTGGTGATGGCGGCCGTCCTCTACGTCTTCCGCACCCTCGTCGCCGACGACATCCCGCTCAACAGCGGCTGCCTGGAACCCCTCGACGTACGCGTCCCGCCCGGCTCCATGCTCGCCCCCGCCCACCCGGCGGCCACCGTCGCCGGCAACGTCGAGACCTCGCAGGCCGTCACCGGCGCCCTGTACGCGGCGCTCGGCGTCCAGGCGGAGGGCTCCGGGACGATGAACAACCTCACCTTCGGCAACGACCGCGTGCAGTACTACGAGACGATCGCCAGCGGCTCCGGCGCGGGCGACGGCTTCGACGGCGCCGACGCCGTACAGACCCATATGACGAACTCCCGGCTCACCGACCCCGAGATCCTGGAGTGGCGCCACCCGGTCCGGATCGACGCCTTCACCGTCCGCGAGGACAGCCGCGGCCCCGGCCGCTGGCACGGTGGCGCGGGCGTCGAGCGCCGCATCCGCTTCCTCGAACCCATGACGGTCGCCCTGCTCACCGGCCACCGCAGGATCCCGCCGTACGGCATGGCCGGCGGCGCACCCGGCGCGCTCGGCGCCAACACGGTCGAGCGCGCCGACGGCACGGTCGACCGCCTGGCCGGCGTCGACACCACGGAGGTCGGCCCCGGCGACGTCCTCGTCGTCCGCACCCCGGGCGGCGGCGGATACGGCCCGCCGCCCCTGTGACGGGTGACGCGCCGGAGACGTGACGGGCGTCACAGGCCGGGCGGGCGGCGCTGGCGGAGCCGGCGGACCGGGCGAGGGCGCCCGGCTCGCAGGGCCGAGCCGGTACCCGCGCCCGCCCCGTCCGCCCGGCGCGCGGCCCCCGCCGAGGGGCGCGCACCCCCGGTCGTATAAGCGCCGTTTCGACCGTTGTCAGTGCGAGGACCTACTCTGTGCACCGTGACTTCGCCTGCCTCGACGGACCTCGTTCCGCCCCAGCTCAGCGCGGGGCCGCGGCCCGCGCAGGGTCCGGCCGCCGACGAAGGGCTCGCGCGGCGGCTTCGCGCGCTCGCGTGCACCGCTCCGCTGCACGATCTCGACGCGCGCAAGGTCAACCTGGCCGGCGAGTACTCGGTCTACGCGATGGCCGAGGTCGCCCTCGCCGCGATCGACCTGGTCACGCTCAACATGGACTTCGACACCGGCGCCGACCACGAGCAGATAATCGCCCGTCTGCTGCCCCGCGTCGCCGCCCAGGCCCCTCAGCGGCCCGCCGCCGAGCACGAGCGGGTGGCCCGCTGGGTCCTGGAGAACCTGATCAACGTCGGCAGCGTCGACCGCGGCTTCCGCGCGGTCTACGGCACGTTCGGCGCCGACGGCGTCTACACGCGTCGCGACTATGACTTCAAGCTCATCGAAGAGGTCCCCGGCTACGGGGGCGGGGTCTATCTGCGGACCACCGACGAGGCGGTCAACGTGCTCGTCGGCGCGCTCGACACCGACGTCACCAGCGCCCAGATCGCCGCCGAGGTCAAGCTGGAGGTCCTGATCAGCCGGGGCCGCCTCGCCGACGCGCAGCTCGCCGCCGAGCAGGCCCGCTACCGCACCGTGCAGTACGCGGAGACCCTCCGGAAGACCCTGGAGGCCACCCGACGCAACGTGCGCGCGGTCGACTGGCTCAACGCCGTGCCCGACATGATCGCCGAGGCGCTCGACCACGTCGCCGACCGCTACCGCCACGAGAACGCGATCCTCACCAACATCCGCAAGGCCCGCGACGAGGCCGAGGCAGCCACCGACGCCAGGACTGCCGAGCACAAGCGCCGCGCCGCCGAGCTCGTCGACATCGTCAAGGACTGCATCCGGCGCCACACCCAGCTCCAGTCCCGCCTCCTGGAGGCCGGCCCCCTGTTCCGCGCCGAACAGGACCGCCAGGCCTTCGCCGCGCCCACCTCGTACACCGGACTCGATCTCTACGGGCAGCTGGTGGCCCCGATCCTCCCGCTCCCCGTCGAGCAGGCGGGCCGGGTCACGGACGCCTTCTTCGCGCGCGGCACCGGACTGCGCACCCCCGCCGCCGTCCGCGTCGGCGACCTGGTCGACCTGCTGCTCACCCCGCCCGTGGAGCGCCAGCACCTGGGCGCCGAGATGCCCGAGCCGGACCTGATCGCCACGCCCGACGACAGCCGGTTCAGCGACGAGCAGCTGGCCGCCGCGATGCAACTGCTCGACCTGGAGCACGACGCCCCGCGCCGCCTTTCCGGGCTGCTCGCCGAGGCCCGCCGCGGCGGCGACCCCGACCTGGCCTACCTGGTCGCGCTGCTCGCCGTCCACGCCGCCAGCCCCCCGGTCGGCACCGCCTACCGCCAGGGCGAGGAGCGGCTGCTCTTCGCCGTCGACGACGGCACCCCGCTCGACGACCCCGAGTTCGGCGGCGCCGACCTCATCGTCGGTACCGCCCTCCTCGACGCCCTGGGCATGGCCGCCGACCGCACGGAGGCCTCGTGACGCCGTCGGTACCGGAGGACGACACCTCCGCCGAGCCCGTCCGCACCCCCGGGCCGCGCGTGGCCCGGGTGGTCGTCGCGCGCCCGAGCGCCGCCGCGCCGGTGGAGACGCCGCACGGGGACGGGCCGCGGGCCGCCGAGGCCGCCGAGGCCGACGCGGCGGCGGAGCCCGTGGCCGGGAACGGCTTGCGCGTCCGGGCCGTCGACGTCGGTGTCCCGGCCCCGCCCGTGACCCGGATCCACGTCCGGCCCGTACCCCTGACGCGGAACGGGCGCCCCGCGGCCGGTCCGGCCGCCACCGTGCCGGCCGTCGCCGTCACCCCCGTACGCCTCCCGCTGCCCGTCCCCCGGCCTGGGGCCCGTACGGAGCCCGAGGCCTCTGCCCCGTCCGAGCCCGAAGCCCGTACGGAGCCCGAGGTCCCCGCCCAGGCCCGGCCCGAGGCCCGTACGGAGTCCGAGGCCTCCGCCCAGGCCGGACCCGGGGCCCGTACCGAACCCGAGGCCTCCGCCCCGTCCGAGCCCGAGGCCCGTACGGAGCCCGAGGTCCCGGCCCAGGCCGGGCCAGAGGCCCGTACGGAGTCCGAGGTCCTCGCCCAGGCCGGACCCGAGGTCCGTACGGAGCCCGCCATCCCCGCCCAGGCCCGGCCCGAGGCCCGTACGGAGCCCGAAGTCCTCGCCCCGTCCGAGTCCGAAGCCGTCACCCCGACCGACCCCGCGACACCGCACCGCCGCACCGAGGAGCCCCAGCCGTGAGCGAACACCACGTCGAGCACGCCGACGCGTGGAGCGAGCCGGAGGCCCCCCGGACGCCGGCCGCGCCCGCCGCGCTGACCCCCGCCGACGCGGCCGACGCCGCGCGCCTCGTGTCCTTCGGGCTCCAGCCCAAGCTGCTGCCCGCCCGCGACCACGAGTACGCGGAGCTGCTCCGGCGCTACCGCGAGGACACCGGCTTCGCCCGGCTCGCCGACGCCGTCGCCACCGGCCTCGGCCTGGTCGTCCTGGAGGTCTCGCCGCGCGCCGGCATGGCCGTGACCGCCGGCGAGGACTCCGTCTTCGCCGTCCGCATGGGCGACTACGCCCGCCGGGCCTCCACCGACTCCGGCGACCGCTTCCTGCACGGCCTGGCCCATCTCGCAGTCGCCGCCATGGCCTTCCCGCGCCCCGAGGACCTCGCCGACGACGGCTACATCGGCCGGCTCACCGTCAACGGCGTCGACGCCTTCGTCCGCCAGGCCTGCCGCCGCCTCGAAGAGCGCGCCGAGCAGGACGGCGAGAACACCGACCCGGCCACCGACGCCCCCGGCCTGGAGGCCGCCTGGCGGATCTACGCCCGGCGCAGCGCCACCGGCGCCACCAAGGACGCCCGCCGCCTCGCCGGCTCCACCACCGGCATCGTCGGCAAGGCCGTCGCCTTCCTCACCGACTCCGGCTTCCTCCAGCGCACCGGGGACGAGTCCGGCGGCTCCTACCGCACCACCGCCCGCTACCAGCTCCAGGTCCGCGACATGGCCGGCAGCGCCGCCCTCGCCGAACTCGTGGAGCTCGGCATCGTGCCCGTCAGCGACGGCTCCGCGACCCTCCTGCCGCCGCCCGAGGGCGACGACCTGGAGATCGCCGCCGACGCCGGCCTGCCCTTCCACGCGTAACCGCCCCGCGTAACCGCCACGCGTAACCGCCCCGCGTAACCGACCACTCCCAGCACGAGAGTCCGCCGCAATGTACGAGCTGTCCCGGGTCCGCCTCTACTCCATCGGCCCGGCCGGTGCCCGCTACGCCGACACCGTCCTCGACCTGCGCGGGGTCGGTGCGCCGGTGCCCCACCCCGCGCCCACCCAGGCGGAGTTCTTCGAGGAGGAGCCGGTCGGCCCGCCGCGCCGCCCCGCCCCCGCCGGCGTGCTCTTCCTGGAGAACGGCGGCGGCAAGTCCGTCCTGCTCAAGCTGATCTTCTCGGTGATGCTCCCGGGCCACCGCAACACCCTCGGCGGCGCCAGCTCCGGCGTGCTGCGCAAGTTCCTGCTCGCCGACGACTGCGGCCATGTCGCCCTGGAGTGGCAGCACACCCTCACCGGCGAGCTGGTCGTCGTCGGCAAGGTCAGCGAGTGGCGCGGCCGCCAGGTCTCCAACGACCCGCGGAAGTTCGCCGAGGCCTGGTACTCCTTCCGCCCCGGCCCCGGCCTCAGCCTGGACAACCTGCCGGTCGCCGAGGCCACCTCCGTGCGCCCGCCCGCCGAGGGCGCCTCCGGCGCCACCGGCCGCCGCCGCACCATGAAGGGCTTCCGCGACGCGCTCACCGAGGCCGGCAAGGCCTACCCGCATCTGGAGGTGTCCTGGGAGGAGATCCACGACCGCTGGAACGAGCACCTCGGCGAGCTCGGTCTCGACCCCGAACTCTTCCGCTACCAGCGGGAGATGAACGCCGACGAGGGCGAGGCCGCCGGCCTCTTCGCGGTCAAGAAGGACTCCGACTTCACCGACCTGCTGCTGCGTGCCGTCACCGACACCCGCGACACCGACGGCCTCGCCGACCTGGTCAGCGGCTTCGGCAACAAGCTCGGCCGGCGCGCCGAACTCACCGCCGAACGCGACTTCACCGCCGGCTCCGTCGACCTCCTCGGCCGGATCGTCGAGGCCGCCGGGACCCGCGCCCGGGCCCGTGACGTGCACGCGGGCGCCGAGCGCCGCACCCGTACCCTGGCCCGCCGGCTCTCCGCCCGCGCCGCCGGGGAGCGCGGCCGCACCGCCGAGCTCGCCGAGCAGGTCACCCACGCCTCCCACGCCGTCGCCGAGGCCGAGACCGCGCGCGGCCGCAGTGCCCTCGTCGCCGCCGAACTCGCCTACCGGCACGCCTCGCTGGCGCTGACCGCCGCCGAGAAGGGCGCCGCCGCCCAGCGCCGCGAGCTCACCGACGCCCGCACCCTGCACTCCGCCTGGCAGGCCGCCGAGTCCGTGCTGCGCCACCGCGCCGCCGGCGACCGCTCCGCGCGGGTCGCCGCCGCCATCCGCGAGGCCGAGCGGGACGCCGCCCCGGCGCTCGCCGCCCGTGCCAAGGCCGCCGCCGATCTCGTACGGGCCCTGGCCTCCGCCGCAGAGGAGGGCGAGCGGCAGGCCGCCGAGGAGGAGGAGCGCTCCGCCGCCCTCCAGGAGGCGGGCGAGGCCGCGCACCGCGATGCCACCGCCGCCGCCACCGACGCCCAGCGCGCCCGCAGCGAGGCCGGCCATCTGCGCCAGCGGCTCGCCGAGGTCGAGCAGGAGACCGCCGAGGCCGTCCGGGCCGGCTGGCTCGACGACACCGCGCCCGACGCCGACCCGGCCCGCGCCGCGCTCGCCGCCAGCGACGCCGAGAAGACCACCGTCGCCGCGTGGGACGCCGCCCGTGAGGCCGCCCGCAGCGCCGGTGAGCGGGCCCGCGAGGCCGCCGCCGCCGAGTCCCGTGCCGAACTCGCCGCCGCCCGCGCCGCCGACGCGGCCGAGGCCGCCGAGAACGCCTACGACGCCGAGCGCCGTGCCGCCGAGTCGCTCGCCTCGGACCCGCGCCTCGCCGAACTGCTCAGCCTGCCGGGCGCGACGCCCGACGCGGGCGGCTCGCCGCTGCCCGGCCAGCGGGCGCGGACCTCGGGCACGGGTCGTGCCGAGGACGGCGTCGGTCGCCACGGTGCCGCCGGCGGCCCGGGTACGGGCTCCGCAGCTGCTGGCGGCCCGGCCGCCGGCGGCGTGGACGCTCCCGGCACCTCGGCCGGTGGCGCGCCCGCCCGCGGCGCGGCCTTCGGCCTCGCGGCAGGGCCCGCAGCCGGCACGGACCCGGCCGGCGTCGCCGGCTCGGCGGGGACGGCGAGCGGCAGCGCCGTGGCCGGCAGCACCGGGGCGGGCAGCGCCGGTGCCACCGGCGGCACGACGGCCGACGCCGTCGGCGGCCCGGGTACGGGCTCCGCAGCTGCCGGCGGCCGGTCCACCGGCGGTGCCGTGGACGCTCCCGGCACCTCGGCCGGTGGCGCGCCCGCCCCTGGCGCGGCCTTCGGCCTGCGCCAGGGGGCACAGGCGGC
This sequence comes from Streptomyces sp. NPDC048623, assembly GCF_040650755.1. Lineage (NCBI taxonomy): Bacteria > Bacillati > Actinomycetota > Actinomycetes > Kitasatosporales > Streptomycetaceae > Streptomyces > Streptomyces sp. NPDC048623. The sequence continues at coordinate 23,620 of NZ_JBEZHV010000038.1, forward strand.
GCCCGGCGCCCCCGGCCCCCTCACCGTCACCGAGTTCGACCGCTACGCCGACGAACTGCGCGGCCTGCTCGACGGATCCATCGCCTCCGCCGAGCGCCAGCTCTTCGACCTGCGCACCGCCGCCGCCGACGACAACCGCATCCTCGGCGCCCTCGGCGACGGCGGGCTACTGCCGCCGGGCCCCGACGTCCTCGCCACCGTCGAGTACCTCGGCGAGCACGGCATCCCGGCCCTGCCCGGCTGGCGCTACCTCGCCCAGGCCGTCGACCCCGCCGACCACGCTGCCGTCCTCGCCGCCCGCCCCGAGCTGGTCGACGGCGTCGTGATCACCGATCCCGTCTCCTACACCCGCGCCCGCGAGGTGCTCGGCGGCGCCGCGCTGCTGCCCCGCTCCACCGTCGCCGTCGGCACCGCCGCCGCCCTGCTCGCCCCGGTGCCCGCGCCGGAGACCGGCCAGGAGACGGACGTCTTCCTCGTCCCGCCGAACCCGGCCATGCACGACGAGCACGCCGCTGACGAGGAGCGCCAGGCGCTGCGCCGCCGCGCCGCCGCCCGCGACGAGGAGATCCGCACCCTCGCCGCCCGGCTCACCGGTGACCGCTCGCTCGCCGCCCGGATCGGCGCCTGGCGCGCCGACTGCCCGCCCGGCATGCTCACCGAGCTCGCGTCCGTCGCCGCCTCCGCCCGTACGGCCGCCGAGGCCGCCGACGCCGCCCTCGCCGAGGCCCGTACGGTACGGGCCGAGGCCGACGAGGCCGCGGCCGACGCCACCCGGGTCCGCGACGAGCGCCAGGAGGCCGCCCAGCGCGCCCGCCGCGCGGCCGACGCCCTGGCGGGACTCGCCTTCCGGCTGCGCGAGCGCTCCGCCTGGCAGGCCAAGATGCGCGAACTCGCCGACGAGGCCACCGAGTCCGAGGCCCGCGCCCAGACCTGCCTGGAGCGCGCCCGCGCCGCCGACGAGGACCGCCGCGCCGCCCAGCGCGCCGCCGACGACGCCCACCGCACCGCCCGCGCCCTGCGCGCCGAGCGCGCCGAGATCGCCGGCGCCCCGGAGAACCTGCCGGAGGCGGACGCCGACGCCCCGCGCGTCGCACTCCCCACCCTCCGCGAGGCCTACCGGGCCGCCTCCCAGGTGTACGAGAAGGTCGGCGTCGGCGCCGACCTGCGCGCTGAGCAGGCCCGCGCCGAGAGCGACGAGTCCGCCGCCCTCGCCGAGCTCGACCGGCTCACCAACAAGGTCCGCACCCGCGCCGAGCAGCTCCTGGAATCCACCGACGGCGCCGACGGCCCGTCCCGCCAGGCCGCCGCCGCCCGCGCCGAGGCCCTGGTGCAGAAGCTGGAGACCCGCGCCTCCGAGGCCAGCGAGAAGCTGGGCCGGCTGCGCGGCGAGGCCGAGCGCCTCGCACCCGAGGACGGCGAGGCGCACACCGAACTCCCTGAGGAGCTCATCCCGGCCGACGCCGACCACGCCCAGACCCTGCTCCGTACCGCCACCGGTGAACTCGCCGCCCGCACCGACGCCCTGGAGGCCGCGCGCGCCGCGCACACCGGCCTGCTCCAGGCCCACCGGGCCGCCGAGGACGCGGCCGGCGGCTTCGACGAGACCGCGGCACTCCTGCGCGACCTGCTGCGCGACCACACGGAGGAGGAGCAGGAGCAGCCCGAGCCGTACCCGGGCCCGCTGGCCGAGGCCCGCAACTCGGCGGCCGAGGCCCGGCGTTCGCTGCGCGGCTGCGCCGCCGACCTGTCGGCCGCGGACGCCGCCGTCCGCGAGGCCGGCGACATCCTCGTACGGCACGCCAACGCGACCCGCTTCGAGCAGGTCCGCACCCCGGCCCGGCAGCAGATCCGCGAACTCCCCGCCGCCGCGCTGCCCGAGCACGCCGCCAAGTGGGCCGAGGCGTTCGCGCCGCGGCTGCGGGTGCTCACCGACGAACTGGCGCAGCTGGAGCGCAACCGCGACTCGATCGTGGACCGGCTGCGCGGCCTGGTGGAGTCGGCGCTCACCACGCTCCGCTCCGCCCAGCGCCTGTCCCGGCTGCCCGAGGGCCTGGGGGAGTGGTCGGGCCAGGAGTTCCTGCGCATCCGCTTCGAGGAGCCCGACCAGGCCACCCTCACCGAGCGGCTCGGCGAGGTCATCGACGAGGCGACCCGCGCCGCCGTCAGGAAGAACTCCGACCTGCGCCGGGACGGCATGTCCCTGCTGCTGCGCGGCGTCCAGGCCGCCCTCGAACCCAAGGGCATCGCCGTCGAGATCCTCAAGCCGGACGCGGTGCTGCGCGCCGAGCGCGTTCCCGTCGGGCAGATGGGCGACGTCTTCTCCGGCGGCCAGCTGCTCACCGCCGCCATCGCCCTCTACTGCACGATGGCCGCACTGCGCTCCAACGACCGGGGCCGGGACAAGCACCGCCACGCGGGCACACTGTTCCTCGACAACCCGATCGGGCGCGCCAACGCCACGTATCTCCTCGAACTCCAGCGGGCCGTGTCGGACGCGCTCGGCGTCCAGCTCCTCTACACGACCGGTCTGTTCGACACGACCGCGCTCGCCGAGTTCCCGCTGGTCATCCGGCTGCGCAACGACGCGGACCTGCGGGCCGGCCTGAAGTACATCAGCGTGGAGGAGCACCTGCGGCCGGGTCTGCCGCAGCCGAGCGCCGAGGGCGAGACGATCCACGGCGAGATCACGGCGACCCGGGTGTTCCGCCGTACGCCAGTGGAGACGGCGCCCGGGGCCGAGGGCTAGACGCCGAGGTCCAGTCGCCGACGACGCGGCTCCGCACATGACGGCGGCCCGGTCCTCCCTTCAAGGAGGACCGGGCCGCCGGCCGTTCGTGCACCGTTCGCGGTCCGCCGCTCAGGCGGCGTCGGTGAGCACCCGCCCCTCGGGGGCGCGCTCCTTCTCGGTACGTGCCTTCGTGCCCGAGCGGCCACGCTCCTCGCGGCGCCGCTCGCGCCGCAGCCCGCGCTCCGCGCTGCTCGGCTCCGACACGACCCCGTGGCGCTGCCGCCACACCTGGCGGGTGATCCAGACGTCGAGCACGCTCCACGTCGCCACCACCGTGCTCGCCACCGCCGCGACGGTCACCGGGAACGCGATCCACGATCCCGTGACCGAGCAGAAGAACGCGACCATCCCCAGGATCAGCGTCACCGACGTCAGCAGCACCGCGCGCACCGCGGCCCGCCGCACCGGATCGGGCATCCTGCGCAGGCCCTTCTCGTCGTCCACCCACAACTGCCGCACCGGCCGCGGCTCGTGTCCCATCGCGCCCTCACTCCCCACACGAATGTCCCCAGGGTGACTGCTGCCCGGCTTGGGCCGCTTTACGCGGACACAACCCCCCAGGTACAGGATGACGTACGCATATGGGAAAAGGTTTCGCCGGGCCCCTTTCGTAACCCTCTCGCGACCCGCCCGCGTTCCCTCACCCCCTTCCGGAACAGACAGTTCCAGCCAACTGCGCGAAGACAGAAAATGCCGCACTGTCAGGTGTCCTACGCCACACTGCCGGAACCCAACTCCCCGAATACCGGGACATCTCATGATCAAGACTCACTCGACCGGCTGAAAATCGCCCGGACACGTCTTCGAGATGGCTGTGATGCAGTAGTAGGCTCGCGCGCGGTTTGTTGAAGACGAAGGTTGACGCCGCGTGTTGACGCCGGGGCGTGACGACGTGAGACATGACGACGTGAAGAGCCCCCGCGACCACGGGGGCCGAGCTGGGGGAGGCCATGCGCTTTCGCGGGAAGTCCATCCGCAGGAAGATCGTGGCCCTGTTGCTCGTGCCGCTCGTCTCCCTCTCCGGACTGTGGGGATTCTCGACCGTCCTGACCGGGCGTGAGGCACGCCAGCTCCTCGACGTCGGCTACATCGTCGAGAAGATCGGCTACCCGATCGAGGACACCGCCCGGGTCATCCAGAAGGAACGACGCCAGTCCCTGGTCTACCTCGCCGACCCGCGCGCCGCCGACGCCCAGACCCGGCTGCGCGAGCAACGCGAGGCCACCGACCGGCAGATCGAGCTGATCCGCCGCAACGCCGCCGAACCCGGCGTACGCGGCGACATGAACCCGGTCACCGCCCAGCGGCTCGACTCGTTCCTCACCGCCCTCGACGGGCTCTCCTCGCTGCGCCGCTCCGTGGAGAACCGCGCCATCGGCCGGATGCAGGCGCTCGAGTTCTACAACCGGCTCGTCGACCCCTGTTACGGCTTCCTCATGACGCTCCACGCGCTGGAGAACGTCGAGATGGACAAGCAGGGCCGCGCCCTCGTCGGCGTCACCCGCGCCCGCGAACTCCTCGCCCGCGAGGACGCCCTGATCGCCTCCGCGCTGATCGCCGAACGCGTCACCGCCGAGGAGGCGCGCCTGGTCACCGACCTCGTCGCCGGCCGCAAACTGCTCTACGAGACCAATCTCGAGGTCCTGCCCGGCGCCGAGCGCGACCGCTTCGAGAAGTACTGGTCCGGCGCCGCCACCGCACCGCTGCGCCGGGCGGAGGAGGCCTTCATCACCGAGGGCGCCACCGACCGCCCGCACTCCGTCACCGCCGAGCGCTGGCAGGAGCAGTCCGGACCGGTCCTCGACAGCCTGGCCCGCGACAACTACGCGGCCGGCGACCGCTTCAAGGACCGCGTCCAGCCCGCCGCGTACAGCGTCCTGCTCAAGGCGGGCGTGGCCGGCGTCCTCGGCTTCGTCGCCCTCCTCGTCTCCGTCATCGTCTCCGTCCGCGTCGGCCGCAGCCTCATCCGCGACCTGCGCCGGCTGCGCAAGGAGGCCCAGGAGGTCTCCGGCGTCCGGCTGCCCAGCGTCATGCGTCGGCTCGCCGCCGGCGAACACGTCGACGTCGAGACCGAGGTGCCCCATCTGCGGTACGAGGAGGACGAGGTCGGCCAGGTCGGCCAGGCCCTCAACACCCTCCAGCGCGCCGCCGTCGAGGCCGCCGTCAAGCAGTCCGAACTGCGCCGCGGGGTCTCCGAGGTCTTTGTCAACCTGGCCCGCCGCAACCAGGTCCTGCTGCACCGCCAGCTGACCCTGCTCGACACCATGGAACGGCGCACCGAGGACACCGAGGAACTCGCCGACCTCTTCCGGCTCGACCACCTCACCACCCGTATGCGCCGGCACGCCGAGGGCCTGGTGATCCTCTCCGGCGCCGCCCCCTCCCGCCAGTGGCGCAAGCCCGTCCAGCTCATGGACGTGGTCCGCGCCGCCGTCGCCGAGGTCGAGGACTACGAGCGCATCGAAGTCCGCCGGCTGCCCCGGCTCGGCGTCGGCGGCCCCGCCGTCGCCGACCTCACCCACCTCATCGCCGAACTCCTCGAGAACGCCACCGTGTTCTCGCCGCCACACACGGCCGTGCAGGTGCTCGGCGAGCGGGTCGCCAACGGCTTCACCCTGGAGATCCACGACCGCGGCCTCGGCATGAACCCCGACGCCCTGCTCGACGCCAACCTCCGGCTCGCCGAGACCCCCGAGTTCGAGCTCTCCGACACCGACCGCCTCGGCCTGTTCGTGGTCAGCCGCCTCGCCCAGCGCCAGAACGTCCGCGTCTCGCTCCAGCCCTCCCCGTACGGCGGCACCACCGCGGTCGTCTTCCTGCCGGCCGCGCTGCTCACCGACGCCCCCGAGACCCAGGGCGCGGGCTTCCGCCTGGACCGCAAGACCCCCGACCGCACGCCCGGCGACCGCGGCGCGCTCGACCGCACCGGCCCCGACGGCCTGCCGTCCCGCCGCCCCGCCCTCACCAAGGTGCCCGACCCGGCCCTCGAACCGGCCGGGCCGCTCCTCGACGGCCCCGTCGAGCTGGAGGCCCCGCTGGGCGCCGCAGGCATCGACGGCCTGCTCGGCGGCGCGGGCGCGGCCGACCTGCTCGACTCCGACAGCGAGCGCGGCGGCCTGTTCCGGGCCCGCGAGCACCGCCGCCGCGGCGAGCAGCACCAGCCGTCCCCGGAGCACTCCGGCGGCCGCGGCGACACCGACGAGACCCCCGCCCGCCCCGTACCGCTGCCGCGCCGCCGCCCGCCGACCCTCGTCGTCGACCACGGCCGGCGCCTGGACGAGGACGGCCGCGCCCACCCGGCCGGCGGCGACACCGGCGAGGACCGGGCAGGCGCCCGGCCGGACGACACCATGGAACTGGCCCGGGTGCGGCCCACGCCCACCCTCGTGCCCGTGCCGGAGGAGGGCCCCGCCCCCTTCGCCGGGCTGCCCCGCCGGGTCCGGCAGGCCAGCCTCGCGCCGCAGCTGCGCACCACCGGCGAACGTGCCTCCGGCGAACGCGCCACCGGGGAACGCACCGACGACCGGCCGGCCGGCCAGGCCGGACCGGACGCCGCCGACGGCGGACCCGACTCCTTCGAGCGCGACGCGGAGGCGGTGCGCAGCCGCATGGCCTCGATGCAGCGCGGCTGGCAGCGCGGCCGCCGGCAGAACGCCGAGACGACAAGACCCGGAACGACAGCACCAGGAACGACACCCGAGGGGGACGGTCGATGACCGCACCGAACGCCGCAGCCCACAGCTCCGCCCACGGCAACGGGGAGCTGAACTGGCTCCTCGACGAACTGGTCCAGCGCGTCGGCTCCATCCGCAAGGCCCTGGTGCTCTCCAGCGACGGCCTGGCCACCGGCGCCTCCGGGGACCTCTCCCGCGAGGACGGCGAGCACCTCGCCGCCGTCGCCTCCGGCTTCCACAGCCTCGCCAAGGGCGTCGGCCGCCACTTCGAGGCGGGCAGGGTCCGCCAGACCGTGGTCGAGCTGGAGGACGCCTTCCTCTTCGTCACCGCCGCCGGCGACGGCAGCTGCCTGGCCGTGCTCGCCGACGCCGACTCGGACGTCGGCCAGGTCGCGTACGAGATGACCCTCATGGTCAAGCGGGTCGGCGCGCACCTCGCCACCGCGCCCCGGACCGGGCTGCCCACCGGAGGATGAGGAGAGGGGGGACGGCATGACCGACGCAGCCGCAGACCAGTCCCGCGCAGAGCAGTCCCGCGCAGACCAGTCCCGCGAGGAGCCGCTCGCCCGCTGGTTCGACGACGAGGCGGGCCCGGTGGTCCGCCCGTACGCCATGACCCGCGGCCGCACCAGCGCCGCGACCCGCCATCGGCTCGACCTGATCGCCCTGGTGGTGCTCGACCCGGCCGCCGACGACCCGGGCCGTGACCAGACACTGTCCCCCGAGCATGTGGAGATCGTCGAGCGCTGCGCCGGGCAGCCGCAGTCGATCGCCGAACTCGCCGCCGGACTCGACCTCCCCGTAGGGGTGGTACGGGTCCTGGTGGGCGATCTCGTCGACGACGAGCTCGTGCATGTGACCCGCCCCGTTCCGCCGGCCGAGCTGCCGGACGTGAGCATCCTTCGCGAGGTGATCAATGGCCTTCGGGCGCTCTAGCTCCACCCGCAACCGGCCGCCGGTCGAACCGGTCACGCTGAAGATCCTGGTCGCGGGCGGCTTCGGGGTCGGCAAGACCACCCTGGTGGGCGCGGTCAGCGAGATCCGGCCGCTGCGCACCGAGGAGATCCTGAGCGAGGCGGGCCGGCCGGTCGACGACCTGAACGGCGTGGAGGCCAAGTCGACCACCACCGTCGCCATGGACTTCGGCCGGATCACGCTCCGCGAGGACCTGGTCCTCTACCTCTTCGGGACCCCCGGCCAGGACCGCTTCTGGTTCCTGTGGGACGAGCTCGCGCAGGGCGCGCTCGGCGCGGTCGTGCTCGCCGACACCCGGCGCCTGGAGGACAGCTTCGCCGCCATCGACTACTTCGAGCGGCGGGGCATCCCGTTCACGGTCGCCGTCAACTGCTTCGAGGGCGCCCGGCGTTACGCGCCGGAGTCGGTCCGGGGCGCGCTCGACCTCGACCCGGAGGTCGAGCTGGTGATGTGCGACGCCCGCGACCGGGAGTCCGTGAAGAACGTCCTGGTCGCGGTCGTCGAGCACGCGCTGGTGCTCGCGGACGACCCGAAGGCGCTCACGCCCTGAGGGGGCGGGTGCGCTGCGCTCAGCGCACCGCCACCACCGCCGAACCGTGCCCGAACAGGCCCTGGTTGGCGGTGATCCCGGCCCGGGCGCCCGGCACCTGCCGCGCGCCCGCCTGCCCGCGCAGCTGCCGGGTCAGCTCGCAGACCTGCGCGATGGCCTGCGCCGGCACCGCCTCGCCGAAGGACGCGAGCCCACCGCTCGGATTGACCGGGATCCGGCCGCCCAGGGCGGTGGCCCCCTCCCGCAGCAGCTTGGCGCCCTCGCCGGGTGAGCACAGGCCGATGTCCTCGTACCACTCCAGCTCAAGGGCCGTGGACAGGTCGTACACCTCGGCGAGCGACAGGTCCCCGGGCCCGAGCCCGGCCTCCTCGTACGCGGCCCGGGCGATCGACGCACGGAAGCCGTGCGGCGCGGGGGAGACGGCGGCGGCCGAGTCGGTCGCGATGTCCGGCAGGTCGAGGACCGCCTTGGGGTATGTCGGGGTGACCGTCGACACCGCGCGGATCCGCACCGGATCCGGGTGCCCGTGCCGCCGCGCGAAGTCCAGGCCCGCAAGGACGAGGGCGGCCCCTCCGTCGGAGGTCGCGCAGATGTCGAGCAGCCGCAGCGGATCGGCGACGACGGCCGAGGCCGCCACCTCCGCCGCGCTCACCGGTGTGCGGTAGCGGGCCAGCGGATTGAGCGCGCCCGCCGCCGCGTTCTTCACCTTCACCTGGGCGAAGTCCTCGGGCGTGTCCCCGTACAGCGCCATCCGGCGGCGCGCGTAGAGCCCGAAGTAGGCCGGATTCGTCGCCCCGAGCACCCGGAAGCGCAGCCAGTCCGGGTCGTCCGGCCGGTCGCCGCCGGCCGGCGCGAAGAAGCCCTTCGGCGCCGCGTCCGCGCCCACCACCAGGACCGCGTCCGCGAGCCCGGCGAGGATCTGCGCCCGGGCCGCGCCGATCGCCTGCGCGCCGGACGCACAGGCCGCGTAGACACTGGTGACCCGCGCGCCCTGCCAGCCGAGCGCCTGCGCGAAGGTCGCGCCCGCCACGTAACCGGGATAGCCGCCGCGTACGGTGTCCGCGCCGACGACGGAGCCGATGTCGCGCCAGCCGAGCCCGGCGTCGGCGAGCGCGGCCCGGGCCGCCGCGACGCCGTACGAGACGAAACTCCGGCCCCACTTGCCCCAGGGGTGCATGCCGATCCCGAGGACGGCGATGTCGTTCATGCCGCACCCCCTTCGGACAGTCCGTCCGCGACGGGGCGCCAGTGCCAGGTGGTCCAGATGTGCTCGTCGTCCTCGTTGAGCACCCCCGGCACGAGCTCGACCTCGGCGCCGACCGCCAGATCGGCCGTCCGGACCCCGGGCGCCGCCTGCCCGAGCACGACCATGGCCTCCGCCTCCAGCTCCACCGCGATCAGGGTGTACGGCTCCCAGGGCGCGTCCGGGTCGGAGACGTACGGCGCGGGCGGCCGGTAGCGCCCGTCGGTGTACGACCAGATCCGGCCCCGCCGGGAGAGCGGGAGCTCGGTCAGCGCGCCGCCGCCCGGGCAGCCGGGATTGCGGCACCAGTCGTCCTGCCGGGGGAAGAACACCGAGGCGCAGGCGGTGCAGCGGGTCCCGAGGAGCCGGAACTCCTCGTCGGGGACGGGCCCGTCGGCGTCCTCGGTGAACCAGCCGGCCACCACCGGCCTGCGCGTCCGTGCCATCTCAGGTCCCCTCCCGCGATGCAGCAATCTGACGAAGCGTCAGAAGTGTGCCACGGCCACGGACCTCCGGGCCACCGGGAAGTCGAAGAAGGTCGACGGGAACGGCTCCGGCTTGAAGGTGAAGTGCCACCACTCCTCGGGCAGGTTGACGAAGCCCTGCGCGGCGAGCGCGTCCCGGAGCAGGTCCCGGTTGGCCCGCTGCACGCCCGTGATCCGCGGATCGTCGGTGTGGGAGAGCGTGTCGAAGCAGTCGAAACCCGTGCCCATGTCCAGGGAGTTGTCCGGGAAGCGCTGCTCCTGCGGTGCGAAGCACGGAACCTGGGGCTCGCCCGGCACATACGGACGGGTCGGCGCGGCCGGCAGCGGCACCACCGTCAGGTCCACCGTCGAACCCCGGCTGTGCCCCGACTTCTCCGCGATGTACCCGTCCGCGAACAGCCGGTCCTTGTCCACCAGCGGGTAGAACTCCTGCTTCATCCGCTCGTCGGCCAGGTCCTTCGCCCAGCGCACGAAGTGGTCCACGGCCCGCTGCGGGCGGTAGCAGTCGTACACCTTCAGGGTGTAGCCGCGGGCGAGCAGCCCGGTCTGCGCCCGATGCAGCGCCTCGGCGGCCGGCCGGGTCAGGATGCACAGCGGCTGGTGGTAGCCGTCGATCCGCTCGCCCACGAAGTTGTGCTCCGTGGTGTAGCGCATCTCCTGAAGGATCGTCGGGTCCACCCGGTCGAGCGCCACGAACTCCCGCGGGGCCTTCGGCTCCGGAGCGGCACTGGCCGAGGGGACGGCGGCGGTGACGGCGAGCAGCCCGGCGGCGGCGAGTGCGCCGAGGGCACGTCCGGTGCGTCGAATCAGTCGTCTCATGACTCCCGTCTCTACCAGCAACAGCAGCGCCGGGAAAGGGAGATCGCGTACGGTCGCCCTCGTGACCGACTCCCTCGTGACCGACTCCGCGCCGCACTCCCACTGCTCCTCCTGCGGTGCCCGCTACCGGGACCCCGCCGGCTGGCCCCGCACCTGCCCCGCCTGCGGCACCACCGCCTACCGCAACCCGCTTCCGGTCGCCGTCGCCCTGCTGCCCGTCACCGATGCGGACGCCGGGCGCACGGGCCTGGTCGTCATCACCCGCACCATCCCGCCCCAGGCCGGCCGGGTCGCCCTGCCCGGCGGCTTCATCGACTTCGACGAGGACTGGCAGACGGCCGTGGTCCGCGAGCTGCGCGAGGAGACCGGCATCGAGGCCTCCGCCGCCGACGTCCGCCTCGCCGACGCCCTCAGCTCCCCGGCCGGCCACCTCCTCCTCTTCGGCCTCCTCCCACCCCGCCCGGCCACCGCTCTCCCGCCCTCGACCGCCACGGACGAGACCACCGGCCACCACCTCCTCCACGCCCCGGAGGAACTGGCGTTCCCGCTGCACACGGAGGCGGTGCGGCGCTTCTTCGCGGGGGTGTACGGGTAGGGGGCGGGGGTTGTGGGGGAGGAGCGGGTACGGCGCCCGGGCGCGCCGAAGCCGGCGGCCTGCTCCGGCCGAGCGGTCGCCCCTGCCGGGGGTGACGCTCCGGCAGGCCGGCAGGGATGGCGTTGTGCTCGGGACCGCGGGGGCCCGGCCGGGAGGCCGGAGCCGCCTCGTGTCCCGGGCCGGGGCCGGGGGCCGGTCCGGGTGGGCCCGGGGCTTCCGGCCTCGGCCGTCCCGGTCTGGCCCGCCAGGCGGCCCTGACCCGCCCCACACCCCCGCCCCCTTCAGGGGGCCTACGCCCCCAGCCCCCTCACCCGCACCGGAAGCTCCGCCTCCGTCACGCCCTCGTCCGTGACCCGCTCCACCACCACCCGGCCGCCTGCGAGCCGCGACTGGTAGCGCTCGATCTCCGCGGTCGCCCAGCCGTCGCCGGTGTCGCGGACCACCAGGCCGCCGCCGGTGCGGCCCGGGGCCGGGGCCCAGACCTCCAGGACCGGCTCCTCCTCGCCGTCCTCACCCCGTACCGGGATCACCGAGCCCGCGCGGGCGAGCACCGGCACCCGGGAGAGCGGGGCGTCGAGAAGGACCTGGCCGGGGCCCTCGTACGCCTCGCCGGTCGCCGTGTCGTACCAGCGGCCGCGCGGCAGCCGTACCGCCCGCTGCTCCGCGCCCCGCGAGAGCACCGGCGCCACGAGCAGCGAGTCGCCGAGCAGGAAGGCGTCCTCGCAGTCGCGCAGCGCCCGGTCCTCCGGGGCGCCCCACCACACCGGCCGCACATAGGGCGCGCCCGTCATCCGGGCGAGCCGCGAGAGGGTCACGAAGTACGGGCGCAGCCGCTCCCGTTCGGCGAGCGCCACGCGCGCGTGCGCGAGGACCGCGGGACGGAACTCCCACGGCTCGCGCCGCCCCGCGTCGATCGTCGCGTGGGTACGGAAGAACGGCAGCCAGGCCCCCAGCTGGTACCAGCGCAGGAACAGCTCCGGCGACGGGCTCCCGTCGAACCCGCCCACGTCGGGACCCGAGTACGGCACCCCGCAAAGCCCCAGGCCGAGCACGAGCGCCAGCGAGGCCCGCAGCCCCGGCCACCCGGTCGACACGTCGCCGGACCAGGTACCGCCGTACCGCTGCATGCCCGCCCAGCCGGACCGCGAGAAGAGGAAGGGCCGCTCCTCGGGCCGCAGTCGGCGCAGCCCCTCGTACCCCGCGCGGGCCATCGTCAGGCCGTACACGTTGTGCGCCTCGCGGTGGTCGCCGCCGCGGCCCTCCAGGGAGTGCCGGGCCGAGCGCGGCAGCGTGCGGTCGCCGAAGGCGGTGAAGGACACCGGCTCGTTCATGTCGTGCCACACCCCGGAGAAGCCCTGCTTCAGCCGCTCCTCGTACAGCCCGCCCCACCAGTCCCGCGCCGCCGGATCGGTGAAGTCCGGGTAGGCGCACTCCCCGGGCCACACCACCCCGCGCACCTCCTCGCCCCGGTCGTCCCGCACGAAGGCCCCGGCGGCGCGCCCCGCGTCGTACACCGGATCGCCCGGCTCCGCCTTCACCGCCGGGTCGACGATCGACACCAGCCGCACGCCCCGCTCGCGCAGCTCGTCGGCGAGCCCCGGCAGATCGGGGAACCGCTCCCGGTCGACGGTGAACACCCGGTGCCCGTCGTAGTGGTCGATGTCCAGGTGCAGCACGGACAGCGGAAGGCCGTGCGCCCGGTAGCCGTCCACGACCCGCCGCACCTCGCGCTCGCTGCCGAAGCCCCAGCGGGCGTGCTGCGGGCCGAGCGCCCAGGACGGCGGCAGCGCGGGCGCGCCGGTGAGCGCCGCCCAGCCGTGCAGCACGCGCGCGGGGGTGCCGACCACCACCCAGCAGCGCAGCGGGCCGCCGTCCATCCGCACCTCGCTGGTGCCGGGCCGGTCGTGGCCGGAACCGGCGCCCTCCTCGCCCTCGGCGAGCAGCACGCGCCCGTCCCAGGAGTTGTCGTAGAACGCCAGATGCGTGCCCGCGTCCGCGACCACCAGCTGCACCGGCATGGTGATGTAGAGCGGGTCGTCGTCCGGCCCGAAGGCCCCCTTGGGGTCGGTGTTCCACAGCCGGTACGAGCCGTCCCGCAGCCGCGGCCCCGAGGCCCGCCCGCCGAGCCCGAAGAAGCGCGCGTCGGCCGGCGCCTCGCTGCGCTGCACCCAGCGCGCCGCTCCCGACGCCGCAGCGCCCTCGCGCACCGGCTCCCACCACCGCGGCGGCAGATCCCGGCGCAGCACCACCCCACCGGGCGTGCGCACCTCCACCGCCCCGTGCCGGGACACCGCGACCGTCACCCGCTCCGACACCACCCGCCAGCCGCCGTCGGTGTCCGGCTCCAGGACGGCCCGCGGGTCCGGCTCCGGCGGTTCGTCGGCCAGCGCGTACGAGGGCAGCGGCCCGGCCCCGTCCCAGCCCCAGAACACCGTGCCGCCCGCCGACACCGAGATCCGCAGCTCCGAACGGGCGAACCGGACGATCCCACCGCCCGGTGCCGGTTCCACCTCGCCCACCGGACCCGGCACCCGCGCCCGCTCCGCCCCCCTGCGCGGCAGCGCCCGCGCGTCCGTCCGCCGCTGCCGCCACGCCGCGCGCACCGCCCGCCACCCCTGCACCGAACCCATCACCCTCACCGAGCGCACCAGCTCACGACCGTCCATGCAGCTCAGCCTGCCATCCACGACAGCCCGCGCGCGGTTCGTTCAACTGCCGTTCACCCATGGTCAGAGCACATGTTCAGCCATCGGACCATGGGCGGGGAGGCCCAGGCACGCCCTGGACCGAAAGAGGATCACATGGCATCGTCCCTGTCAGCCGCGTCACGCGCACACCCCAGCACGTGCGCGCGACACACGCAGACCCGCGTAACGCCAGGGAGCCGATCCATGACATCGCAGACCGAGCCGCTGTGGCAGCCCGACGAGGACCGCATCGCCGCGGCCGCCGTCACCCGCTTCCAGGCCTGGGCGGCCGAGCGCCACGGCGCGCCCGCCGAGGGCGGCTACGCGGCCCTGCACCGCTGGTCCGTCGAGGACCTCGAAGCCTTCTGGGCCGCCGTCGCCGAGTGGTTCGACCTCCGCTTCGCCACCCCGTACGAGCGGGTCCTCGGCGACCGCTCGATGCCCGGCGCCGCCTGGTTCCCGGGCGCCACCCTCAACTACGCCGAGCACGCGCTGCGCGCCGCCGAGCAGCGCCCCCATGACACGGCCCTGCTCCATGTGGACGAGACACATGAGCCGCGCCCCATCAGCTGGGCCGAGCTCCGCCGCCAGGTCGGCTCGCTCGCCGCCGAGCTGCGCGGCCTCGGTGTCCGCCCCGGCGACCGGGTCAGCGGCTATCTGCCGAACATCCCCGAGGCCGTCGTCGCCCTGCTCGCCACCGCCGCCGTCGGCGCCGTGTGGACCTCCTGCGCCCCCGACTTCGGCGCCCGCAGCGTCCTCGACCGCTTCCAGCAGGTCGAGCCCGTCGTCCTGTTCACCGTCGACGGCTACCGCTACGGCGGCAAGGAGCACGACCGCCGCGACACCGTCGCCGAGCTGCGCGCCGAACTGCCCACGCTGCGCGCCGTCGTGCACATCCCGCTGCTCGGCACAGCGGCCCCCGAGGGCGCCCTGGAGTGGTCCGCGCTGACCGCCGCCGACACCGAGCCGGTCTTCGAGCACGTGCCCTTCGACCACCCGCTGTGGGTGCTCTACTCCTCCGGCACCACCGGCCTGCCCAAGGCGATCGTGCAGTCCCAGGGCGGCATCCTGATCGAGCACGTCAAGCAGCTGGGCCTGCACTGCGACCTCGGCCCCGAGGACGTGTTCTTCTGGTACACCTCCACCGGCTGGATGATGTGGAACTTCCTCGTCTCCGGCCTGCTCACCGGCACCACCGTGGTCATCTACGACGGCAGCCCGGGCTACCCGGACACCGGCGCCCAGTGGCGGGTCGCCGAGCGCACCGGCGCCACCCTGTACGGCACCTCCGCCGCGTACGTGATGGCCTGCGCCAAGGCCGGCGTGCACCCCGGCCGGGACTTCGACCTGTCGAGGGTGAAGTGCGTGGCCACCACCGGCTCGCCGCTGCCGCCCGACGGCTTCCGCTGGCTGCACGACGAGGTCCGCGAGGACCTGTGGATCGCGTCCGTCAGCGGCGGCACCGACGTCTGCTCCTGCTTCGCGGGCGCCGTCCCCACCCTCCCGGTGCACATCGGCGAGCTCCAGGCTGCCTGCCTCGGCACGGACCTGCAGTCCTGGGACCCGTCGGGCAAGCCGCTGACCGGCGAGGTCGGCGAACTCGTCGTCACCAACCCGATGCCGTCCATGCCGATCCGCTTCTGGAACGACCCCGACGGCAGCCGCTACCGCGACAGCTACTTCGAGATGTTCCCCGGCGTGTGGCGGCACGGCGACTGGATCACGATCACCGACCACGGCTCGGTCGTCATCCACGGGCGCTCCGACTCCACCCTGAACCGTCAGGGCGTCCGTATGGGGAGCGCCGATATCTATGAGGCCGTGGAGCGTCTCCCGGAGATCCGCGAGTCCCTGGTGATCGGTCTGGAGGAGCCGGACGGCGGCTACTGGATGCCGCTCTTCGTGCACCTCGCCGACGGCGCCGCCCTGGACGAGGAGCTGATCGGGCGCATCAAGAGCACGATCCGGACCGAACTCTCCCCGCGCCATGTCCCGGACGACATCATCGAGGTCCCCGGCGTCCCGCACACCCTGACCGGCAAGCGCATCGAGGTCCCGGTCAAGCGCCTCCTCCAGGGCACGCCGATGGCCAAGGCGGTCAACCCCGGCTCGGTCGACAACCTCGACCTGCTGAGCTTCTACGAGGAGCTGGCCCGCACCCGCAAGTAACCCCGGACACACCAGGAGAGGGCCCCGCACACCGTGTTCGGTGCGCGGGGCCCTCTCCTGTCCTCACTAGCCGCCGTACGTCGCCTGCGCGTCGCCGAGCACGGCGGCGAAGTCCGCCGCGAGCCGTTCCGCGTCCACCGGCGCGAGGGCGGCCGTCGTGATGCGTACGCCGGTGGGCGCCGCGATCCGGAACCGGGCACCGGCCGCCACCCACCAGCCCTGCGTCCGCAACCCGTTCACCACCGCCGACTCGTCGCGCACCGGCACCCACACGTTCATCCCGGCGCCCTCCGCACTGCGGATGCCGTACGAGCGGAGCGCATCGGTCAGCGCCCGGCGCCGCTCCGTGTACGCGGCCTCGCCGGCCGCCACCAGCCGGGCCGTCGCCGGATCGGTGAGCAGCCCGACGACCGTCTCCTGCAGGACGTGGCTGACCCAGCCTGAGGTCATCAGCATCCGCCCGTCGTGCCGGGCGATCGTCACCGGATCGCCCGCGACGCCGGCCCACCGCAGATCGACGCCGAGCCGCTTGGAGACCGTGCGCACCTGCGCCCAGCGGTCCAGGCCCGCCGCGGCCAGGGTGGGCGCGGCCGGGCCTTCGAACTCCGCCGTGTAGTCGTCCTCGACGACCAGCACCTCGGGGAACTCCCGCAGCAGCCCGGCCAGCGCGTCGCGGCGCGCGGGGGAGAGGGACGCCCCGGTGGGGTTCTGCGCGCGGGGGGTGCACACCACCGCCCGCACTCCGGCCTTCAGGGCGGCGCGCAGTGCGTCCGGGGTGATGCCCTCGCGGTCCACGGCCATCGGCACCATGCGCAGGCCCAGGGCCGGGACCAGGTCGAGGAGATGGTGGAATCCGGGGTCCTCCACCGCCACGGCGTCACCCGGCCGGAGCTCGACCGAGAGCAGCCGGGCGATGCAGTCGAGCGCCCCGTGCGCGAAGCTCACCCGCCCGGTCGGGACGCCGTCGCGGGCGTACCAGCGGCGGGTCAGCTCCTCCAGGACGGCGAGCCGGGGCGCGGCCCGGTGCGAGCCGAACACCGGGCGCACCTCGGCGGGCGGGTGGAGGACGGGCAGGAACGCGGGGTCGGGGTGCCCGCCGGCCAGGTCCACCAGGCCCTCGGGCACGCGTGGCGGCCGCCGCGAGGCCACCGAGGGCGCCTCCGCCACCACCGTGCCGCCGCGCCCGCGCGTCACCACCAGACCGCGCTGCCGGAGCTCCTTGTACGCGGTCGCCACCGTGCCCGGACTGACGCCGAGGTCGTCCGCGAGCCGCCGCACGGGAGGCAGCGCGTCGCCCGGCGCGAGCTCGCCCTCGGAGATCCCGCCCTCGACGGACGCGGCAATCCCCTTGGCCGTCGTCCCACTGATCGAATATTGTGTTGCCACGTACTGAACTATGTATCAATACATAACTCGCGTCAAGGGGGAACCGAGTGAGCCGCCCGACTCCATGGCACCGCACCGCGCTCGACCGCATACCCGGCGGCCGCGACGGCCGCCGCATGCTGATCGTCAGCATCATCGACAAGACCGGCACCGGCCTCTGGGCCGGCTGCACCGCCCTCTACTTCACCTATGTCTCCGGCCTCGGCCTCGGCCAGGTCGGCCTCCTCATGACCGTCTCCGGCGGCGTCGGCATCGCGGGCGCCCCCCTCGCCGGCCGGCTCGCCGACCGCTACCCCCTCGTCCGCGTCATCGCCGGCACCCAGCTCATGCGCGGCGCCGCCCTGCTCGCCCTCCTCACCACCGACAACTTCCTCCTCCTCACTCTCTACTCCGCCCTCGGAGCCCTCCCCGACCGCGCCGGCAGCGTCCTCATCAAGCTCTACGCCGCCCGCCTCGCCGGCCCCGAACGCGTCCGCTACCAGGCCATCCAGCGCACCACCGTCAACATCGGCTGGTCCATCGGCGGCCTCGGCGCCGCCGCCGCGCTCGCCACCGGCAGCGTCCACGCCTACCCCGTGCTCCTCGTCGGCAACGTCCTCTCCTACGGCGTCATCGCCGCCCTCACCCTCCGCTGCGCCGAACCCCCGGCCCCCGCCCGCCCCACCCCGGCCGAGGACATCACCGGCGCCCCCGCGCCACGCCGCGCCAACCCCTGGCGCGACCGCACCTTCCTCGGCTACACCGCCACGGACGCCGCCCTCTACCTCGACGACACGATCCTCCAGGTCGCCGTCCCGCTCTGGATCGTCCACGCCACCGCCGCCCCCGTCGGCCTGGCCCCGCTCCTCCTCGTCCTCAACACCGTCCTCGTCGTCCTCTTCCAGGTCCCCCTCGCCCGCTTCGGCGCCAGCACCCCCGCCGCCCGGCGCCTGCTCATCCCGCTCTCCGGCCTCTTCGTCGTCGGCACCCTGGCCCTCGCCGCCTCCGCCGCGGGCGGCCGCGCCCTCGCGATCAGCGCCCTCGTCGTCGCCGTCATCGCCCTCACCTTCGCCGAGATCATCCACGCCACCGCCTCCTGGGAACTCTCCGTCGCCCTCGCCCCCGCCGACGCCCAGGGCACCTACCTCGGCGTCCACGGACTCGCCCAGTCCACCCAGCGCTTCGCCGGACCCCTCCTCGTCACCGCCGTCATGACCGCCGGCCCCCTCGCCTGGCCCGTCCTCGGCCTCGCCCTCGTCGGCGCCGGAGCCGCCCAGCACCGCCTGATCCGCGACCGCGTCACCCGGCCCGAGCCCACCCCGGCGTCACTGTCAGTGCCCACGGCTACGGTGAGTGAGTAGTCAGTCACAACGACGGCAGCACCCAGGGGGACTCATGACCGAGAACCGCAGCACCCACCGCACCACCACCGCGGCCCTCCGCCGCGCCCTGCGCCGCGAAGTCGCCGGCACCGTCGCCCTCCTCGCCGACGAGGAGGACTTCACCGCCATGCGGCAGTACACGACCTTCGCCTTCGACGACCACGGCCGCTACCTCGCCCAGGTCGAAGCCCTGCTCAAGACCCTCGCCGCCCGGGGCGGCCCCACCGCCGTCGCCCTCTTCGACCCCGAGGACTACGCCGACCACTGCACCGCCACCGGCCTCGACCCCGACCACCCCACCAGCCGCGGCCACTACACCGCCGAACGCGCCGCCACCGGCCCCCGCGTCCCCTACACCGGACAGCCCCTCGCGGACCTCGTCCGCACCCTTGTCGACACCGCCGTCCGCCACGCCACCTGGGAGTACGCGACGATGCTCCTCACCGACGCCGGCCCCTGCGCCGACTGCGGCCAGGACATCGGCCGAGCCGCCTTCGACCGGGCCTCCCACCTCCTGCTCGGCCTCCTCGACGCCGCCGGACCCGGCACCCACCACCTCGTCTGCAGCGTCCCCGCCGAGGACGACCAGCTCATCGCGGCCCTCCACACCACCCGCGACACCACCGGACCCGCCCGCCTCGACACCTCCCAGGGCGCCGAGTTCCTCAGCGTCCTCGCCGCGGGCATCGCCCTCGGCAACCCCGGCGGCGTCGTCCTGCGCACGACCGTCCCCGGCGCACCCGACCGACTCCACGGCTGGCGCCTCCACGACGGCCGGCTCCACCCCCTCACCGAGGCCGAGGTCTTCGACGCCTACTGCACCGACGCCCGCACCGGCGAACCCATCGCCCCCGAACCCCACGTCGACTACCGCGCAGGCTTCCCCCTCACCCACCCCGACGACCCGCACCCCCACTGACGCCGAAGGGGCTTCCCCCGCCACCACGTGGCAGGGAAAGCCCCTTCGACCTCTTGGACGACTACTCGCCCGACAGCACCGCCTGCGCCGCCATCCGCGCGTCGTGCGCGGTGTCCGCGGCACGCGCCGCGGCCGCCGCACGCTCGCACTGCGCCAGCGTGTACTTCGCCAGCGTCGCCCGCACATACGGAATCGACGCCGCACCCATCGACAGGGAGGTGACACCCAGACCCGTCAGCACACACGCGAGCAGCGGATCCGACGCGGCCTCGCCGCACACACCACAGCTCTTGCCCTCGGCCTTGGCCGCCTCGGCGGACAGCGCCACCAGGTCGAGCAGCGCCGGCTGCCACGGATCCTGCAGCCGCGACACCGCGCCCACCTGACGGTCGGCCGCGAAGGTGTACTGCGCCAGGTCGTTCGTGCCGAGCGACAGGAACTCGACCTCCTGGAGGATCGAACGCGCCCGGAGTGCGGCGGACGGAATCTCCACCATCGCACCGAACTTCGCCCGCAGCCCCGCCTCACGGCACGCGTCGGCGAACGCCTTCGCATCCGTGCGGTCGGCCACCATCGGCGCCATGACCTCCAGATACACCGGCAGACCCTCGACGGCCTTCGCCAGCGCCGTCAGCTGCGTCCGCAGCACCTCCGGGTGGTCGAGCAGCGTCCGCAGACCCCGGACACCGAGCGCCGGGTTCGGCTCGTCGGCCGGCGTCAGGAAGTCCAGCGGCTTGTCCGCACCCGCGTCGAGCACCCGCACGACCACCCGGCCCTCGGGGAAGGCCTCCAGCACCTTGCGGTACGCCTCGACCTGCTTCTCCTCCGACGGCGCCTTGGCGCTGTCGTCCAGGAACAGGAACTCCGTACGGAACAGACCCACACCCTCGGCACCGGCCTCCACCGCCGCCGGCACGTCCGCGGGACCGCCGACGTTCGCGAGCAGCGGCACCTTGTGCCCGTCCGAGGTCGCGCCCGGACCGCTGGAGGCGGACAGCGCCGCCTTGCGCTCCTCGGCCGCCCGGGTCAGCTCCGCCTTCTTCTCCTCGCTCGGGTCCACGAAGATCTCGCCCGTGGAACCGTCCACCGCGATGATCGTGCCTTCGCCGAGCTCACCCGCACCCGGCAGCGCGACCACGGCCGGCACACCGAGCGCACGCGCCAGGATCGCGCTGTGGCTGGTCGGCCCGCCCTCCTCGGTCACGAAACCCAGGACGAGCGCCGGGTCGAGCAGCGCCGTGTCCGCCGGCGCCAGGTCCCGCGCGATCAGTACGTACGGCTCGTCGCTGTCCGGCACACCCGGCATCGGTACGCCGAGCAGCCGGGCCACGATCCGGTTCCGCACGTCGTCCAGGTCGGCCACCCGGCCGGCCATGTACTCACCGGCACCCGCGAGCAGCTCCCGGTAGTGCGAGAACGCGTCGTAGATACCGCGCTCCGCCGTGCTGCCGACCGCGATCCGGCGGTCCACGTCGGCGATGAGCTCCGGGTCCTGCGCGATCATCGCCTGCGCCTCGAGAACCGCCTGGGCCTCGCCACCGGCCAGGTTGCCGCGCGCAATCAGGTCCGCGGCCACAGCCTCCACAGCCTGACGGGCGCGCCCCTGTTCGCGCTCCGCCTCCTCGGTGGGAATCTGCTTGGCCGGCGGCTCCAGGACCGCCGTGCCCATGTGCCGGACCTCGCCGATCGCCACCCCATGGCTGACACCGACGCCTCGCAGCGTTGTCTCCATCTCACCGTCTCCGATAGAGCGGCGGCCGGGCCGCCGCGTTGAATGTCGCCTGCGTGCTCGTCAGAAGGACGAGCCGACGGTCAGCTCCAGGAGAAGAGCTGGTCGCCGGCCTTCACGTCCCCGTCCTCACGGACATCGGCGAGGGAGTCGACGGTGGCCTCCAGCGCCACGACGGGACAGACGGGCGACTTGCCGGCCTCTTCGACCGCGGCCGGGTTCCAGCGCACCATGGCCTGCCCGCGCGTCACGGTGTCCCCCTTGCTCACGAGGAGCTCGAAGCCCTCGCCGTTGAGCTGCACGGTGTCGATCCCGAGGTGGACCAGCACCCCGTGGCCGTCGGCGTCGACGACGACGTACGCGTGCGGGTGCAGAGAGACGACGACCCCGTCGACGGGCGAGACGGCCTCGGACGGCTCGCGGACGGGGTCGATGGCGGTACCGGGCCCGACCATCGCACCGGAGAAGACCGGGTCGGGCACTGCGGCGAGACCGATGGCGCGTCCAGCGAGTGGCGACGTCACGGATGTCATGGGAAGCCTCCCAGGGGCGGAGATATTCGGCGCCGTCACTACCTGTCCTGGACGGCGTACTGTTCAGAAGCGTATGTCATGGGTAGTCCGGGTTCTGCCCGGGACGTACCGGTTGGCAGACCTAGCGACCACCCGGAAACGGTTTGCTTCCAGTGGTGGTGGGATGTACTGTCGTACTCCCTGTTGACCCCAACGCGGCTTTGAGTCGTGGGTCGGCAGCACCTATCAAGCCAGATCCTAACCCCAGTGGTCTACACCTCTGCGTGCTCGCAGGGGGAGTGGTCAGGGGGAGCGGAAAAGCCTGGTAGTGTTTGACCCCGCCGAAGGAACCCCAGGTGAATATCTGGAAAAGGGACCGGAAAGCACCGAGGAAATCGGATCGGAAAGATCTGATAGAGTCGGAAACGCAAGAACGAAGGAAGCGCCCGGAGGAAAGCCCGC
>NZ_JBEZHV010000039.1:0-45610 GCF_040650755.1 Streptomyces sp. NPDC048623
CGATCTACTTCACCAACGTGTAGTCCGGAATACGCCCGGACCTGCTGCTGATGCCGTCCCAGAACCGCGCGGCGGGTTTCCGGGGAGCGGGAGCGCACCTCCGGCCCTTCTGTACGTGCTGTACGCCTTGTGAGCCTTACGGCATCAGGCGGCGGTGCGCCCGCCGGCCGCGAGGCGCGGCAGGAAGCGGAAGCCGATGCCGCCCGCGATCATGGTGGCGGCCCCGATGATCAGGAACGAGGTCTCGGCGGCACCGGTCTCGGCCAGCTCCTCCTTGGCCTTGCCCTGCTCGACGGGCTGCGAGCCGACGTTGTTGGTGCCGGGGTTGTTGTCGACACACTCGG
Organism: Streptomyces sp. NPDC048623; assembly: GCF_040650755.1. Taxonomy (NCBI): domain Bacteria; kingdom Bacillati; phylum Actinomycetota; class Actinomycetes; order Kitasatosporales; family Streptomycetaceae; genus Streptomyces; species Streptomyces sp. NPDC048623. The sequence goes on from NZ_JBEZHV010000039.1 coordinate 345, forward strand.
CACCGTCGAGGTCGACGGTGCAGGTGCCGGTGTTGTTGTCGTCACCCGGGGTGGTGGGCTGGTCCGTCGGGCCCGGCTTGCCGGTCGGCTTGGGGCCCGGCTTGTCGGTCGGCTTGCCCGTGGGCGGAGCCGTCGGAGGCTCCGTCGTCGGGTCCGTCGTGGGCGGAGTCGTCGGAGGCTCCGTCGTCGGGTCCGTGGTCGGCGGAGTCGTCGGAGGCTCCGTCGTCGGGTCCGTGGTCGGCGGAGTCGTCGGAGGCTCCGTCGTCGGGTCCGTGGTCGGCGGAGTCGTCGGGCAGAGCGTCGGGTCGATCTCACAGGTGGGCGGCTCGTCGCCGACCTCGGCGTTGATACCGACACTGATACCCGCGGCCGAGGCCACGCCCGCGGCCGTCAGCGACGCACCGGCCGCAATGACGGCACCGGCAGCGATCCGCGCGACGCGGATCCGCGTCTTCTTCGTCATCTGGCTGCTACCCCCAGTAGCTCAAATCGTCTGTAGAGCTGCGTTCGGGGCCACCGGACACTGGGGGCGTCACACGTACTGGACCTGCCCCCGTTCACACGCGCCCCAGATTCACGCATGCCGCAAGTCACCCTTCCGAGTTTCCGAGGGCACGTCAAGGTCGTTGCGCGTGCGATGCCCGAAAGATCCACTTCTGCCCGCCATACAACGATGCAACTGTGACGTAAACCCTGAACTCCCGCCCCTACCCGGCCAGTTCCCATGTCGACAAAGCGTCAACACTTGAGATCGACTGCTTGCTTCAGCGAATACGTTCCGCCCCCTTAGTGGGAACCTCGCCCCTCCCACCACTGCCCCGCCCGCCGATGCTCCCCGCGGTCCGCGCGACATACGGCGTGCCGTCCTCCAGGGTGCTCAAAGCGGTCTCGTACGCCTCCCAGCCGCGTGGCACCTCGAAGGGGTGCACTTCCTCGGGCGTCGGCTGGAACTTGTCGTTGCTCACGGCCCAGCTCTTGACGTTTCCCTCGACCACGGCGTCCGCGAACACCGACACGGAGTTGATCCGGTAATCCGGACACCTGGCGAGCAGCAGTTTCACGCCGCCGGAGCCGTCCCCCTGGACCGCCACCACAGCCTGCGGACCCGGCGTACATCCCGTGCCGGCCGCTGCCACGGACAGCACCAACGCCGTCCACATCGCCCTGCGTCTGCCTCGCCCCGCCATGCCATTGCTCCATCCGATGCGCGTTCGACGCGCCGTCACGGCGTAACCGGCCTCATCTCCAGCGGACCCCAGCGCCTCAGGTAGCCACCCCACCACAGGTTCGCCTGTCGCCGTCCAGCGTGGGCTTGGGCAGCCGACCGGGCCACCCCATCGCCAGGGACCGCTAGCGCCGCGGCATAAGCGAAGCGGAGATCATCCGGCAGGGCATCCACCTCGCCGCCATGGCCAACCGGGTCTGGGACGAGCCGCTCTTCTCGCGCACGTTCGAGGGGTCGGGCCGGACGCTCTCCAAGGACGAGGTGCGGGACGCGGTCGCCGACGGCGTCACGCGCGGGTCGGGAAGCGCCGCGTGATCATCGTCATCGCCGACACGTCCGGTCTGCTCGCCGCGCTCGACTCGACGCATCCCGAGCAGCGGGCAGCGAGCGAGGCGATCATGGGCGCGGGGCTGCTCGTCATGTCCCCGTTGCTGCTCGCGGAACTCGACCATGTGGCGACCCGCGATCTCGGCCGGACCGCGGCGATCGGCGCGATCGACGACATCCGGCACTGGATGAGGCGCGGACGCGTCATCGTCCCGGAGGTGACCGAGGATCATCTGGGGGCCGCGCAGTCCCTGCGGGCGCGATACGCGGGGCTGGATCTGGATCTCGCAGATGCCGTGAACGTCGCGCTCGCCGCCGACTACGACACCGACGCGATCCTCACCCTCGACCACCGTCGCGACTTCCGCGCCGTCCGCCCGCTGGGCCGGCACAAGGCGTTCCGGATTCTTCCCGACGATCTTCCCCTGTGAGACCGAAAGCCTTGGGCTCCGCTCGTGACGTCACGAGCGGAGCCCAAGGCTTGAGAAGGGGGGAGGGGGGCGGCGCTACTGCACCTGCTCCTGCTGCTTGCGCCAGCGGATGCCCGCCTCCAGGAAGCCGTCGATCTCGCCGTCCAGGACGGACTGCGGGTTGCCGACCTCGAACTCCGTGCGGAGGTCCTTGACCATCTGGTACGGGTGGAGGACGTAGGAGCGCATCTGGTTGCCCCAGGAGCTGCCGCCGTCGCCCTTGAGGGCGTCCATCTTGGCGCGCTCCTCCTGGCGCTGGCGCTCCAGGAGCTTCGCCTGGAGGACGTTCATCGCGCTCGCCTTGTTCTGGATCTGGGAGCGCTCGTTCTGGCAGGAGACGACGATGCCGGTCGGGATGTGCGTGATGCGCACCGCCGAGTCGGTGGTGTTGACGCCCTGGCCGCCGGGGCCCGACGCGCGGTAGACGTCGACGCGGAGGTCCGAGTCGTCGATCTCGACGTGGTCGGACGACTCGACGACCGGGAGGACCTCGACGCCCGCGAAGGAGGTCTGGCGGCGGCCCTGGTTGTCGAAGGGCGAGATGCGCACCAGGCGGTGCGTGCCCTGCTCGACGGAGAGGGTGCCGTAGGCGTAGGGGGCCTTGACCACGAAGGTGGTCGACTTGATGCCGGCCTCTTCCGCGTACGAGGTCTCGTAGATCTCCGTGCCGTAGCCGTGGCGCTCGGCCCAGCGCAGGTACATGCGCTGGAGGCGCTCGGCGAAGTCGGAGGCGTCCACGCCGCCCGCCTCCGCGCGGATGTTGACCAGCGCCTCGCGCTCGTCGTACTCGCCGGAGAGGAGGGTGCGGACCTCCATCTCGTCGAGGGCCTTGCGGACGGACGTCAGCTCGACCTCGGCCTCGGCCCGGGTGTCCGGGTCGTCCATCTCCTCGGCCAGCTCGAAGAGGACCGCGAGGTCGTCGATGCGGCCGCGCAGCGCCTCGGTCTTGCGGACCTCGGCCTGGAGGCGCGAGAGCCGGCTCGTGATCTTCTGCGCCGCCTCCGGGTCGTCCCACAGGGACGGGGCCGCGGCCTGCTCTTCGAGCACGGCGATGTCTGCCCTCATCTTCTCGAGGTCCAGGACGGCCTCGATCGACCCCATGGTCGAGGAGAGGGACTTCAGCTCTTCGGATACATCGACGACTGCCACGCGTCCAGCGTAACGGCTCCGCGCCCCGACCAGGACGCTGCTACGGCTGCGAAGGCTGCGTGGACTGCTTCGAGTCCTGCGGCGGGGCCTCCTCGCCGCCGGACGCCGCCACGTAGCCGCCGACGCCCAGCGCGCCCGCGATCACCACGGCGGCGACCGAGAGGACGAGCCGGCGTTTGCGGACGGCGTCGGCCTTGTGGCGGGCCGAGCCGGGGCGGCGGGCGCTCGCGGAGCGCGGGGCGCGGGCGGTGCCGAGGGGGCCGCCGGAGAGCTCGTCGGGGGCCGGGACCCGCATGGAGGTGTGGGTGTCCCGGTTGGAGTCGGTGGAGGCGCCGGGGACGAGCGGGACCGCGGCGCGGCGCGGGGCCGGCTCGCCGGCGGCGCCGCCGTTCGTCGGGTACGGGTCCTCCTGCGGCTCCGACGCCGGGTCCGCGTCCGGCTCGTCCACGTCGAGCGGCGGGATGCCCTTGAGCATCGGCAGGACGTCGCGCAGCCGGCTGCCGAGCTCGGAGGCGCGCAGCCGGGAGGCGGGCGCCTTGGCGAGGCACTGGACCATCAGCTGCCACAGCTCCTCGGGGATGCCGGGGAGCGGGACGACGGTCTCGGTGACATGGCGGCGCAGTACGGCGCCGGGGTGGCCGCCGCCGAACGGGGTGAAGCCGGCGAGCAGCTCGTACAGGACCGTGGCGAGGGCGTAGATGTCGACGGCGGCGCGCGGCGGCAGGCCCTCGACGATCTCGGGGGCGAGGTAGTCGGGGGTGCCGATGATCCGGGTGGCCTTGGTGCGGCCGGGGGTGTCGATGAGCTTGGCGACGCCGAAGTCGGTGAGGAGGGCGGGGTGCGCGCCGCCGGGGCCGAGCGGGCCCTCCATGTCGAGCAGGATGTTCTCGGGCTTGACGTCGCGGTGCACCACGCCCGCCTTGTGGGCGGCGGCGAGACCGTCGGCGACGTCGGCGATGATCGCGACGGCGGCCTCGGGGGCGAGCCGGCGCTCGCGGTCGAGTCGGGTGCGCAGATCGGTGCCGCGGATCAGGTCCATGACCAGCGCGAGGTCGTTGCCGTCGACGACGAGGTCGCGGACGGAGACGACGTGCGGGTGGTCGAGTCCGAGCAGCGCGGTGCGCTCCTGGACGAAGCGGCCGACGAGCTCCTGGTCGGAGGCGAGGTCCTCGCGCAGCAGCTTGATGGCGACGGGGCCCTCGGGGCCCTCGCCGAGCCACACCGTGCCGGCGCTGCCCCGGCCGAGGATCTGGTGGGCCGTGTAGCGGCTGCCGATATTCCGTGCCAAGACTGCTCCCTCAGCGGCTGCGGTTCGCGTCAAAGTTACGCGTCCGAAGGCGCCGACCGGCACTTCCGAGGGGAAATCACCCCTCGGAAGTCGACAAATCGATGCCCTGGCCGTCCATCGGGGCCCTTCTACTGCCCCGTACCGCCGGTAGCACCGCTCCCGGCGCTGCTGTTCGCGCTGTCGACGAGCGAGGACACCCAGTCCGTGAAGGAGCTGATCCCGTCGCCGATCGCCTCCCAGTAGCCCTTGCCCGAGGCCACCCAGTCCTGGAGCGGGGTGAGCTCCCAGATGAGCCAGCCGGCGACCACGAAGAGCACGATCGTGAACAGGCAGCCCTTGAGGCAGCCGAGGCCCGGGATGTGCATCGGGTTGGCACTGCGCTGACGCGGCGCCCGCGGCTCGCGCGGGACCGGGGCGGGCGCGGGGGCCTGCGGGGGCGGCTGCGGCGGCGTGTAGGCCTGCTGCGGCGGCTGGGGCGCGTACTGCTGACGCGGAGGCTGCGGCTGCTGATACGGCTGGGGCGGGCGCGGCTGCTGGTACGGCTGAGGAGGCCGCGGCTGCTGCGGCTGCTGGTACTGCTGCGGCGCCCCCTGCCCGTACCCCTGCGGCTGCCCCTGCGGGGGCTGCTGGGGCTGGGCGCGGCGCTGGGGGCGGCGGCGCAGCGGGTCCTCGCTGGGGTCGAGGTACTGCACCTGGGTCTGCTCGTTGCGGTCGCGGAGCGCGCCGAGCTGGGTCTGCCAGGGGTGCGGCTCCTCGGGCCGCGGACCGGGCGGGTCCTGCGGTACGGGGGGCATGACCGCGGTCGGGTCGGCGACGCCCGGACCACCGGGACCATGACCGGCCGCGGGCAGCATCGCCGTCGGGTCGGCGGCGCCTGGAGGGCCTCCCGCCGGGCCGCCGGTCGGCAGCACGCTGGTCGGCGCGGCCGGGTCGTACGCGCCCACGGGGGCGGCCGAACCGGTCGGCAGCACCTGGGTGGCGCCCGCCGGGTCCACGCCCGGGGTCTGCGGGACCGGCGCGGGCGCCGGGTCGGGGGCGAGCAGCGCGCCGACGCCCTCGGCGGCCTCGATCTGGGCGGGGGTCGCGTGCACGCCGATGCCGGCGGCGACCGTGCGCAGACCGCGGGCCAGGTTCTCGGCGCCGGGGCGCCGGTCCGGGTCCTTGCTGAGGCAGCGCTCTATCACCGTCCACAGCGGCCCGGGCACGGTGGAGGGACGGCGCGGCTCCTCGCTGAGGTGCCGGTGCAGGACCTCCAGGGCCGTGCCGCCGGCGAACGGCGGGCGGCCGGTGACCAGCTCGTACAGCAGGATTCCGGCGCCGTAGATGTCGACGGCGGAGGTCTGCGGGCGGCCCTCGGCGGACTCCGGCGCGACGTACGCGGGCGTGCCGACGAACTCGTGGGTGCGGGTCAGGCCCGGGGAGTCGGCGAGGCGCGCGATGCCGAAGTCGGTGAGCATCGGGTGCATGCCGCCGTCCTGCTCGGCGAGCAGCACGTTGGCGGGCTTGAGGTCGCGGTGCACGACGCCGTCGGCGTGGCTGGCGGCGAGCGCGTCGGCGATCTGCGCGGTGAGCAGCGCGGCGGCGACCGGGGTGAGCGGGCCGTTCTCGCGGATGTAGCGGTGCAGGTCGGGGCCCTCGACGAGGTCCATGACGAGGGCGAGGACGTCGCCCTCCACGACCAGGTCGCGGGTGCGCACGATGTTGGGGTGGGTGAGCCGGAGCAGCACGGACCGCTCGCGCAGGAAGCGCATCACGATGTCCGCGTCGTTGGCCAGCTCCTCCTTGAGGACCTTGATCGCGACGGTCTCGCCGGGCCGGCCCGCCACCGCCGCCTCGGCGCCGGCCGCCTCTCGCTGGCGGGCTCGCCAGACGGTGCCCGTGGCGCCGCGGCCGAGCGGCTCCTCGAGCAGGTACTTGCTGCCGATAGGCCGCACGTCACGCGCTCCCTGCTGATCGTGGTCCAGGGGTGGTTCGTCGGAGTTTCCCCGGAGTCCCTGTGTGTTTGTGACCCGTCCGGGTGTCCGACCCACTTTAGGGCCTGTCCGGTGCCTCCGAACGGGTCATCGATCGTTCGAGAACCGTCCGGGGGACGGCCGGGAGACAGCCGGGGGAAGGCCGGGGGACGGCCGATTCCGGTGCCGTACGTGTCCGAAAAGAAGACGCCCGAGGCGCGGCGGGGGTTGCCGGAAGTGCTGCGAGACATACGCAACCAGGCGAAATAACGTCCATCGGCGACCGGACAAGATCACTTCGAGGCGACCCGGGGGCAGGTTGTCAGTGGCAGGTGCGAGGATGCGTACAGCACGTCGTGTCGGGGTCGGGAGCTCCGTCACCGTGCCGACCTGTACCGGACGACGCGTCCGCGCCGGGTGGGGGGAGCGAGTGGTCCGGTCCCCTGCCGGGTGCGCCGCGCAGAAGGGACCGCTGACGGCGATGCAGATCCGGCTGACCGTCCTCGCGCCGCACGCCGGCCACGGCGCTGGGCGCGCCTGCGACGTGCTCGTCACCGCGCCCGCGGGGACCGAGCTGGCCGCCGTGGCCTCCTCGCTCGCCGCGGCCGTCTCCGGCCCCGACACGTCCTCCTCCGGCACCACGGTGCTGTACGCGGGCGGGGCACGGCTCGACACCCGCCGCTGTCTGCTCGGCGAGCCGCCGCTGGTCGACGGGGCGGTGCTCTCCCTCCAGGTCCCCGGCCCCGACGACGCCATGGGCGAGATCATGGGCGGGGGCGCGGCGGCCCGGCTGCACGTGGTGGCGGGACCGGACGCCGGCGGGGTGCATCTGCTGCACGGCGGAGCGATCAGAATCGGCCGTTCTGTGGACGCGGACGTGCCGCTCGACGACCCGGACGTCTCGCGCGCCCACTGCACGGTGACGGTCGGCCCGGACGGCCGGGTCACGGTCACCGACCAGGGCTCCACCAACGGCACCACCCTCGACGGCGCCCCGGTCGGCCCGCGCCCCGTCCGCTTCCCGCCCGGCGCCACCCTCCGGGTCGGCGAGTCCGCGCTGCGTCTGACGGGCGGCGCGGAGGGGGGCGGCTCCGGTACGGGGACGGGCTCGGGCTCGCGCGCCGGCGCATCCGGTACGGGCACGGGCTCGGGAGCCGGTGGCAGCGCCGGGTCCGCTCACGCATCCGGCTCCTCTTTGAGGCCCGGATCAGGCTCCGGCACCGGCTCCGGCACCGGCTCCGGCTCCAGCTCCGGGGCGGACGACGAACGGCTGCCGGCCGTCCCCGACGGCGAGGGTCACCTGCGCGTGGGCCTGCGCGCCCAGGACGGCGGCGCCGAGGGGCGCGACGCTCCGGGCGGTACGGCTCCGCAGGGCGCGGGCCCGGCGCCGTACACCGCGCCGTACGGGACGGGCGGCAACCCGGCCCCCGCCGAGGACGAAGACCACAGCTCCCCCTCCCTCCTCCACGCACGCGTGGAGGAGCCCGCCGAGGACGACGGCGAGGTCGAGTCCCACAGCAGGACCCGGCAGACCCGGCGCCGCGGGCTCGGCGCCTGGGCTCGGCGGCTCGCGGGCGGCCGGGAGGAGAGCGGGGACGGCGAGTACGGCGTGGCCCCGGTGCCCGCGTTCGCCGCCGCCCGCCCCGGCGCGGCGCCCCACGGCGGCGACCCCGCCCCCGGCAGCTGGCCCGACCCCGCCGCCGTCCTCCTCACCGCCCTCGGCCCCGGCCCGCGCCTGTGGGAGCGGGGTCCCGGCCACCCCGAGGCCCTGGTGGTCCGGCTCGGCACCACCGACCGCGCCGAGCTCTGCGGCGTGCCCGTCACCGTCGGGCTGCGCGAGACGGGCTCGCTCGGCCTCGCCGGGCCCGCGCCCCGGCTCGGCGGTCTGGCCCGCTCCGTGGTCGCCCAGCTCGCCGCCCTGCACTCCCCCGCCGACCTGGAGATCGTCCTGGTCAGCGCCGACCGCAACCGCCCCCTGGAGGAGCGGCGCCGGGACTGGGCCTGGCTCGGCTGGCTGCCGCACACCCGGCCCGCCCACGGCCAGGAGTGCCGGCTGCTCCTCGCGTACGACCGCGACCAGGCGCACGCGCGGTTCACCGAGCTCACCCGGCGCCTCGACGACGGGCCGCTCGGCCCCGGCTGGCCGAGCGCCGACCGGGCCGCCGTGGCGGAGGCCGCCGCGCACCACGAGGGGCCCGCGACCGTCGTGATCGTCGACGGCGACCCCGGCTCCGCCGCGCTGCGCGAGACGGCGGCCCGGCTCGCCGGGGCCGGACCGGCCGCCGGCATCCATCTGATCTGCCTCGCCGAGGCGCCCGCCGCCTCGCCCGCCTCCCCGGTCGCCGCGACCTACGAGACGGCCTGCGCCGCCGCCCTCCCCTTCCGCGAGTGCGGGGCCGCCGCCCTGCTCAGCGGCGATGTGGCGACCGCGCTGCGGCTGCTGCGCACGGCGGGCGGGCGGGCCGCCGGGCACGGCACGGTCGGCGTCGTGGACGCGGTGTCCGTGGCCTGGGCCGAGCGCTTCGGCCGGGCCCTGGCGCCGCTGCGCACGGAGACCGCCGCGGGCGCGGGTCCGGGCCGGGCGGCGGCCGCGCTGCCGCTCTCGTCCCGGCTCCTCGACGAGCTGGGCCTGGCCCGTGCCACCCCCGCGTCCCTGATGGCCCGCTGGGCCTCCGCCGCGGACGGCACCGCGGTCCTCGGAGCGGGCCCGCGCGGCCCGGTCGCCGTCGACCTCACCCAGGAGGGCCCGCACCTGCTCATCGAGGGCCCGGCGGGCAGCGGCCGCACCGAACTCCTGCGCTCCGTCGCCGCCTCCCTCGCCGCAGGGGCCCGCCCCGACCGCCTCGGACTGCTCCTCGTCGACGGTGCGGGCGGCGAGCGTCGCGGCGAGGGCCTCGCGGCCTGTACGGAGCTGCCGCACGTGACCGAGCACCTGGTGGCCTCCGACCCGGTACGGATGCGGGAGTTCGCCCAGGCCCTGGGCGCCGAGCTGAAGCGACGCGCCGAACTCCTCGGCGACACCCACTTCGCCGACCGCCGCTCCACCCGCCTGATCGGCCAGCGCTCCCCGAGCCCGGCCGAGTCCGTCCCGCCATCCGCCCAGGGCCGGGTCGGCGGGCGGATCCCGGACGCGCGCACGGGGGCGGACCTGCTCGGCGACCGGCCCAGCGGGCGCACCCTTCGAGCGGCGGCCGACGGCTCGATCGGGGACATCCCGAGCACCCGCAGCCACCGCACCGGGGCGCGCGAGGTGTACGACCAGCAGGCCGACACCACCCCGTACCGCACGCCGCCGCCCGGCGCCGACCTGCTCGGCGAGCGGGCCGGCACCCGCACCGACCTGGTGCGCAGCGGGCCCGCGGCCGAGGGTGCGGGTGCGCTGCCGCGGCTCGTGGTGCTCGTGGACGACTTCGACGCGCTGGTCGCACCCGCGCTCGGCGCGCCGGGCCGTCCGGCCGCCGGGTCGGTGGTGCGGGCCCTGGAGTCGGTCGCGCGCCACGGGGCCCGGCTCGGCGTGCACCTGGTGGCGGCCTCCGCCCGCCCGGACCGCACGGCGGACACGGAGCTCGCGCACGGCGCGCGCCTGCGGATCGTGCTCGACCCGCCCCCGGCCGCGCCCGGCCCGGACGAGCCGCAGCCCGGCCGCGGTCGTCTCGGGCACCCGGACGGCCGGGTGACACCGTTCCAGACCGGCCGGGTCACCGGCCGCATCCCCCGTACGGCCACCCTGCGCCCCACGGTCGTCCCCCTGGAGTGGGAGCGCATGGGCGACCCGCCCACCCGCCGCCCGGTCCGCGAGCTGGGCAACGGCCCGACGGACCTGGCCCTCCTGGCCAGCGCCCTGGACCGCGCGGCCCGCTCGGTGGAGGCGTCCCCGGTACCACCCCTGGTTTCCCCGACCCCGGCCTGAGGGCCCCCATGAGGGAGCCGCCTGCCCACCCACCCCAGGGTGTGCCCCCGGACGGGAGCGGCCCCCGCGCACCCACGCACCCACGCACCGCAGCGGCCCGACCCTCGCCCCACCACCCCTCCAGGCCACCCCTGTACCGCACTTGACGCCACGTCACGAGCCGATCACGATCCCGCTCCCCACCCCGAAGGCGGCCTTGCGGGCCTCCGACGCCGCGCGTAGACCTGAACGCACGGGACCGGATGACGCGGGAGAGGCGGGGCTCGGATGCGTGACGGCAGAACTCTTCGACTCGGTGTGGTGGCGGCGGTCGCCGTGCTCGCGGCGGCCGGTTGCGGCGGCGGGAGCGACGGCGGTGACGGCCCGGACAAGACGGCGCCGAAGACCAGCGCGCCCGGCGCGCCCGGGGTCTCGTTACCTTCCCTCAAGGGGGAGAAGATCGCGGTCGCCGCCGTCTGGACGGGGCCCGAGCAGGCGAACTTCACCAAGGTGCTCAAGGAGTTCGAGAAGCGCACGGGCGCGACCGTGACCTTCGTACCGGCGCAGGACCCGATCGTGAACTTCCTCGGGACGAAGATCGCCGGCGGGTCGCCGCCGGACGTGGCGATGCTGCCGCAGGTCGGCGCGATCCAGCAGGCCGCCGCGCAGAAGTGGCTCAAGCCGCTCGGGCCGGAGGCCAAGGCCCAGCTGACGGCGAACTACTCGAAGGGCTGGCAGGACCTCGGCGCGGTCGACGGCACCTCGTACGGGGTGTACTTCAAGGCCGCCAACAAGTCCCTCGTCTGGTACAACACCGCCGCCTTCGAGGACGCCGGCGTGAGCGAGCCGAAGACCTGGAAGGACTTCCTCGCGACCGCCGAGACGATCTCCGCCTCCGGTGTCGCACCGGTCTCGGTCGGCGGCGCGGACGGCTGGACGCTCACCGACTGGTTCGAGAACATCTATCTCTCCCAGGCCGGTCCGGAGAGGTACGACCAGCTCGCGAAGCACACCATCAAGTGGACCGACCCCTCGGTCGCCCAGGCGCTGACCACGCTCGGCGAGCTGTTCGGCAAGCAGAACCTGATCGCGGGCGGCGCGGACGGCGCCCTGCAGACCGAGTTCCCGATGTCCGTCACCCAGACCTTCACGGGCGGCGACCAGGGCAGGGCCGCGATGGTCTTCGAGGGCGACTTCTCGGCGGTGAACATCGCCGAGACCGGCGCCAAGATCGGGACGGACGCGAAGGTGTTCCCGTTCCCGGCCGTCGGCGACGGCAAGGCGCCCGTGGTGACCGGCGGCGACGCGGCGGTGGCCCTGAAGGACACCAAGGGCGCGCAGGCGCTGCTCACCTTCCTCGCCTCGCCCGACGCGGCGCGGATCTGGGCGGCCGAGGGCGGTTTCCTCTCCCCCAACAAGGCGCTCGACCCGGCCGCCTACCCGAACGAGGTGCAGCGGACGATCGCGAAGGCGCTGATCGACTCCGGCGACGCCTTCCGCTTCGACATGTCGGACCAGATGCCGCAGTCGTTCGGCGGAACGCCCGGCAAGGGCGAGTGGAAGACGCTCCAGGACTTCCTGAAGAACCCGAAGGACGTGGCGGGGGCCCAGGCGCGTCTTGAGGCCGACGCGGCCAAGGCGTACAAGGGCTGACCGGTGGACACGTCCACCGGATCCGCCACCGCCTCGCCCACCGCCGAGCCCGCCCGGTCCGACCGGGCGGGCCGCGCCACCCGGCCGACCCGGCCCACCCGTTCCGCCCGGTCCCGGCACACCGCCGTGGCCGTCCTCTTCCTGCTCCCCGCCCTCGTCCTGCTCGGCGCGCTGATCGTCTACCCCATCGGGTACTCCGTCCAGCGCTCCCTCTTCGACCGGTCCGGCGACTCCTTCGCCGGCCTGGACAACTACGTCACCCTCTTCACGGACGACGCGATCCGCACCGCCCTGCGCAACAACCTCGTCTGGGTGGTGCTCGCGCCGACCGTGGCCACGGCGCTCGGCCTGGTCTTCGCGGTGCTCACCGAACGGGTCCGCTGGGGCACGGCGTTCAAGCTGGTCGTCTTCATGCCGATGGCGATCTCGATGCTCGCCGCCGGGATCATCTTCCGGCTGGTGTACGAGCAGGACCCGGACCGCGGGGTGGCCAACGCGGTGTGGGTCGGGGTGCACGACACCTTCGCCGAGGCGTCCGTCTTCCCGCGCGCCCGCCCGCTGCCGGTGCACCCGCTGAAGGCGGCGGGGGGCGGCGCGTACGAGACGAGGTCCCCGGTCCGTACGGGCGAGGTGGCGCGGCTCCCGCTGGTCGGGGTGGCGCCAGCGCAGATGCCGGAGGGCGCCCACCCGGCCCGTACCCCCGCGGCAGACGGCAAGGACACGATCAGCGGCGTCGCATGGCTGGACTTCACCCGGGGCGGCGGCGGGCGGCCGAACACCGTCGACCCGAAGGAGCTCGGGCTGAAGGGGCTGCGGGTCGAGGCCGTGAAGGAGGGCCGCGTGGTGGCCCGGGCGACGGCCGCCGCCGACGGCACCTTCACGCTGCCGGCCGCCGCCGACGGGGCCGTACTCCGCCTGCCCGCGGCCAACTTCCGCGCCCAGTACAACGGGGTCTCGTGGCTGGGCCCGCGTCTCGTCACCCCGGCGATCATCGGCAGTTACGTGTGGATGTGGGCCGGGTTCGCGATGGTGCTCATCGCCGCCGGGCTCGCGGGCCTGCCGCGGGACGTCCTGGAGGCGGCCCGGGTGGACGGGGCGAACGAGTGGCAGGTGTTCCGGCGGATCACCGTGCCGCTGCTCGCGCCGGTCCTCGGCGTCGTCCTCGTCACCCTGATGATCAATGTGCTCAAGGTCTTCGACCTGGTGTTCATCATCGCGCCGGGCTCGGCGCAGGACGACGCGAACGTCCTCGCGCTCCAGCTGTACCGGTCGTCCTTCGGGACGGACGCGGACCTCGGGGTGGGCTCGGCGATCGCCGTGGTGCTGCTGTTGCTCGTGCTGCCCGTGATGGCCGTGAACATCCGCCGTATGCGAAGGGAGAACCGCCGATGAGCGGCGCGAGCAGTACGGGTACAGGGCTGGGAGCCCGGCTCGCCGCCCGCGCCGCCGGCGGCGCGATGCGCGTGTTCCTGGTCCTGGTCGCGCTGTTCTGGCTGACGCCGACGGTCGGGCTGCTGCTCTCCTCGCTCCGCTCGCCCTCCGACATCTCGTCGAGCGGCTGGTGGCAGGTGTTCACCGCGCCGGCGCAGCTGACCACCGAGAACTACCGCGACCTGCTCTCGAACGACACGATCACGGGCTCCCTCGTCTCCACGGTCCTGATCACCGTCCCGGCGACCCTCCTCGTGATCGTGATCGGCGCCTTCGCCGGCTATGCCTTCGCGTGGCTCGACTTCCCGGGCCGGGACTGGTGGTTCCTGCTCGTCGTGGCGCTGCTCGTGGTGCCGGTGCAGGTGGCGCTCGTACCGGTGTCGAAGCTGTTCGGGGCGGTGGGGATCTTCGAGACGACCCTGGGCGTGGTGCTGTTCCACACCGCCTTCGGGCTGCCCTTCGCGATCTTCCTGCTGCGGAACTTCTTCGCGGAGATCCCGCGTGAGCTCCTGGAGGCGGCGCGGCTCGACGGGGCGGGCGAACTGCGCCTGTTCACCCGGGTGGTGCTGCCGCTCGGCGGGCCGGCGGTGGCCTCGCTCGGCATCTTCCAGTTCCTGTGGGTGTGGAACGACATGCTGGTGGCGCTGATCTTCGCGGACGCGCAGTCGCCGCCGATCACGGTGGCGCTCCAGCAGCAGGTGCGCCAGTTCGGCAACAACGTCGACGTGCTCGCGCCGGGCGCGTTCGTGTCGATGGTGATCCCGCTGCTCGTGTTCTTCGCGTTCCAGCGTCAGTTCGTGAACGGGGTGATGGCGGGCGCCGTGAAGTAGCCCGCGCAGCACGCACCAAAGACCACAGAAGACAAGGGAGTCACGCGGTGAGCGCGGCCACCGCCGAACGCGCCAGGTCGTCCAGGTAGCCCTTCGGCTGCGCGGTGCGCACCACGACGAGGCGCCAGTAGAGCGGGCCGATCACCAGGTCCAGGGCCCGGTCGGGGTCGGCGCCCGCCGGGAGTTCGCCGCGCTCGACGGCGGCGCGGACGACCTGGGCGACGACGCCCTGCTGCGGGTCGAGCAGGGCGGCCTTCACGGTGTCGGCGATCTCGGGGTGCCGGGCCGCCTCGACGAGCAGGTCCGGGATGACCTGCGAGGCCACCGGGTGGCGCAGGGCGTGCGCGGCGACCTCCAGGAGGGCGCGGACGTCGCCGTACAGCGAGCCGGTGGCCGGGGCGGGCAGGCCCTGCACGGCGATGGCGCCGATCAGGTCGAGGACGAGCGAGAGCTTGGACTTCCAGCGCCGGTAGACGGCGGTCTTGCCGACCCCGGCGCGGCGGGCGATGCCCTCGATGGACATCCGGGCGAAGCCGACGGCGGCCAGTTCCTCGAAGACGGCGGCGCGGATGGCCTCGGTGACGTCCTCCCGGAGCACGGCGGCTCCCGCGGGGGTGCGGCGGGGGGTGCGCGAGGGTCCGGCGGCTGACGTCATGCACAGGATCTTAACCAGCGGTTACGGAACCGGGTGCGTCACGACGACACGGTTGCGTTCCGACGTAGCCACGTCCTACTCTCCCCGTAGCGACGATACGGACCCGTTCCATCGACGGCTCACCGAAAGCACGGTGCTCGTGACCTCCCCTTCCCTTGCGCCCCCGGCCCCGGCCCCTCCCCTCACCCCGGCCCCGGCGGCCCCCACCTCCGAGGAGCTGCGCGCCCTCGCCCTGCGCCACGGGCTCACCGTCAGCGGCGCGCGCCCCTCGCTCCCCGCGTACGTACGCCGGCTGTGGTCCCGGCGCGACTTCATCACCGCCTTCGCCACGGCCAAGCTGACCGCGCAGTACAGCCAGGCCCGGCTCGGCCAGATCTGGCAGGTGATGACCCCGCTGCTCAACGCGGCCGTCTACTACGCGATCTTCGGCGTCCTGATGGACGTCCGGCACGGCATCCCGGACTATGTGCCGTTCCTGATCACCGGTGTCTTCGTGTGGACCTTCACCTCGCAGACGCTGATGGTCGGGACCCGCGCCATCAGCGGCAACCTCGGCCTGGTCCGGGCCCTGCACTTCCCGCGCGCCAGCCTGCCGATCGCACTGGCCCTCCAGCAGCTCCAGCAGCTGCTCTTCTCGCTCGGCGCGCTGGTCGTGATCCTGTTCTGCTTCGGCGAGTTCCCGCGCCCGAGCTGGCTGCTCGCGGTGCCCGCGCTCGTCCTCCAGGCGCTCTTCAGCACCGGGCTCGCCCTCGCGATGGCCCGCCTGGCCGCCCGTACCCCCGACATCGCGCAGCTGATGCCGTTCCTGCTGCGCACCTGGATGTACGCCTCCGGGGTCATGTGGTCCATCTCCCAGGTCACCGCGGGCCGCGACCTGCCGCGCGCGGTGGAACTGCTGCTCCAGGCCAATCCGGCCGCCGTCTACATCGACCTGATGCGCTTCGCGCTGGTGGAGAGCTTCTCCACCGACCTCCTTCCGCCGCATGTGTGGGCGCTCGCGGCCGGCTGGGCGGTGCTCGCCTTCGCGGGCGGATTCGTCTACTTCTGGAAGGCAGAGGAGACCTACGGACGTGGCTGAGACACACCCCATGACGACACGCGCCATGACGGCACACGCCATGGCGACACACGCCATGACGGCACCCGAACGCACCCCCACCGTCGTCGCCGACGGCGTCCACATCACGTACACCGTCCAGGGCGGCAAGGGCGGGAAGGGCAGCGCCACCTCCGCCCTGAGCCGGATCGTCTCCCGGCGCGGCGCCGCAACCCCCGGCACCCGCAAGGTCCACGCGGTCAAGGGCGTGAGCTTCGCCGCATACCGGGGCGAGGCGATCGGCCTGATCGGTTCGAACGGCTCCGGGAAGTCGACCCTCCTGAAGGCGGTCGCGGGCCTGCTGCCGGTGACCGGGGGCCGGATGTACACCCAGGGCCGGCCCGCGCTGCTCGGCGTCAACGCGGCGCTGATGGGCGATCTGACCGGCGAGCGGAACGTGATCCTGGGCGGGCTCGCCATGGGCATGAGCCGCCGCGAGGTCGCCGAGCGCTACGACGCGATCGTCGACTTCTCCGGGATCAACGACAAGGGCGACTTCGTCTCGCTCCCCATGCGCACCTACTCCTCCGGCATGGGTGCCCGGCTCCGCTTCTCCATCGCCGCCGCCCAGAGCCACGACGTCCTGCTCATCGACGAGGCGCTCGCCACCGGCGACGCGGCCTTCCGCCGCCGCAGCCAGAAGCGGATCGACGAACTGCGCGCCGAGGCGGGCACGGTCTTCCTGGTCAGCCACTCCCATTCGACCATCACCGAGACCTGCGACCGCGCGCTGTGGCTGGAGGCCGGCGAACTGCGCATGGACGGACCGGCGGACGAGGTCGTGGCCGCGTACGAACACTTCACCAGGACACCCACCAAGACCGCAGCAAAGGGGACATAGCGGACTACAGTGCGGTGGGGTGACGACCGACCCGCCCCCGCACGACACCGCCCCCCGCGAGCGCGCCGAGGCCGCGCCGCCCGCGCTCACCCGCTCGCCCTTCGAGTCGGAGACCTTCACCTCCGCCACCTTCGTGACCGTCGGCCGCGGCCCGCTGCTCGCCCTCGGCGCCGTCTGGCTGCTCTCCCGGGCCGGGATGCTGCTGCTCCTGGTCCGCGACAGCCTCGGCATCGGGGGCGTGGGCAGCGAGGTGTACCTCCTCTACCGGCACTGGTACGGCCAGTTCGCGCAGGGCACCTTCCCGCCCGGCGACGTCACCTGGCAGTACCCGCCGGGCGCCGGCCTGGTCATCATGGCGCCCGGCGCCCTGCCCTGGCTCAGCTACTTCCAGGCCTTCGTCGCCCTCGCGCTGCTCGCCGACGCCGCCGTCACCGTCGCACTCGCCCACGCCGACCGCGCCCGGCTCACCCACGGCGCCTGGTACTGGACCCTCGGCCTCCCGCTGCTCCTGCACATCCCGCTCGCCCGCTACGACGTGCAGACCACCGCCCTCGCCGTGCTCGCCCTGCTCGCCCTCAAGCCCCGCTCCACCACCGCCCACCGGATCGGCGGCGTCCTCGCCGGACTCGGCGCGATGGTCAAGGTCTGGCCCGCGCTCGCGCTCATCGGCACCCCGCGCGGCCGCACCACCCGCGAGGCCTGGACCGCCGCCGCCGTCACCGCCGTCACCCTGCTCGCCGCGCTCGCCGTGCTCTTCGCCGAGCCCCTCGGCTTCCTGCGCCAGCAGGGCGACCGGGGCGTCCAGATCGAGTCCCTCGGCGGCACGGCCCTGGCCCTCGCCCGGGCCACCGGCCTGTGGCCCGGCACCGTCCAGTTCCGCTACGGCGCCTTCGAGTACCTCGGCCCCTACGTCTCCACCGTCGGGCACCTGGCCCTGCTGCTGACCGCCACGGCCTTCATCTGGCTGCTGTTCTGGCGCATCCGGGCCCGCCGCTGGACCGAGGCCACCCCGCCCGACGCGGCGCTCGCCGCCGTACTGCTCTTCACCGTCACCAGCCGCGTGATCAGCCCCCAGTACCTGATCTGGCTGCTCGGACTCTCCGCCGTCTGTCTGACCTCCCGGGCCACCGTCATGCGCCCAGTCGCCCTGCTGCTCCTCCCGGCCGCCGCGCTCAGCGCCCTCGCGTACCCGGTCCTGTACGAGGACGTCGTCACCGGCACCTGGCCGGGCCTCGCCGTCATGGTGGCCCGCAACGCCCTGCTGCTCGCGGCGGCGGTGCTGGCCGCGCGGCGCCTGTGGACGGCGACGGTGACCCCGTAGCCGTACACCCGCCGTACGTACGAGAACGGGGCGCCCCCGCCGGTCACGAAGACCGACGGGGGCGCCCCCCTGTCACCGAGGGATCAGCTGTGCGTACGGAGCAGGGTGCGCATCGTCCGCATCGCGACCGACAGGTTCGCCAGGTCGAAGGCGTCCGAGCCCTGGATCTCGTCCAGGGTCGTGCGGGCCCGGCCCAGGATCGCCGTGTTCGTGTCCTCCCAGGCCTTGAACCGCTGCTCCGGGGTGGAGGTGCCGTTGCCGGCCGCCAGGACGTCCGCGGTGAGCGCGGCGTGCGCGGCGAACAGGTCCTCGCGGATGGAGGCGCGGGCCATCGACTGCCAGCGGTCGTTGCGCGGCAGCTCGATGATCCGGTCCATCAGGCCGGAGATCCGCAGCCGGTCGGCCAGGTCGTAGTAGACCTCGGCGACCGCCAGCGGGTCCTTGCCGGTGCGGTCCGCCACCGCGACGATGTCGAGCGTCGGGAAGGCGGAGGAGAAACCGGCCACGCGCAGCGCCAGCTCCTCCGGGACGCCGACGCCGGTCAGCTCGTCCAGGATCGACTGGTACCACTCCAGGTCCGAGCCGCGCAGCAGCTGCGGCAGCTTCTCCCAGACCTGCTCGACCCGCTCCGAGAAGAACTCGATGGTCTCGCCGATCTGGAGCGGCTGCGGCCGGTTGTTGAGCAGCCAGCGGGTGCCGCGCTCGACGAGCCGGCGCGAGTGCAGACGCATCCGGGTCTGGACGTCGGCGGCCACCTTGTTGTCGAGGTCCTCGACGGCGTCCCAGACCTCGCCGAGGCGGAAGATCACGCGGGCCGCGGTCTGCGCGCGCACGATCTCGTCGATCGACGCGCCGGTCTCCTCGCGGAGGCGGTGCAGGAAGGTCGAGCCACCGGTGTTGACGGTGTCGTTGACCAGGACCGTGGTGATGATCTCCCGGCGCAGCGGGTGGGTGTCGACGGCCTCGGCGAACGAGTCGCGCAGCTGCGTCGGGAAGTAGGCGTGCAGCAGCCCGCGCAGGTACGGGTCGTCCGGCAGGTCGGTGCCGATCAGCTCGTCGGCCGCCGTGATCTTGGTGTACGCGAGGAGCACGGCGAGCTCCGGCTGGGACAGGCCCCTGGCGTTGTTGAGCAGGTCGCGGATCTGCCGGTCGTTGGGCAGGAACTCCAGCGAGCGGTCGAGCGCCCCGTCGCGGCCGAGCCGGCGCATGAAGCGCTGGTGGGCGTGGAGCAGGGACGGCGACTGCGCGCAGGCGTTGGCCAGGGCGGTGTTCTGCGCGTAGTTGTTGCGCAGCACGAGCGCGCCGACCTCGTCCGTCATCTCGGCGAGGATCTTGTTGCGCTGCTTGAGGGTCATGTCGCCCTCGGCGACCAGACCGTTGAGCAGGATCTTGATGTTGACCTCGTGGTCGGAGGTGTCCACGCCGGCGCTGTTGTCGATGGCGTCGGTGTTGACCCTGCCGCCCTCGCTGTCGGGTCCGCCGTGGCGGGCGAACTCGATGCGGCCGAGCTGGGTCGCGCCGAGGTTGCCGCCCTCGCCGATGACCTTGGCGCGCACGTCCTGGCCGTCGACGCGGATGGCGTCGTTGGCCTTGTCGCCGACGTCGGCGTTGGACTCGGCCGAGGACTTCACGTACGTGCCGATGCCGCCGTTCCACAGCAGGTCGACGGGCGACTGCAGGATGGCCTTCATCAGCTCGGCCGGGGTCAGCTTGGTGACGCCGGCCTCGATGCCGAGGGCGGCCCGCATCTGCGCGTTGACCGGGATGGACTTGGCGGTACGCGGGTGGACGCCGCCGCCCGCGGACAGCAGCTCGGTGTTGTAGTCGGCCCAGGACGAGCGGGGCAGCTCGAAGAGGCGGCGGCGCTCGGCGTACGAGGTGGCCGCGTCCGGGTTCGGGTCGATGAAGATGTGGCGGTGGTCGAAGGCCGCGACGAGACGGATGTGCTCGGAGAGCAGCATGCCGTTGCCGAAGACGTCGCCGGACATGTCGCCGACGCCGACGACGGTGAAGTCCTCGGTCTGGGTGTCGTGGCCCAGCTCGCGGAAGTGCCGCTTGACCGACTCCCAGGCACCGCGGGCGGTGATGCCCATGCCCTTGTGGTCGTAGCCGGCGGAGCCGCCCGAGGCGAAGGCGTCGCCCAGCCAGAAGCCGTAGTCCTGCGCCACGCCGTTGGCGATGTCGGAGAAGGTCGCGGTGCCCTTGTCGGCGGCGACGACCAGGTAGGTGTCGTCCTCGTCGTGGCGGACCACGTCGGCCGGGGGCACGACCTCGCCGGCCACCAGGTTGTCGGTGATGTCGAGGAGCGCCGAGATGAAGGTCTTGTACGAGGCGATGCCCTCGGCCAGCCACGCGTCACGGTCCACGGACGGGTCCGGGAGCTGCTTGGCGACGAAGCCGCCCTTGGCGCCGACCGGCACGATGACGGTGTTCTTCACCATCTGCGCCTTGACCAGGCCGAGGATCTCGGTACGGAAGTCCTCACGGCGGTCGGACCAGCGCAGGCCGCCTCGGGCGACCTTGCCGAAGCGCAGGTGGACGCCCTCGACGCGCGGCGAGTACACCCAGATCTCGAAGGCGGGGCGCGGCGCCGGCAGGTCGGGGATGGCCTGCGGGTCGAACTTCATCGAGACGTAGGAGTGGGCCTGGCCCGCGGCGCTCTTCTGGAAGAAGTTGGTCCGGAGGGTGGCCTTGATGACGGTGAGGAAGGAGCGCAGGATGCGGTCCTCGTCGAGGGAGGCGACCTGGTCCAGGGCGCCGTCCAACTCCTCCAGGAGCCCGTCGATCAGCTCGGTGCCGGCGCGCTGCCGCTCCGGCGCCATCCGGGCCTCGAAGAGGTTGACCAGCAACCGGGTGGTGTGGACGTTGTTACGGAGGGTGTCCTCCATGTAGTCCTGGCTGAAGGTCGAGCCGGCCTGGCGCAGGTACTTGGCGTAGGCGCGCAGCACCATCGCCTCACGCCAGGTGAGCCCGGCGGAGAGGACGAGGGAGTTGAAGTTGTCGTTCTCGGCCTCGCCGGTCCAGGTGGCGGCGAAGGCCTCCTGGAAGCGCTCGCGGGCGTCGTCGCCGAGGTAGTCACCGTTGCCGGTGGACGTGGGCATCCGCAGGCCGAAGTCGTAGACCCAGGCGTGGGTGCGGTCGGCGCAGCGCAGCTCGTACGGGCGCTCGTCGGTGACCTCGACGCCGAGCCGGTTGAGCACCGGCAGGACGGCGGAGAGGGAGATCTGCTCGCCGGTCTTGTAGATCTTGAAGCGGCGCTCGCCGGCGCCGGACACGACCGGCTCGTACAGCGAGAGCGCGAAGTCCTGCTCGCTGCCGGCCAGGGCCTCCAGGTGCTGGAGGTCGGCGACGGCGGCGCGCGGCGAGTGGTCGGCCTTGTAGCCCTCGGGGAAGGCGTTGCCGTAGCGGCGCAGCAGCTCGGCGGCGCGCTCCTCGCCGCACTCGGCGTTGAGCGCCTCGGCGAAGCCGTCGGCCCAGGAGCGGGTGGCCTCGGCGAGCCGGCTCTCGATGCGGTCGACATCGGCCTCGGTGAGCTTGGCCAGCTCCGTGCCGGGCTCGACGCGGATGACGAAGTGCAGCCGGGACAGGATCGACTCGGTGTTCCAGGCCGTGAAGTCGACGCTGGTGCCGTTCAGCTCTTCCTTGAGGATGTCGATGATGCGCAGCCGGACGCGGGTGGTGTAGCGGTCGCGCGGCAGGTAGACGAGGGCGGAGTAGTAGCGGCCGTACTCGTCCTGGCGCAGGTAGAGCCGCAGCCGGCGGCGCTCCTGCAGGTACAGGACGCTGGTGACGATGGCCTGCAGCTCTTCGGCCGGGGTCTGGAACAGCTCGTCGCGCGGGTAGGTCTCCAGGATCTGGAGCAGGTCGCGGCCGTCGTGGCTGCTCGGCAGGAAGCCGGCGATCTCCAGGACTTCCTGGACCTTGCGCTTGATGACGGGCACCCGGCGCACGGACTCGGTGTAGGCGGCCGAGGAGAAGAGGCCGAGGAAGCGGCGCTCGCCGATGACGTTGCCGTCGGCGTCGAACTTCTTCACACCGACGTAGTCGAGGTACGAGGGGCGGTGGACGGTCGCGCGGCTGTTGGCCTTCGTCAGGATCAGCAGCTTGTGCTCGCGGGCCTTGGCGCGGGCGTCGGCGGGCAGCCGGCTGAAGGACGGGGAGACCGGGTGGGCGTGGTTGTCGTCGCCGCTGTGGTGCGGGTCGGAGCGCAGGATGCCGAGGCCGGTGCCGGGCACGGCGGCCAGGGCGTCGCCGTTGACCAGCTCGTACTCGCGGTATCCGAGGAAGGTGAAGTGGTCCTCGGCGAGCCAGCGGAGCAGCTCGCGGGCCTCCTCGACCTCGGTCGGGCGCAGGTCGGAGGCGGTGGGCTCGTCGGGGAGGCCGTCGGCGATGCGCAGCGCGGCGTCGCGCATCTTCTCCCAGTCCTCGACGGCCTCGCGGACGTCGGACAGGACGCGCAGCAGGTCGCTGGTGATCTGCTTGAGGTCGGCCTTGTCGGTCTCGCGGTCGATCTCGACGTGGATCCAGGACTCGACGAGGACGTCGTGCGGCAGCTCGCTCTTCGGCTTGGGCTTGGGCTCCTTGGTGAGCACCTCGATGAGCTTGCCGGTGAGGTCGCGGCGGACCAGCACCTGCGGGTGGATGACCACGTGGATGCCGCGCCCCTGGCGGGACAGCTCGTTGGTCACGGAGTCGACGAGGAAGGGCATGTCGTCCGTGACGACCTCGACGACGGAGTGGCTGCAGGTCCAGCCGTTCTCCTCGACCGTCGGGGTGTGGACGCGGACGTTCGCGGTGCCCTGCGGACGGTTCTCGGCCAGGCGGTAGTGGGAGAGCGCGGCGCCGAAGACGTCGTCGGCGTCGCGGTCGGCCAGGTCCTCGGGCGCGGTGTGCAGGTAGTAGCGCTGGAGGTAGTCGAGCAGGGTCGCGTGGTCCGGACGCTTCCCGTTCTTCGGCCCCGCCGGAAGTCGCCCCCCGGCCGGGCTGTTCTCAGCTACCCGGGCGGCCCGATCGAGCAGCTCGGCCTTGGCTTCGTCCAGCTTGGTCTGCATGTCCTCTGACTCCTGTCGCGCGCCGTTGCGTGACGTCGGTGGAAGAAAGGACACAACGCCACGACGCGGTGGTACCGGTCGCAAGAGACGTTATGCCGCGATGAGAGATGTCCGGGCGCTTCTCGGCCACGGCGTGTGCGGTGGCCGCGCATGTGCTAGCCGCGCAGGTGGTGGCCGCGCATGGGGTGGCCGTCCGCCCCGGACGGGGGATCTCCGCGAACGCACCGTCGGCCCGGCGCCTGTGGCGAACCGGGCGGATGCCGGGGGCTGCGCTGCCCCCTCGGCGTATCGCGCTGATCACGGGAAAAGCCTATCGCTGTTGACCCCCCGGCCGTCATGAGCCTTATGTGTACAAAAGAGGGGCGCGAAGTTTGACACTGTGGACAGCGACGAATGTTTCGACGGGGCACACGCGGTGAGTACACCGACATCGGAGATCTGGACAGACCGGGGAGTCGCCATGACGAAGATCTTGATCGTGACCGGGGACGCGGCGGAGTCGCTGGAGGTGATGTACCCGTACCAGCGTCTCCTCGAAGAGGGGTACGAGGTCGACATCGCGGCCCCCTCGCGCAAGCAGCTCCGCTTCGTGGTCCACGACTTCGAGCCGGGCTACGACACGTACACGGAGAAGCCGGGCTATACCTGGCCCGCCGACCTGGCCTTCTCGGAGGTCGACGCGGGCGACTACGTGGCCGTGGTGATCCCGGGCGGCCGGGCCCCGGAGTACCTCCGCAACGATCCGGAGCTTCGCAAGATCCTCAAGTCCTTCTTCGACGCGGACAAGCCGGTCGCCCAGATCTGCCACGGCCCGCTGCTGACCGCCGCGCTCGGCTCCCTGGAGGGCCGCCGGGTGACGGCGTACCCGGCGCTCGAACTGGACATGCAGGCGGCGGGCGCGAGCTTCCAGGACACGGAGGCGGTGGTGGACGGCAAGCTGGTGTCGTCGCGGGCGTGGCCGGACCACCCGACGTGGATGAGGGAGTTCCTGAAGGTGCTGAGGGAGTCGGGGGTGTAGGGGCGGTACGGGGGTCCGAGACCGCGCTGGGGGGGTGGGGGAGCTGGGCCGCGCCCGGCTCCCCCACCCCCCACGGCGGTGGCCCTAGACCAGCTCGTCCGCGACGGCGACCGCCTCCGCCAGCGAATCGACGACCGGCACGCCCACCCGCTCCAAGCTGCGGCGGCTGTGCGAGCCGCCGGTGTACAGCACCGCCTTCGCCCCCACGTGCCGCGCCGCCACCGCGTCGTCCGCCGCGTCGCCGATGACGACGACCCGCTCGGCCGGCACCTCGAGCGCCGCCAGGTGCCGCACCATGTGCCCGGACTTGCCGTCGCTGGAGCTGTCGGCGCGCCCGTCCATGCGGACGAAGTGCTCGGCGATGCCGTGCCGCCGCACGAGCGGGATCAGTTCGGCGTGCGGCGCGAGCGACAGCAGCGACTGGGTGAAGCCGGACGCCCGGCGCGCGGCGAGCAGG
Organism: Streptomyces sp. NPDC048623; assembly: GCF_040650755.1. Taxonomy (NCBI): domain Bacteria; kingdom Bacillati; phylum Actinomycetota; class Actinomycetes; order Kitasatosporales; family Streptomycetaceae; genus Streptomyces; species Streptomyces sp. NPDC048623. Next base: position 24,998 of record NZ_JBEZHV010000039.1, read on the forward strand.
TCCGCGGCCCCGGTGGTGAGCCCGCAGGCGTCGGCGCGCTCCCAGTAGTGGCGGTGGAAGATGACGTCCATCCGCGTCCACTCGTCATCGGTGGGCAGCCGCCCCAGGAGGCGCTCGTAGAACTTCGGTACGGGCACCGTGTACAGCTCGCGGTACCGCTCCAGGGTGATCGGGTCGAGTCCGAGCTCGGCGAAGGCCGCGTTGGTGGCGCCGATGACGGCGCTGATGTCGTCGAGCAGCGTGCCGTTCCAGTCCCAGACCAGATGCTTGCCGCCGCTGTGTGTGCCGCTGCGTGTGCCGTGCTTCCCGTGCTTCCCCATGGAGAGCCACGGTACCGCCAGGGTCAGGCCAGGAGCCCGGGGATTTCCTGGACGCCGTACCAGAGCAGCTCGTGGTCCTCGGCGCCGTCCACGACGAACTGCGCGTCGCCGTCGCCCTGGTCGGCCGCGCCGAGCGCGTCCGCGGCGGCGGCGACGTCGGCTTCGGCGTCCTCGGCGTCGACGTGCACGGCCGCGGCCTTAGCGAGCGGCACGGCGGCGGCGATCCACACCTCCCCGAGCGCACTCGCGTCGAGCCCGCGGTCGGGATCCATGACGGCGTCCATGTCGGCGACGTCGACGGCGACGACGACGCGCTGCCGGGCCGCGTGGGGATCCTGGGCGATCAGCCGCAGCGAGGCGGCGGCCGCCCGGTTGAGGGCCGCGTACTCCAGCTCCTCGATGTCGTCGGACACGTACCACTCCCGCAGCGCGGGCGTCACCCCATAGGCCACCACCGGCCCGGGCCCGAGCTCACCGGCCTTGTGCGCCAGTGCGAGACCGGGAAGGGTCAGAGGTACGTACACGCGCATGGCTGGCCGCTTTCGTCGTCGGTTTCGCCCTCAGGATACGTGCGAAGGCGGGTACGGGCGGTGGGGGCCCGTTAGCCCGTACGAGGCACCTCCCGCGTCCCCTATCGAGGGCCCGTCTTCCCGTGCCGCCGGGCATCCCGACCACCCCGCCGACGGCCCACAGCCCAGTCCCCGCTTGGCCCGTCATCCGGATAGGTGAACCTCGCCGGGCGGCCGCCGAGCCGCTGTCGCCCCTTGCCCGGCCGGGGCGCCGGACCGTACAAGATCCCCAACGAAGTTACCGACCGGTACCGGACGGTGACCCATCGCGACGAACGGGGATCCTCATGACCACGCACCCTCACCACCCGCACCCCCGCCCCCGGACCGCCCCGCGGCGGCCCACCGGACCCGGGCCCTCCGGGCCGGCCGGGACCCGGCCGCGCGGGCGGGCCGGGGTCTCGCCGCCGCGGGTGGTGCCGTTGCACGTGATGTTCGCGGAACGGCTGCTGGCCGTGCTGAGCGGGGACCGGCCGGTGCACTGGATGCTCGGGTACACCATCGGCGAGGCGTACGAGCAGCTCGTCCAGCTCGCGCCCACGATGCCGCTCCGCTCCTCCGGGCCGCGACCCGTGGTGCGCCGGTGCACCGCGCGACACCCGGGGCACCGGGAGGCCGTGGAGGCCTGCGCCACCATCGCCACGGGCGACCGGGTCCGGGCCATGGCCTTCCGCCTGGAACGCGGCCGTGACCGCCGCTGGCGCTGCGCCGCGGTCGAACTCGACGGGCTCACGTAGGGGCGAGATGCGGGGTACGGGGCGGGCCGTGGGGCCGACGGCCCCTGCGGGCAGCACACAGCCCGAGCCCGCCCGCACACGCGCCGCGCTCGCGCCGCACACGGCAGAGGGGCCGGCCGCCTCCCGGCGACCAGCCCCTCACACCTCCGTGCGCGTCACTTCTTCCGGCGACGCCCACCCGCGCTCTTCTGCGCCTTGCGGCGCTCCGCACGCGTCATGCCGTCGCCCGCGTCACCCGCGCCGCTCTCCGACGCGAAGTCGCCCTCGACGACCGACCCGTCACCGTCGACCTTCGGCGCGGAGAAGTGCAGCCGGTCCGGACGCTGCGGCGTGTCCAGGCCCTTGGCGCGGATCTCCGGGCGGGCGGCGCCCGCCGCGACGGGCGCGTCCTGCTTCTCCAGGGACGGGGCCGGCGCGGCCTCCTGCACCGGGACCTCCTCGACCTGCTGCTCGACCTGGACCTCCAGGTTGAACAGGTAGCCGACGGACTCCTCCTTGATGCCCTCCATCATCGCGGAGAACATGTCGAAGCCCTCGCGCTGGTACTCGACCAGCGGGTCCTTCTGGGCCATCGCCCGCAGGCCGATGCCCTCCTGCAGGTAGTCCATCTCGTAGAGGTGCTCGCGCCACTTGCGGTCGAGGACCGACAGGACGACCCGTCGCTCCAGCTCGCGCATGATGTCGGAGCCGAGCTGCTTCTCGCGCGCGTCGTACTGGTCGTGGATGTCGTCCTTGACGGACTCCGCGATGAACTCGGCGGTGATGCCCGCCCGGTCGCCCGTCGCGTCCTCGAGCTCTTCGACCGTAACCTTCGCCGGGTAGAGCTGCTTGAACGCACCCCACAGCCGGTCCAGGTCCCACTCCTCGGCGAAGCCTTCGGCGGTCTCCTGGCGGATGTAGTCGTCGATCGTGTCGTCCATGAAGTGCCGCACCTGCTCGTGCAGGTCCTCGCCCTCCAGGACGCGGCGGCGCTCGCCGTAGATGACCTCGCGCTGCCGGTTGAGCACCTCGTCGTACTTCAGGACGTTCTTACGGGTCTCGAAGTTCTGCGACTCGACCTGGCCCTGCGCGGAGGCGATGGCGCGGGTGACCATCTTGTTCTCGATCGGCACGTCGTCCGGCACGTTGGCCATGGCCATGACGCGCTCGACCATCTGCGCCTTGAACAGGCGCATCAGGTCGTCGCCGAGCGACAGGTAGAAGCGGGACTCGCCCGGGTCGCCCTGACGGCCGGAACGACCGCGCAGCTGGTTGTCGATACGGCGCGACTCGTGGCGCTCGGTGCCCAGGACGTACAGGCCGCCGAGCTCCTTGACCTCCTCGAACTCCGCCTTCACGGCCTTCTCGGCGCGCTCCAGGGCGGCCGGCAGGGCCGCGGCCCACTCCTCGACGTGCTCGACCGGGTCGAGGCCCGCCTGGCGCAGCTCCGCCTCGGCGAGGTCGTCGGGGTTGCCGCCGAGCTTGATGTCCGTACCACGGCCGGCCATGTTCGTGGCGACCGTGACGGCGCCCTTGCGGCCGGCCTGCGCGACGATCACGGCCTCGCGCTCGTGGTGCTTCGCGTTCAGCACCTCGTGCGGCACGCCACGCTTGCTGAGCTGCTGCGACAGGTACTCGGACTTCTCGACGGAGGTCGTGCCGACGAGGACCGGCTGGCCCTTCTCGTACTTCTCCGCGATGTCGTCGACGACGGCGGCGAACTTGGCGACCTCGGTCCGGTAGATCAGGTCCGGCTGGTCCTTGCGCTGCATGGGCTTGTTCGTCGGGATCGGCACGACGCCCAGCTTGTAGATCTGGTGGAACTCGGCCGCCTCGGTCATGGCCGTACCGGTCATGCCGGAGAGCTTGTCGTAGAGGCGGAAGAAGTTCTGGAGGGTGATCGTGGCGAGCGTCTGGTTCTCGTCCTTGATCGGCACGCCCTCCTTGGCCTCGATGGCCTGGTGCATGCCCTCGTTGTAGCGGCGGCCGGCGAGGATACGGCCGGTGTGCTCGTCGACGATCATGACTTCGCCGTCGATGACGACGTAGTCCTTGTCCTTCTTGAAGAGTTCCTTGGCCTTGATGCCGTTGTTCAGGTAACCGACGAGCGGGGTGTTCACCGACTCGTACAGGTTGTCGATGCCCAGCCAGTCCTCGACCTTGGCGACGCCGGACTCGTGGATGGCGACCGTGCGCTTCTTCTCGTCGACCTCGTAGTCGCCGGTCTCCTCGATGCCCTTCATCGGGTTGCCGGGCTCACCCTTGGTGAGGCGGGTGACCAGCTTCGCGAAGTCGCCGTACCACTTGGTGGCCTGGTCGGCCGGGCCGGAGATGATCAGCGGCGTACGGGCCTCGTCGACGAGGATCGAGTCGACCTCGTCGACACACGCGTAGTTGTGGCCGCGCTGGACGAGCTCGTCCTGGGACCACGCCATGTTGTCGCGCAGGTAGTCGAAGCCGAACTCGTTGTTCGTGCCGTACGTGATGTCGCAGGCGTACTGCTCGCGGCGCTGCGCCGGCGTCATGTTCGCCAGGATGCAGCCGACGTTCAGGCCCAGGAAGCGGTGGACGCGGCCCATCATCTCGGAGTCGCGCTCGGCCAGGTAGTCGTTCACCGTGATCAGGTGGACGCCCTTGCCGGACAGCGCGTTCAGATACGCCGGGAGGGTACCGACGAGGGTCTTGCCCTCACCGGTCTTCATCTCGGCGACGTAACCGAGGTGGAGGGCGGCACCGCCCATGATCTGCACGTCGTAGTGGCGCTGGCCGAGCACGCGCTTGGCCGCCTCACGGACGGTGGCGAACGCCTCCGGAAGGAGGTCGTCGAGGCTCTCGCCGTCGGCGTAGCGCTCCTTGTACTCGTCCGTGAGCGCCCGCAACTCGGCGTCGGAGAGGTTGACGAAGTCCTCTTCGATGGAGTTGACCTGGTCCGCGATGCGGTGCAGTTTGCGCAGGATCTTGCCTTCGCCTGCACGCATGAGCTTGTTGAAGACGGACACTGAGGCTGGTCTCCTTGCCGGTCGGGCCTGGCACTGGGTCTTGTCATGACTCGGGCGCGGGCACGGCAGGTGGTCCCCACCGCAACGGCCATGGTAAGCGAGACCACCCTCGCGGAGGGAGGCCCGCAGTGCCGGAGCGGTGCGAGGCCGGTGCCGAGGGCCTTGGTCCCGCCCGTGACACCTCGCTCCCTGACCAACGCACGAGGCCGCCGGAAGGTGCCGCCCCATGCGAAAAGTGTTCGCATCCGGTCCGGCGGGTCACCAGAATTCCGTCATGGAGCCCATCACACTCACCACCGACCGCCTTCGCCTGCGCCCCTTCGTACCGGAGGACGCCGAGGCGGTGTACGCCGCCTGCCAGGACCCCGGCATCCAGCGCTGGACCACCATCCCGTCCCCGTACAGCAGCGCGGACGCCGAACTGTTCGTGACCCGCATCGCGCCCGAGGGGTGGCAGCAGGACGGGGAGTACATCTTCGCCGTCGAGCCCCTGGAAGGCGGGCCGCTGCTCGCCGCGATCGGTCTGCACCCGCGCGGCCCGGGCATCCGGGAAGTCGGCTACTGGATGGTCAGGGAACACCGTGGCCACGGCTACATGACGGAGGCGGTCGGCGCCGTCGCCCGCTGGGCCTTCGGCTCGCTCGGCGTGCACCGTCTGCTGTGGCGTGCCGAGGTCGGCAACGCGCCGTCGCGGGCGGTCGCCGAGCGGGCGGGTTTCACGATCGAGGGCGTGGAGCGCGCCGGTCTGATCAACAAGGGCACGATCCGCGACTCCTGGCTCGGCTCCCTGCTCCCCTCCGACCTGGGTCTGCCGTCGTCCCTGCCGTACCTCCCGGCGAAGGCCGGGGCGGAGGCATGAGCGCAGGCCGGGGCGGAGGCATGAGCGGGGGCGCGAGCGCGGGCCGGGGATCGGACCGCCGCGAGGGCCTGAGCACTGTCAGTGCCAGGCCCTAGGGTCGGAGCATGACGACCGCCCCGCACCCCGCCGCCGAACTGTCACTGTCCGCCGACGACGCCCGCCGGATCGCCCTGCGGGCCCAGGGATTCCTCGGCGCCCCCGACCGCCGCGCCGGGGTGCGGGGCGTGCTGCGCCACCTCGGGCAGGTCCAGCTGGACACCATCTCCGTCCTCGCCCGCTCGCACGAGCTGATTCCGTACGCGCGCCTGGGCGCGGTCGGCCGCCGCACGGTCGAGGAGGCGTACTGGACGGACGGGCACGCCTTCGAGTACTGGTCGCACGCCGCCTGCATCCTGCCCATCGAGGAGTGGCCGCACTTCGCCTTCCGCCGCCGCGCCTACCGGGACCGCCCGCACTGGAACCACCAGCTGTCGGACGGGGCGTACGAGGCGGTGATCTCCCAGCTGAAGGCCGAGGGGCCGCAGACCGCCACCGAGCTGGGCGGCGCCAAGAACAAGGGCGAGTGGTGGGACTGGTCCGACTCGAAGATCGCCGTCGAGCGGGCACTGATGTTCGGCGAGGTGGTCGTCACCGAGCGGCGCGGCTGGAAGCGGGTGTACGACCTGGCGGAGCGCGCCGTGCCGGACGCGCTGCTGCACGACGACCTGGACGACAGGGAGTGTCTGCGCCGCCTCGTCCGGCAGGCGGGCGAGGCGCTGGGCGTCGGCACCCGGGCGGACCTCGCCGACTACCACCGGATCAAGGGCGAGGCCTTCGACGCGGTGGTGGCGGACTCGGGTCTGGTGCCGGTGACGGTGGCGGGCTGGGGGAAGCCGGCCTGGGCCGATCCCGCGGCGCTCGCGACCGAGCCGCGCGGCCGGCACCGTACGACGCTGCTCTCGCCGTTCGACTCGCTGATCTGGGAACGGCCGCGCACCGAGCGCATCTTCGGCTTCACCCACCGCCTGGAGGCGTATGTGCCGAAGCAGAAGCGGGTGTACGGGTATTTCGCGATGCCCGTCCTTGCGGGCGGCCGGCTGGTGGGCCGGGTGGACCCGGCGCGCGACGGCCGGACGCTGGTCGCCCGGCAGGTCACCCTGGACGGCCCCAAGGCGGTCCCGGCGGTGGCGCAGGCGCTGCGCGAGGCCGCGGAGTGGGTGGGCTGCGACGCGGTCGCGGTCGAGCGGGTGGACGCCCCGGAGCTGGCCCCGGACCTGGTGAAGGCCCTGGGCTGAGGCCCGCGGGCCGGGGTCCCGGGCAACGGGTCCTGGGCAACGGGTCCTGGGCAACGGGTCCTGGGGCGGGAGTCGTGAGCCGGGTCCCGGCCCGGGGCCGGGCCTGTGCAGGGGCGGGTCAGCGGATCTCGAGGATCTTCTCCCGCATCGCGTAGACCACGGCCTCCATCCGGGAGTGCAGCTGCAGCTTCTCCAGGATGTTGCGGACGTGGTTCTTCACCGTGTTCTCGGAGATGAACAGCTCCTTGGCGATGTCCCGGTTGTTCATGCCGGTCGCGACGAGCTTGAGGACCTCCAGCTCGCGGTCGGTGAGGCGCGGCGCGGGCACGAGCCGGCGCTCGTCGGTGCGCTGGATCATCGACTTGAACTCGGTGAGCAGCTTCGACGCCATCGACGGGCTGATCTGCGACTGCCCGTCGGCGACGGCGCGGATCGCGGTGGCGACCTCGTCGGTGGAGATCTCCTTGAGGAGATAGCCGGTCGCGCCCGCCTTGATCGCGTCGTAGAGGTCGGCCTCCTCGTCGCTGATCGTCAGCATGATGATCTTCGCGCTGGGCGCGACCTCCTTGATGGAGGTGCACGCCTCGATTCCGCCCCGCTTGGGCATGCGGACGTCCATCAGGACGATGTCGGGCAGCAGATCCGCGGCCTTGTCGACGGCTTCCGCGCCGTCGCCCGCCTCGCCGACGACCTGGATGTCCTCCTCCTGGGCGAGGACGATCTCCAGACCGCGGCGGAAAAGGGCGTGATCGTCCACGACGAGGACCCTGATCGGCTCGTCACGGGACGTGCCGTTGGCCGAATCCATTCCCTCCGGGTTCACCGGGCCGTCGAGGCTTCGCCCGCCGTGCACCGGCCCGAAGCTGTCCGCCATCGTTCCCACCCCTGAAGGCCGTGGCCTGAAGTCGTGTACTGATTCGCTTTCGGTCCCCAACCGCTCCTCGGAGAGCACCGGTTGGCGTGCACCCCATGCTTTCATGCCGCGGCCCCGGCGCGTTGATCCCCCGTGGGCGCAGACCGGCGCACAGGGGTGCCCCTGGGGGCGCGCGAGGCGCTCCAGGGGCACCGTGTCGTGGTCCGCGACCGGGGCGCGGTCCGGCGGGTCAGCCGCCGAGCGCGCCGCCCGCGCCACCGAGGTCCTCACCGGCGAGCGGGTCGCTCTCGAGGTGGATGACGCCGTAGTCGTAGGCGTGCCGCCGGTAGACGACACTGGGCTGCTTCGTGTCGGAGTCGACGAAGAGATAGAAGTCGTGCCCGACCAGCTCCATCTCGTAGAGCGCCTGGCCGAGCGTCATGGGGGCGGCCGTGTGGGTCTTCTCCCTCACCACCAGGGGGCCTTCGCCCTGTACCTCGATCGAGCCCATCATCGTGGCGGGCACGCTCTCGGACTGGTCGGCGACGAGTTCGCCGCTTCCGTTGAGCTCGGCGGCGCCGTGCACCACGTCGCCGACCTCGGCCGCCGACAGCCGGCCGGCGCCACGGCGTGCGTACCGCTTGTCGTGCTGCTTGCGCAGTCGCGCCTCAAGCTTGCCGTGGGCGAGGTCGAGCGCTGCGTACGGGTCGCCTGCCGCCGCTTCCGCCCGGATCACCGGGCCTCGGGAATGGACGGTGATCTCCACGCGGTCCGACCTGTCGGCCTGCCGCGGGTTGTGCTCCTTGGACACCTCGACGTCGAGGCTGATCACCTTGCCGTCGAGCTTCTGGATCTTCTCCAGGTTCAGCTTCTCGGCCACGTGCTTCCGGAACCGCTCGGGCACCTCGGTCTTGCGGCCCTTGACGACGATGTCCACGCAGAACTCCGTTCCCGGATCGCCCCTCCCGGCTCCTTGGCCGGCGGGCTTATCCCTTTGCACCAGACCCCGGCGATTACCGGAGCCTCGGACTTGGCGACCTGACCCCTTCCTCCCCAGTCGACAAGCTCCCCACCCCATCAACCAGAGGTTAATTCGCCCTGAACTCCTGTCCTGTAGGCGCACCCGTGCATTCGGTGAGGCGTGGCATTCACCATTCCTCACAACCGAACATAGCTCGTTCGGACGGGTGTCGGCACCCGCTGGAGCCGGTTACCTCCATTCGAGTGTTTTCACCGCTCACCACCTGCAACGATGCAACTTCCCCGCGAGTTCCGGTTTATTTCGAACGACGACGGAGAGGATGCGACTACCGCTCCCACGGGCTGTTCGAATTGCCCTTCTCCAGCGCCTCCCTTCGGGCTGTCCGTCAATCCCGTGAACATGAACGGACGGTGTATGGAGCGGAGTGCCCGCGCCGCCTCCGCGAGTGACGCCCCGGTGGTCATCAGGTCGTCCACGAGGACCACCCGCGCGCCCGCCCGCACGGCCTCGGCGAGCGGCCGCCGCCCGGACGCCGCCACCTCCAGGGCCCCGGCCAGGTTCGCCCGCCGCCCCCGCGCACCGAGCCCCGCCTGGTCGGCCACCTCCCGCCGCTGCCGCAGCACCGGCAGAACCCGCGCCGCCCGCCCCGTACGCCGCAGCCGGCCCGCCGCGGCCAGCGCGATCCGCCGCGTCGGATCATGGCCACGCGCCCGCACCGAGCGCCGCGAGGACGGCACCGGTACGAGAAGCAGCGAACCGCCCCCGGACCCGCCGCAGGCCCCGGCAGCGGCCGCCACGGCCCCGGCGAGCGCCACGCCCAGCGGCCCGGCGAGCGGCAGCGCGCCCCGCTCCTTGTGCTCCAGCAACATCGCCCGTGTCACCCCCTCGTACACCGCGGCCGCGTACACCACCGGCAGCCCCACCGGCTCCGGCGTCGGCCGCACCCTCCGAACCGCACCCCCTGTCAGCTCTGCCTCGCACGACGGGCACAGCGCCGTACGAGGACTCCCACAACCTCCGCAGGAGCCCGGCAGCACCAGCCCGGCGATCTCTCGCCACCAGCCCTGCATGGCTCCACTCTCCTCCTGCCCACCCCCTCCGGCCACCCCTGTGGAAAACGCCCTGTGGACAACGCGAGAAGAAAGGAAGAAGGGCCCCGCCCGCAGCACGCGGACGGGGCCCGAAAGGCCCGGAGGGGCGGGCCGGACGACCCCGGGCCGAGGGCCCGGAACGGGCCCCGGCCGCCGCCCCCGACCGGCCGGGCACCCGACGCGCGGCTCAGCCCGGGTAGACCGGGTCGCCGCCCTCCTTCACCACCGGCTGCCAGTTCGTGCCCGGCACCAGCCGCACGATGCCGTCGTTGCCGGAGTCCGCGACCACCGGCGCCTGCTCACCGTGCGGCGCGGCGACCGACTCGACGCCGTTCAGGCCCGGCAGGACCGAGCCGGCCGAGGTCGAGCCGTCCGTCTGCACGTACCGCAGCTGCTGCACACCGCCCGCCTCCGTGCCGACCACGACGAGCCGGCTGGGTCCGGCCCAGGAGACGGCCTTGACCGACTCCAGGCGCGGCGCCGCGTTCTCCAGGTCGGTGACGGCGACCGCCCGCCCGCCGTCGTCGACAGTGCGCTCGACCCGCCCGATCTGCAGGGTGGTGCGCTTGTCCTGGGTGACCAGTAGCGCGATGCGCACCCCGTCCGCGGAGACCCGCAGCGACTCGATGCGCGCGCCGTCCCGCAGCCACGGCGTGCTGACCTCGATCCGCTCGCCCCGCCCGCCCGGCACCATCCACAGGCGCGGCTTCAGCGGGTTGCGGTCGGCGACCCACAGATCGCCGCGGCCGTCCCAGCTCGGCGCCGAGAGCCGGTTGTCCGGCTGGAGGGCGGTGCTGGTGACGACGGGCGCGGTCAGCTCCTCGTCGGTGGTGAGCGAGCCGACCCGCAGCTCGCGCCCGTCCTGGACGACGCCCGCCGCGTAGCTCTCCTCGCGGTCCACGGCCACGGACCGCAGCCCGACCGCGCCCCTCCCGAAGGGGCCGGGCACGGCGGAGGGCTTGTCGGGCTGCCGGGCGCCGACCGACAGCATCATCAGCCTGCCGTGCTCGTCGACGAAGTAGGGGTTCTCGCCGTTGCCGGGGTTGCGGACCGGCGAGTACTCGTCGACCGCCTGCCCCTTGCCGAGCAGGCACAGCCGGTTGCCCTCGCTGCCCTGGATCTCCACCTGCTCGACCCGGACCGAGGTCAGGTCGCCCAGTGTGAAGAGCAGCTGCGCGGCCATCCCCTTGCAGGCCGCCGCGCCGACGTGGTCGGCCTTCTTGTTGAGGGGCACCTTGAGCGTCGACTGGTCGTCCGTCGCGAGCGAGGTGACGCCGTCCCGCAGCTGCGTCCCGGACGGGAAGCGGGTGTCGACGGCCGGGTCGAGCCAGCCCGTCGGGCCCTCCAGGAGCGCCTTCACGGTCTGGGTCACCGGATCCATGCGGGTGACCGGGTCCTGGCGCTGCCGGATGTAGACGGGGTCGGCGACGACCCAGTTCTCGCCGGAGGCGAAGTAGTACTTGTTGACCGAGCGGTAGTTGCGCAGGAAGTCCGCCTCGCCGAGCACCAGGCCCTTGGGCAGGCTGTCGATGCGCCATTCCTTGGTCTTGCCGTCCGCCGAGGGCTGCTGCACGACGTGGATCGACTGGGTGTACTCGGCGGGCGCCTTCGGCTGGTACGCGTGGCTCTCGTCGACCGTCGCGATCTGCCGCCCGAGGAGCGGGAAGGTCCGGCCCTTGGTCTCCGGGTCGGCCAGCCGCACGGCCGGGTCGCGGCCGGGCGCGTTGGTGAGCACGGTGATGCTCTCCTCCGGCTTCCAGCCGCGCGCGGCCTGCTTCGTCAGGTACTTCCGCGCCGTGGCGAAGCCGGGGTCGTCACTCGTCATGGCCTCCAGGAAGCCGTCGACGATCTCGTCCGGGTCGGCGTTCTCCCGGGGCGCGACCGCGTACACGCGCACCTGCGAGTCGCCCGGGTTGGACGCCTTCACGGCCTGGACGTCACCGCTGTCGGGCATGGTCGCGCAGCCGGCGACCAGCAGCGAACCGCACGCCGCGAGGACCACCCCTCGCACCGGCCGTACCGATCCCGGCTTCCCGGATCCCGGTTTCCCCGATCCCGGCTCTCCCGGTGCCGGATTTCCCGATGCCGGCCTTCCCCGCCCCAGGGTCTCCCGCTTCCCTCGAAGGTCAGCGCCCACCAGTCCCGTCCTCCCGCTCGGCGCGCGTCGACGCCATCGCCTCAGCCCCGCCACCGTCGCCGCCACCGTCGCCGTACCCGCTGTTCTCCGCGCCGTCGGCGCCGTCCTCCGCGCCGTCGGCGGACCGGGCCACCACCCGGGCACCGCTGCCCGGCAGGGCCGTGGGGTCGACCGTCGCCCGCGGCACCGGCGGCATCCGCGGCGGTACGGGCAGGGCCGGACGCTCCCCGGCGGGCTGCACCGGCACCGCCGAGAGCCGCGTCCCAGCGCCCGCGGCAGCTCCGGCGCCGACGGCCGTGCCACCGGCCGTGACACCGTCCCCGGCGATGGCGGCCTGCTCACGGTTGCGCCGCGAGTCCTCCGGCTCCAGCGGGATCGGGGAGCCGCGCAGCGGCTCGTCCGCGGTACGCGGCAGGGTCAGCCGGAACTGCGAACCGCCGCCCGCCTCGCCCCACGCCTGGAGCCAGCCCCCGTGCAGACGGGCGTCCTCCACCGCGATCGACAGGCCGAGGCCCGTACCGCCGGTGGTGCGGGCACGGGCCGGGTCGGCGCGCCAGAAGCGGTTGAAGACCCGGGTCGCCTCGCCGGGCTTGAGGCCCACGCCGTAGTCGCGTACGGCGACGGCGACGGCCCCGCCGGCGGCGGCCAGCTTCACGACGACGTCCTTGCCCTCGCCGTGCTCGACGGCGTTCACGACCAGGTTGCGCAGCACCCGCTCGACCCGGCGGGCGTCCGCCTCGGCCACCACGGGCTGCTCGTCGCCGACGACGACGATCCGGCTGCCCTTGCGCTCGGCCAGCGGCTCGGCGCCGCCGATGACCCGTCGTACCACCTCGCGCAGGTCTATCGGCGCGGCCTCCAGGGCCGCCGCGCCCGCGTCGAAGCGGCTGATCTCCAGGAGGTCGGCGAGCAGCGACTCGAAGCGGTCGAGCTGGTCGCCGAGGAGCTCGGCGGAGCGCGCGGTGACCGGGTCGAAGTCGGCCCGCGCGTCATGGATGACGTCGGCCGCCATCCGTACGGTGGTCAGCGGGGTGCGCAGCTCGTGCGACACGTCGGAGACGAACCGGCGCTGCATCCGGGACAGCTCCTCCAGCTGCTGGATCTTGAGCTGGAGGTTCTGCGCCATCTTGTTGAAGGCCTCGCCGAGGCGCGCGATGTCGTCCTCGCCGGTGACCTTCATCCGCTCCTGGAGCTTGCCGACGGACAGCCTCTCGGCGATCCCGGCGGCCATCCGGACCGGGGTGACGACCTGCCGTACCACCAGCCAGGCGATGGCGCCGAGCAGCACGACGACGAACAGCCCGGCGGTCGCCAGCGTGGTCTTGACCAGGGCGAGGGAGTCCGACTCCTGGGTCAGCGGGAAGAGGTAGTAGAGCTCGTACGGGGTGCCGTCGGCGTCGTTGAGCCGCTTGCCGATCACCAGGCCGGGCTCGGACGGCTTGCCGCTGGTGTAGTGGATCCGGGCGAACTTCTGGAAGGTGCTGGTGCCCTGCGCGACGCTGTGCCGCAGGTCGGCGGGGATGCTCGTGGTCGGGTCGACCTCGCCGGAGGCGCGCGCGCCACGGCTCGCGGTGTCGCCCGTCTCCAGGGACAGCGCGACCACGTTGTAGGCGCTCTGGCCGCCGCTGGCGAGCTGCTCGACGAGCGTCGAGCGCCAGTTCACGGACGCGCCGGCCCGGGCGCCGTCCTGGTCGCCCGGCGCGGTCGGCGTGGTCGCCGCCCGGTCCTGGGCGGCGGAGAACCCGCCGGCCGCCTGGCTCTGTGCCGCCTTCTCCTTGGCATCGAGCAGACCGTTGCGGACCTGGCCGATGACCACCAGGCCGAGGAGCAGCACCACGCCGAGGGACATGAGCAGGGTGCCGGCGACCACCCGCACCTGCAGATTGCGCCGCCACACGCGCACCGCCGGCAGCAGCGGGCGGCGCACCCAGCGCATGACGAGCCGGAACACCGGCCCGCCGGGGGCCCCGTCCTGGAGCAGACGGCCGAAACGCGAGCCCCCCCTTCCCGGTCCGGCAGCCCGCCCCGTACGGACCCCCGGGTTCCCGGGCTTCGGAGCAGTACTGCCTGCGCTCATGTCAGCTCGGTCCTGCCTTGTATCCGACACCGCGCACGGTGACCACGATCTCCGGGCGCTCGGGGTCCTTCTCGACCTTCGAGCGCAGCCGCTGGACGTGCACGTTCACCAGACGGGTGTCGGCGGCGTGCCGGTAGCCCCAGACCTGCTCCAGGAGCACCTCACGCGTGAACACCTGCCACGGCTTGCGGGCGAGGGCGACGAGCAGGTCGAACTCCAGCGGCGTGAGGGCGATGGACTGCCCGTCGCGCTTCACGGAGTGACCGGCCACGTCGATGACCAGATCGCCGATGGCGAGCTGCTCGGGCGCCGGCTCCTCCGACCTCCGCAGCCGCGCCCGGATGCGGGCGACGAGCTCCTTCGGCTTGAACGGCTTCACGATGTAGTCGTCGGCCCCGGACTCCAGACCGACCACGACGTCGACGGTGTCGCTCTTGGCCGTGAGCATGACGATCGGCACCCCGGACTCGGCCCGGATCAGCCGGCACACCTCGATCCCGTCCCGCCCGGGCAGCATCAGATCGAGCAGCACCAGATCCGGCTTGGCCTCACGGAACGCCGCAAGCGCCTTGTCGCCGTCCGAGACGAACGACGGCTCGAACCCTTCACCTCGCAGCACGATCCCGAGCATCTCGGCCAGTGCGGTGTCGTCATCGACGACAAGAACGCGTCCCTTCATATCGACATCATCCCATTTCCGTATCAGTCTCAAGGCGGCTGGTGAGATACCTCACTGACCTGCGGTGACGGGCGGACGCCGGCGCCGGGGGCCACGCGGCCGGCCAGCACCGTACCCCGCGGCCTCCGCAACGGACGAGACGCACGATTCAGGCCACCCCGCAACCGGACCCCGGCGGCACGCGCCCGGCCGTCCGGCTGCCGGCTCGGCGCGATGATCGTCGAGCACTGCCGAGCCCGGTATGCGGGCGCGGTTCCGGTGTCCCCCGTTCTGCCCCGCCCCTTGGTTCGTCCCCGGTTCGCCCGCCTGGAGCGGCGTCGGCCCAGTCTGCCCCCACCGGCTCTGACAAGGAAGGTGGCGGAGTAGTGCCCGGGCCCGCCCGTGGGAGGGTCCCGCGTGGCACGATGGCTCCCGGCCGACCGCCCGGACAGGCGTGCGGCCGCAGAGACCGAGCCGGTTCGCCGATCCGGCCCCGCGACCATTCCTCGAGGTGGACGACCGTGAACGACACTCCGGGCTGGACCTCGCCCGGATCTGCTCCCTCCGACGGCCACGACGGCTCCGGTGTTCCCCGGCCCGCCTCGCCCGGCGATGCGAACGGCTCCGTCCCCCAGTGGTCCAAGGAGCAGCCGCCCGCCGGCCAGTGGCAGTCGCCGACCGCTCCCGGGCCCGCCGCCGCGCCGCAGGCCCCGGCCCGTGCGCACGGCGGCGGCTGGGGCGCGCCGCCGCCGCACGGTCACTGGGGCCTGCCGCCGGCCGCCAAGCCCGGTGTGGTGCCGCTGCGTCCGATGACCCTCGGCGACATCCTCGACGGCGCCGCGACGACCATGCGCCGTTACTGGCAGACGGTCCTCGCGATCAGTCTCAGTGTCGCGATCGTCGCGCAGGTCGCGGACATTCTCGGCGCCCGCTACCTGGCCCCGGCGCCCGTGGAGATCAACCCGGACGCCACCCCGGCGGAGGCCCTCTCGCAGAGCGCCGCGTCCATGAAGAACGCGCTGATCGAGTCCGGCCCCGCGTACGTGATCATGATCGCCGCCGGGCTGCTCTGCTCCGCGCTGCTCACCGTCGTCATGAGCCGGGCCGTCCTCGGCCGCCCCGTCACCCTGGGCGAGGCCTGGCGGGACGCCCGCCCGCGGCTGCTCCAGCTTCTCGGGCTCACCGTCCTGGTGACCGTCCTCTCCGCCGCGGTCATGTTCGTGGGCCTGCTGCCCGGCATGCTCCTCGGCGGCGACGCCGGCACGGGCCTGGCCTTCGTGGGCGGCCTCTGCGCCCTCGTCGCCGTCATCTGGCTGACGATCGCGCTCTCCCTCGCCTCCCCCGCGCTGATGCTGGAGCGTCAGGGCGTCATCAAGGCGATGAAGCGGTCCATGAAGCTCGTCCAGGGCTCCTGGTGGCGCATCTTCGGCATCACTCTGCTCACCAATGTGATGGTCGCCGTCTTCACGATGCTGGTCGCCATCCCGTTCCTCATCCTGGCGACGGCCGTCTCCGGCAGCGGTCTCGACTCCTTCATGGAGGGCAGCGTCCCGGAGACCGGCTGGACCTTCCTGATCATCATGGGTATCGGCGGCGTCATCACCAGCGCCCTCACCTACCCGCTGACCTCCGGCGTGACGGTGCTCCTCTACATCGACCAGCGCATCCGGCGCGAGGCCCTCGACCTCGAACTCGCCCGCGCCGCCGGACTCCCCGGTTACGGAGGCTGATGGCGTGACGATCACGGGGGGCACGGCCGGTGACATACCGGAGGACATTCCGCGCGTCCCCGCCCAGGAGGCGGCGGAGCGCGAACTGTCCAAGCCGATGTACCACGAGAACGATCCCAGTCTTCTCCAGCGCGGCCTCGACCGCTTCTGGGACTGGGTCGACAGCCTCTTCGACGCCGCCTCCGGGGCGACCCCGGGCGGCGTCGCCGGACTCGTGGCCGTCGTCATCGTCGTGCTCGCCCTGATCGCCGCCCTCTGGTGGCGCCTCGGCACCCCCCGCCGCACGGTCGCCACCGGCGGTGACTCCCTCTTCGACGACGGCCCGCGCACCGCCGCCGAACACCGTGCCGCGGCCGGCCGCCACGCCGCCGAAGGCCAGTGGAACCAAGCCGTCCAGGAACGCATGCGCGCGATCGTCCGCGCCCTCGAGGAACGCACCCTGCTCGACCCGCGTCCGGGCAGGACCGCCGACGAGGCCGCCTCGGAAGCCGGCCGCCGGCTGCCCACCCACGCCGATGCCCTGCGCGCCGCCGCCCGCGCCTTCGACGACGTCACATACGGCGGCCGCAGCGCCGACGAACCCGCGTACCGCCGCATCGAACAGCTCGACAGCGCCCTGGAGAAGAGCAAACCGACCCTCGCCACAGCCGCCGCCACCGGCTTCACGGAGGCGCCCCGATGAGCCGGTCGGCCACCAGCGCCACCTCCACCTCGCTCACTCCCCGTCAGCTGTGGGCCCGCGCCCGCGGCGCCTTGCTGCTCCTGGCTCTGGTCCTGATCGGCGGCCTCGTCCTGGCCTCCGTCCGCTCCTCCGACCACGGCGGCCGCCTCGACCCGCGCTCCGCCGACCCCTCCGGCAGCCGCGCCGTCGCCGAACTCCTCAAGGCCCGGGGCGTCACCCTCGACGTCCACGACACCCTCGCCGGGGCCACCGCCGCCACCGGCGACGACACCACCCTGCTCGTCACCACCCCCGACCTGCTCACGCCTGATCAGCAGTCCACGCTGTACGGGGCGATGACCCGCTCGGCCGGCCGCACGGTCCTCCTCGGCGCGGGCGCCCCCAGCCTGAACACCCTCGCCCCGGGCATCGACACCGACCTGAGCGTCGTGGTCGCCACCCGCGAGCCCGGACCCGGCTGCACCCTGCCCGCCGCCGCCCGCGCCGGCGGCGCCGAACTCGGCGGCGAGCGCTACCTCACCGGAAGCACCACCGCCGACGCCTGCTACCCCGCGGACGGCCTGCCGACCCTGGTCCGCGTCCCCGGCCCGGGCACCGCCGACACGATCCTCGTCGGCTCCCCCGAACTCCTCACCAACAGGCGCCTCGCCCAGCAGGGCAACGCGTCCCTCGCCCTGCAACTCCTCGGTTCCCACCCGCATCTCGTCTGGTACCTCCCCTCGCTCTCCGATGTGCCCGCCGCCCCCGAGGCCACCGACGACTCCGGCGCCACGTTCCTCGACCTGATCCCCTCCGGCTGGCTGTGGGGCACCCTCCAGCTCGCCGTCGCCGCGGTCCTCGCTGCCGTCTGGCGTGCCCGCCGCCTCGGCCCCCTCGTACCCGAACGCCTCCCCGTCGCCGTCCGCGCCTCCGAGGCCACCGAGGGCCGCGCCCGCCTCTACCGCAAGACCGACGCCCGCGACCGCGCGGCCACCGTCCTGCGCACCGCGACCCGCGACCGGATCGCCCCGCTCCTCGGCATCCCCGCCAAGGACGCCCACTCCCCCGATCTGCTCCTCCCCGCACTCTCCGCCCGGATCCCCGCGACCGCCGCGGGGATCCACCGGACGCTCCTCTTCGGCCCGGCTCCCGCCGACGACGCCGCCCTCGTCCGCCTCGCGGACCAACTCGACGCCCTCGAAAGAGAGGTACGCACCTCATGAGCGCCCCGACCCCCGAGACCGTGACGAGCTCGGACAGCGCCCGCGCCTCCCTGGAGGCCCTGCGCACCGAGATCGGAAAGGCCGTGGTCGGCCAGGACCCCGCCGTCACCGGTCTCGTCGTCGCCCTGCTCTGCAAGGGGCACGTCCTGCTCGAAGGAGTCCCCGGCGTCGCCAAGACCCTCCTGGTACGAACCCTCGCCACCGCGCTCGAACTCGACACCAAGCGCGTCCAGTTCACCCCCGACCTGATGCCCAGTGACGTGACCGGCTCCCTCGTCTACGACACCCGGAGCGCCGAGTTCTCCTTCCAGCCCGGCCCGGTCTTCACCAACCTGCTGCTCGCCGACGAGATCAACCGGACGCCCCCGAAGACCCAGTCCTCGCTCCTGGAGGCCATGGAGGAGCGCCAGGTCACCGTGGACGGAACCCCCCGCCCGCTGCCCGAGCCCTTCCTCGTCGCCGCGACCCAGAACCCCGTCGAGTACGAGGGCACCTATCCGCTGCCCGAGGCCCAACTCGACCGCTTCCTGCTGAAACTGACGGTCCCGTTGCCCTCACGCGAGGACGAGATCAGCGTCCTGACCCGCCACGCCCAGGGATTCGACCCGCGCGATCTGAAGGCCGCCGGAGTGCGCCCCGTCGCCGGCCCCGCGGAGCTCACGGCCGCCCGTAAGGCCGTCGCCAAGGTCGCGGTCTCCGCCGAGATCGCCGGCTATGTCGTCGATATCTGTCGTGCCACGCGTGAATCCCCCTCGCTCGCTCTCGGCGTCTCCCCCCGAGGAGCCACCGCCCTGCTCTCCACGGCCCGCGCCTGGGCCTGGCTGACCGGCCGGGACTACGTCACCCCGGACGATGTGAAGGCCCTGGCGCTGCCGACCCTCCGGCATCGCGTCCAACTGCGGCCCGAGGCCGAGATGGAGGGAGTCACCTCCGACTCCGTCCTCAACTCGATCCTCGCCCACGTCCCCGTACCTCGCTGAGAACGGCACCCCATGGCCCTCACCGGACGCACCGCCCTGCTCGCCGCCATCGGGTCGCTCCCCGTGGGCATCCTCGCGCCCAGCTGGACCGGGATGCTCGCGGTGAACGCGCCACTCACACTCGCAATTCTGTGCGACTACGCGATGGCCGCGCCAGTGCGAAAGCTCCAGTTCACCCGAAATGGTGATACGTCTGTTCGACTGGGTGACGCGGCCGAGGTCCACCTGACCGTCACCAATCCGTCCCGCCGCCGCCTGCGCGCCCAACTGCGCGACGCCTGGCCCCCGAGCAGCGCCCAGAACCCGAAGCGCCAGAAGCTGACGGTCCCCGCCGGAGAGCGCCGCCGCGTCACCACGGCCCTGCGCCCCACCCGCCGCGGCGACCGCCGCGCCGAACGCGTCACCGTCCGCTCCTTCGGCCCCCTCGGCCTCGCCGCCCGCCAGGGCAACCACGAGGTCCCGTGGACCGTACGGGTCCTGCCGCCCTTCACCAGCCGCAAGCACCTGCCCTCACGCCTGGCCCGGCTGCGCGAGCTCGACGGCCGCACCAGCGTCCTCACCCGCGGCGAGGGCACCGAGTTCGACAGCCTCCGCGAATACGTCCCCGGCGACGACACCCGCTCCATCGACTGGCGCGCCACCGCCCGCCAGACCACCGTCGCCGTCCGCACCTGGCGCCCCGAACGCGACCGCCACATCCTCATCGTCCTCGACACCGGCCGCACCTCCGCAGGCCGCGTCGGCGACGTCCCGCGCCTCGACGCCGCGATGGACGCCGCGCTCCTGCTCACCGCCCTCGTCTCCCGTGCCGGCGACCGCGTCGACCTCCTCGCCTACGACCGCCGCCTCCGCGCCCGGGTCCAGGGCCGCTCGGCGAACGACGTCCTGCCCGCCGTGGTCGACGCCCTCGCCCCGCTGGAACCCGAACTCATCGAGACCGACGCCCGAGGCCTCGCGGCCACCGCCCTGGCCCGCGCCCCGCGCCGCTCGCTGATCGTCCTGCTCACGGGCCTGGACGCCGCCCCCGTCGAAGAGGGCCTGCTCCCTGTCCTCCCGCAGCTCACCCAGCGCCACACGGTCGTGGTGGCCTCTCCGTCGGATCCGCACGTGGCCCGCATGGCCGGCACCCGCGGCACGATCGAGGGCGTCTACGAGGCCGCCGCCGCGACGCAGACCCAGTCCCAGCGCCTCCGCACGGCGGAACAGCTCCAGCGCCACGGCGTCACGGTCGTCGACGCGTCACCCGACGCCCTCGCGCCGGCCCTCGCGGACGCGTATCTCGCGTTGAAGGCCGCCGGCAAGCTCTGAGCGCACTGCCGGCTCTGTTCCGGCCTCCGGCTGTTGAGCCGGTGAATCGGGCCCTGAACGCAGAAAAGCCCCGCACCAGATGGTGCGGGGCTTTCCCACAAAGATTGTTCGGCGGTGTCCTACTCTCCCACAGGGTCCCCCCTGCAGTACCATCGGCGCTGAAAGGCTTAGCTTCC
>NZ_JBEZHV010000040.1:0-43898 GCF_040650755.1 Streptomyces sp. NPDC048623
AGCCGATTGCCTGATGTTTGTGGTGTGTTCAGATGTTTGATTTTCCGATCGGCGGGAGCCGTGCGGCTCCCGCCCCCTCGGGCGTTCCACGGGGTGACGCCACCCCTCACTCCCCGAGGCCGAAGACCCGGCCCGACGCGTCAATGTGGGCAAGCCGTCGCAGGGCCGCGAACACGGCGTCGCCGAGGACCGTGCCGACGACCACGCTCTCGACCAGTTCCTCGCGGACGACGTTGCGGGCCACGAACTCGACGTCGACCTGGCCGACGCGCTCGGCGGCGGTGGCGTAGTCGTCGAGGACCGCGGCGGCGAAGGCGCCGTGACCGGCGTTCTCGAGGGCGGCGAGGGCGACCGCGAGGGCCTCGGCGGCCGGGGCCTCGGGGTAACTGCGCCAGCCGCGCCGCGCGATGAGTTCGGCGACGGTCTTGCGGGCGGCCGTGAGCTGCTCCCCCTGCTCGCTCCCGTCCTCGCCCTCGTACTGCGGAACCACTTGTTCAGCGACCGAGCCCAGCATCATGTGGACCGGCTGAGCGGGGTCGTCGACGGCCTCGATCACCTCGCGGACGCCTGCCACGGACAGTCCGCCGACGTCGATCAGGGCGCGGATCAGGCGCAGCCGCCGCGTGTGCGTCTCGTCGTACGAGGCCTGGTTGGGGCTCGTGAGCTGCCCGGCGGGCAGCAGCCCTTCCCGTACGTAGTACTTGATCGTCGGCACGGACACCCCGGTCCTGCGACTCAACTCTCCGATGCGCACCGCGTGTTCACCTTTCCGATCGGGCTCGGGACTTGCCGACCGCCCCCCCATCATAGATAGTGGCACTATCAGATAGCAGCAAGTGCCACTATCCATTCTGCGCGGACGCGCATCCCACGGGGGGATTCCCATGTCCTCGAACGTGTCACCACAGCTCCGCACGCTGCACCGGCCCCTGGTCTGGTTCACCGGCTCCATGGTCCTGCTCGCGCTGGTCTCGGCCGGCGGGCTCCTGCTCGACGACCGGGTCCTGGTCGGCGCGCCGATCTGGGCCAAACCCTTCAAGTTCTCGCTCTCCTTCATCGCGTACGCGCTCACGCTCGCCTGGATGCTCTCCCTGCTCCCCGGCACCCGGGCCCGCCGCACCGGCTGGTGGGCCGGAACCGTGCTCACCGTCGCCAGTGCCATCGAGATGGTGCTGATCACCCTCCAGGTGGTGCGCGGCACCCAGAGCCACTTCAACGTCTCGACGCCCTTCGACGCGGCCGTCTTCCAGGCCATGGGCGCGACGGTCGTCATCCTGTGGCTGGCGGCGCTGGTGATCGCCGTCCTGCTGCTGCGCGCCCGCATCCTGGACCGGGCCACGGCCTGGGCCGTCCGGCTCTCCTCGCTGATCGCGCTGGCCGGCGCGGCCGTCGGCTTCGCGATGGTCCGGCCCACCCCGCAGCAACTCGCCCAGGACGACCCGCCCATCGCGGGTGCGCACAGTGTGGGCGTGCCCGACGGCGGCCCCGGTCTGCCGCTGATCGGCTGGTCCACCACCGGCGGCGACCTGCGCATCGCGCACTTCTTCGGGATGCACGCGCTGCAACTCGTACCGCTGGTCCTGCTGTTGCTCGCCGCGCTCGCCCCGCGCCTCACCCGGCTCGCCGACGACCGGATCCGGCTGCGGCTGGTCCTGGTCGCCTCCGGTGCGTACGCCGGGGTCTTCGCCCTGGTCACCTGGCAGGCCCTGCGCGGTCAGCCGCTGCTCTCCCCCGACGCCCTCACGCTCGCCGCGGCCGGCGTCCTCGCGGTCCTCACCCTCGCGGCCACCGCCTGGGCCCTCCGCACGCCGCGCACCACCGTGCCCACCGACCGCCAGGAGTTCGCGGCATGACCGGCTTCCTGTTCGAACTCACCTTCTTCCTCGCGGCGCCGGTCTGGCTGCTGATGATCTTCGCCCCGGGCCGGAGCGTCACCGACCGCGTGGCCGCCTCACCCCTGACCGTCCTGCCGGTCCTCGCGGTCTACCTGATCCTCGTGGCCCCGGTCCTCCCGGAACTCTGGACCGCGGTCAGCAGCCCGGACATCGACACCTTCCGCGACCTCACCGCCCTCGCGAACGGCGCGGGCGCCGTCTGGGCCCAGGTCATCGCCTGGGACCTGCTCCTGGGCCAGTGGATCTACCGCGAGTCCCGCCGCCTGTCCCTCTCCCCCTTCCTGACCGGCCCCCTCCTCGTCCTGACGATCCTCCTCTCCCCCTTCGCCCTCCTCCTCTTCCTCCCGATCCGCGCCCTCCGACAGCCCCACGCCCTAAGCTGACGCCAGGGGGTGGGGGATGAGACGACGACTCGGTGCCCTCGGCGCGGGACTGGGCCTCGCTCTGCTGAGCGGCTGCACCCCGGCGCAACTGCCGCTCGCGGCCGTCTGGATCGGCCCGGACGGCCGCCCGGTGGCCGAGCTGCGCATGTGCGCCCCGGAACACCAGGCCGCCCGGGTGTCGCTGGGCAGCTGGCCCACCCAGAACACGGACGGCGACGCGAGCACCTCCGAAATCCCGGACCCCCTCCCCAGCGGCTGGTCCTCCCGCCGGCCGGAACGGCTCGACCGGATGGTCTTCCCTCTCTTCTCACCCTCGTCCGACTGGCAGGTGGACGCGGAGGGGATACAGGAACTGCGGCCCGGCCGCACCTACGCCCTCGACTACTTCGGCCCGCGCGGCTCCGACACGTACGACGGCGTCGTCTACTTCACCTCCGAGGACCTGGCGAACCTCCGCCCGGACGAGGTGTGGGCCGATTCCCGGGCCATGAGCCGGGAATCCTTCGACGATCTGGTGGATGACGCATGCTGAGCTCCTTCGAGGACCGCGCCGTCGGCGCCGTGCTCGGCTCCGCCGTCGGGGACGCGCTCGGGGCACCCTTCGAGTTCGGCCTGCCCGGGGTGTTCCGCGAGCGGTTCCCCGACGGGCGCGGGGAGATGTGCGGCGGGGGCGGCTGGGAGCCCGGCGAGGCCACGGACGACACACAGATGGCCGTGCTCGTCGGGGAGTCGCTCCTCGAACGCGGCGGACTCGATCCGTCCGATGTCTTCGACCGGTTCCGGCGCTGGGCCGCGGCCGATCCCAAGGACATCGGGCTGCAGACCGAGGCGGTGCTGCTCGGTGGCGACCCGTGGGACACCGCCGCCGCCCTGCACTTCCAGGTCAACGGCCGTGCCGCGGGCAACGGTTCGCTGATGCGGGCCGCCACCCCGGCCGTGCGCTTCGCCTCCGCCGGCCGCGCCGCCACCATGGAAGCGGCCCGGCGGATCGCCGCGCTCACCCCCGGCGACGCCGCCGCCTGGGAGGGCACCGCGATCCTCCACGAACTGGTCCGGGCCGCCCTCCTCGGCGAGGACCCGCTCGCCGCCGTCCCCGCCACCCTCGCCGAGGTCGCCCCGGCCCACCGCGACCGCTGGGCCGCCGTCCTCGCGCCCGCCTGGCGGCCCGAGGACGCCACCGAGTTCAACGGCGCCGTGTGGCCCTGCCTCGGCTCGGCCCTCTGGGCGCTGCGCTCCACCTCCTCCTTCGAAGCCGCTCTCGCGGCCGCGATCGACCTGGGCGGCGACACCGACACCGTCGCCGCCGTCACGGGCATGCTGGCCGGCGCGGTCCACGGCCCGGCCGCGATCCCGGCACGCTGGACCGGCCCCCTGCATGTGCCCCTGCCGGGCTCCGGCGACCGGGTGCTCCGCGCCGCCGACCTCGCCGGCCTGGCGCGGGCACTGGTCCGCAGCGGCCGGAAAAGCTCCTAGCGGGCCCGGACCGTCGCCAGGATCTCGCGGTCCGGCTGGAGAGTGAGACCGGGGACCGGGCGTATCTCCTCCGCGTCGAGGTCCAGGCGGAAGCGGCGGGCGAGCACGGCCAGGATCAGCACCGCCTCCACCATGGCGAACCGGGTGCCCAGGCACACCCGGGGTCCGCCGCCGAAGGGATACCAGGCGTACTCGGGTATCTCCTCCGCCTCCTCACCCTCCGCCGGGGCCAGCCAGCGCTCCGGGCGAAACTCCAGCGGCTCCCGGAACCAGCGGGCGTCGCGGTGGGTGGCCCACTGACTGCTCCAGACCCGGGTGCCGGGCGGGACCGGGACGCCGCCGAGCACGGCACCCTCCTTGGCGGTGCCGGTGAGCAGCCAGATCGCCGGGTAGAGGCGGAGCGTCTCCTTCACCACGGCCTGGGTGTAGGTGAGTTCGGCGTAGGCGTCGAAGCCGGGGTCGTGGTCGCCGAGCACCCGGTCGAGCTCGGCGCCCAGCGCCTCGTACACCCGCGGATTGCGGGAGAGCAGATACCAGGCCCAGACGAGGGTGGTGCTGGTGGTCTCGTGGCCGCCGATGTAGAGCGTGACGGTCTCGTCCCGTATCTCCCGGTCGGAGAGGGGCGCGCCGGTCTCGTCCCGGGCGGCGAGCAGCCGGCTCAGCAGATCCGGGCGCTCGGTGTCGCCGTCGCGGTGCCGGGCGACGACCCGGGCGACCTCGGCGTCGATGACCTCGGTGGCGCGCTTGATCCGGGCCCGCCCGGGGGTCGGCACCCAGTCGGGCAGCACGGCCCCCAGGCCGCTGAACTCCGCGCCGATCTCCTGCTGGGCGATGTCCATCGCGCGGCCGATCGAGTCGGCGTCGGCAGCGGTGTCGACGCCGAAGATGGTGCGGACCGCGATGAGCTGGGTGAGGGCGGCCATCTCCTTCTTGACGTCCACCCGGGCCCCGTCGGCCCAGCGCCCGGCCAGGTCGACCGCGCACTCGGCCATGGTCGCCGCGTACGACTTCACCTGCTTGGGCCGCACCGCGGGCTGGACCAGGGAGCGCTTGCGCCGCCAGTCCGCGCCCTTGGAGACGACGACCCCGTTGCCGAGCAGGGTGCGGAAGGCGATGCCGAGGTCGGACTGGTCGAAGGTCCGCTCGACCTCGGTGAGGAGTTCGCCGATGGTCTCGGGGTGGGCGATGAACAGCGCGGGCGTGCGGCCGAAGCGCCAGCGGACGAAGTCGCCCCGCTCACGCAGCCGTTCGAAGAAGGCGAGCGGGTCCTTGCCGAATTCCGGCAGGTTGCCCAGTCCCGGGACGCCGCGGGGTCCCGGGACGGTCTTCCGTCCGTCCGCCGTCGTGGTGCCGACGGCGGACGAACCGGCGTGCGTGGTCAACTGTGCTTCCCTCCAGCGGAGTTGCTCCATGATCTCGTTCGTCTGTACGAGTCCATGGAAGCGGAAGGAAGTGGCACTCCGCCAGCCCTGTGGAAAACCCTTGTCAGTTCACCGTCAGCCCTGCCGGGCGGACCGGCCGCCCGGTCCGGTCCTCAGCCCACCGAGCTGTAGGCCACGACACCCCTCAGCAGACTGTCCACCGCCTTGCGGGCGTTCTTCGCGACCGTGCTGTCCTCCCGTGGCGCCGCCGCCGCGATCTGACCGAGCACGTCGATGACCTGCTTGCACCAGCGGACGAAGTCGCCGGCCGGCATCTCCGCCTCCCGCAGCACCTCGTCGAGTCCCTTGTCGGAGGCCCACTGATAGGCGGCCCAGGCGAAACCGAGGTCCGGCTCGCGCTGGCCGACGCCCTCCGCCTGGTGGAGCTTGAACTCCTCCTCCAGCGCGTCCAGCCGGCCCCAGATCCGTACCATCTCTCCCATCGCGACCTTGGCCCGGCCCGTGGGCAGCTTGGGCGCGACGGCGTCGTCGGACTGCCGGGCCTCGTAGACGAGCGCCGAGACGCAGGCGGCCAGTTCGGCCGGGCTCAGCCCCTCCCACACCCGCTCGCGCAGGCACTCGCTGGCGAGCAGGTCGAGCTCGCCGTAGAGCCGGGCCAGCCGCTTGCCGTGCTCGGTGACCTCGTCGTTCCGCAGGTAGTCGAGCTCGGTGAGCAGTGCCACGATCCGGTCGAAGGTGCGCGCGATCGTATTGGTGCGGCCCTCGATGCGCCGCTCCAGCTGCTTGGTGTCGCGCTGCAGCCGGTGGTAGCGCTCGGCCCAGCGGGCGTGGTCCTCGCGCTCGTCGCAGCCGTGGCAGGGATGCGCGCGGATCTCGGTGCGCAGCCGTGCGAGCTCGCGGTCGTCGGCCGCGGCCGAGCGCTGCTTGCGGTGCCGCTCCGGATTGATGTGCCCGGCCTTGGAGCGCAGCGCGGAGGCGAGGTCGCGGCGGGACTGCGGCGAGCGCGGATTGAAGGAACGCGGGATGCGCATCCGCTCCAGCGGCTCGACCGGCACCGGGAAGTCGATCGAGGCGAGCCGCTTGACCTGCCGCTCGGCGGTGAGCACCAGCGGGCGCGGCCCGTCGTGGTACTCGAAGCCGCGGTGCCCGTTGGTGCGACCGGCCGGGACGCCCGGGTCGAGCACGAGCGCGAGACCGGCGAACTTGCCCGTCGGCACATGGATGACGTCGCCGGGCTTGAGCCGCTCCAGGGACGCCGCGGCCTGGGCGCGCCGCTGGGCGGCGCCCTGCCGGGCCAGTTCGGTCTCGCGGTCCTTGAGTTCGCGGCGCAGCCGCGCGTACTCCTCGAAGTCGCCGAGGTGGCAGGTCATGCCCTCGCGGTAGCCCTGCAGGCCCTCCTCGTTCTTCTGGACCTGACGGGAGATCCCGACGACCGAGCGGTCGGCCTGGAACTGGGCGAAGGAGGTCTCCAGGAGCTCGCGCGAGCGGTGCCGGCCGAACTGGTCGACGAGGTTGACCGCCATGTTGTACGAGGGCTTGAAGCTGGAGCGCAGCGGGTAGGTGCGGGTGCCGGCGAGTCCGGCCAGGTGGCCGGGGTCCATGCCGCGCTGCCACAGCACCACGGCGTGGCCCTCGACGTCGATGCCGCGCCGCCCGGCCCGGCCGGTGAGCTGGGTGTACTCGCCGGGGGTGATGTCGGCGTGCTGCTCGCCGTTCCACTTGACGAGCTTCTCCAGGATGACCGAGCGGGCCGGCATGTTGATGCCGAGCGCCAGGGTCTCGGTGGCGAAGACGGCCTTGACCAGGCCCCGTACGAACAGCTCCTCGACGACCTCCTTGAAGGTCGGGAGCATGCCCGCGTGGTGCGCGGCGATGCCCCGCTCCAGGGCCTCCAGCCACTCGTAGTAGCCGAGGACGTGGAGGTCCTCGCTCGGGATGGCGGCGGTGCGCTCCTCGACGATCTCGCGGACGCGGCGGCGTCCCTCCTCGTCGTTGAGCCGCAGGCCCGCGTAGAGGCACTGCTGGACGGCGGACTCGCAGCCGGCCCGGCTGAAGATGAAGGTGATGGCGGGGAGGAGTCCCTCGGCGTCGAGCCGCTCGATGACCTCGGGCCGGCCGGGCGTCCAGATCCGGGACCGCTGGCGCCGCTCGCGCTCGCGGTCGGCCTCGCGGATCATCTTGCCGCGGCGCCGGTCGCGCGGGTTGTACGTGCGCGAGTTCTCGGTGCGGGCGAGGCGCAACAGGTCGGGGTTGACCTCGCGGCGGGACGCGCCGCGGCCGCCGTGGTCGGTCTCCTCCTCGAAGAGGTCGTACATCCGCCGGCCGGCCAGGACGTGCTGCCACAGCGGCACGGGGCGGCTCTCGGAGACGATCACCTCGGTGTCGCCGCGGACGGTGTCGAGCCAGTCGCCGAACTCCTCGGCGTTCGACACGGTCGCGGAGAGCGACACCAGGGTCACGGACTCGGGGAGGTGGATGATCACTTCCTCCCAGACGGCGCCGCGGAAGCGGTCGGAGAGGTAGTGGACCTCGTCCATGACCACGTAGCCGAGGCCGGAGAGCGCCTGGGACCCCGCGTAGAGCATGTTGCGGAGGACCTCGGTGGTCATGACGACGATCGGGGCGTCGCCGTTGACGCTGTTGTCGCCGGTGAGCAGGCCGACCTTGTCGTGGCCGTACCGCTTGACGAGGTCGGCGTACTTCTGGTTGGAGAGCGCCTTGATCGGCGTGGTGTAGAAGCACTTGCGGCCCTGCTGGAGGGCGAGGTGGACGGCGAACTCGCCGACGATGGTCTTGCCGGAGCCCGTGGGCGCGGCGACGAGCACGCCCTTGCCCGCCTCGAGGGCCTGGCACGCCTCGATCTGGAAGGGGTCCAGACCGAAGTCGTACATCTCGCGGAAGGGGGCCAGCGCGGTCGCCTGCTCCACGTTGCGGGCGCGGGCGGCTGCGTACGCTTCGGCTGGTGTGAGGTCCTCTGTCATCTTGTTGTCGAGCCTACCCGCCCCCTCTGACAGTGACGCGATCTTTATCGGGCGGCTTCGGTTCCGGGCATACGGAAGTCCCCCCGGACGAAATCCGGGGGGACCTCTCACGACCAGATCGGGATCAGGTGATGTCGTCGTAGCCGTTCAGCCGGTGCGTCCTGGCGCCGTCCGACTCGCCGGTGGCCTGCTCGGGCAGGGCCCGGGCGGCGCCGACCGTCTCGATCTCGCCGATGGCCTCGGGGGTGAGGTCGAGGCTCGACGCCTCGTCGTCGCCGAGTTCGGCGTCCGGGTTCCTGCGCCGGCGCCGCTTGTCGTTGAGGAGCGAGAAGGCGACCGCCGCGAGGTAGAGCAGCGTGATCGGTCCGGCGAGGGCGAGCATGCCGACCGGGTCGGTGGTCGGGGTGATGACGGCGCCGAAGACGAAGACGCCCATGATCACACCGCGCCACCAGCGGGCCATGCGCCTGCCGCTCAGCACTCCGGTGAGGTTCAGCATGACCAGCACGAGGGGCAGCTCGAAGGCGAGGCCGAAGACCAGCACCATGCGCAGCGTGAAGTCGAGGACGTCGGACAGCGAGAGGATGTTGGCCGAGCCCGCGGGCGTGAGGCTGATGAGCACCTTCACGCTGACGGGGAGGATGAGGTACGCGAGGTAGGCGCCGGCCGCGAAGAGCGGGACCGCGGCGCCGACGAAGGCGTACGTGTACTTCTTCTCGTGCTTGTGCAGGCCGGGCGCGACGAAGGCCCAGAGCTGGTAGAGCCAGACCGGGCTCGCGACGACGAGGCCGGCCGTCAGGGACAGCTGGATCGTCGTGCTGAACGGCGCCATCAGCGTGTTGAAGGAGACGATCGCGCAGTTGCCGCCGTCACTGGTGATGTCGGGACCGCACTTGGGCACCGACTTCGTCAGGAACACCATCAGCTCCTCACTGTATGTGAGGGCGACGACGGTCACCGCGGCGATGGCAAGGAGGCCCTTCGCCAAGCGGTTGCGGAGCTCACGCAGGTGCTCCACGAGGGGCATCCGGCCCTCGGGATCCTTCTCCTGCTTGCGGGCAGACTTGAGCAACCCATGTCCTCATCTCGGGCGGCGACCGCCGCCCTCGGCGGCGGCCGCGGCGGACCGGGTCAGCGCTTGGTGGAGTCGGTGGGCTCGGTCACCGGACGCGAGCTGGTCACGTCGCCGGGAGCGGCCTGGATGGTGCGGGTCGCGGCCTGGTCCTGGGCGGCCGGGGCAGGCGGATCGGCGGGGGCGCTCTGCTGGTCGTCGGACTTCATCGCCTTGGCCTCGCTCTTGAGGATCCGGGCGGACTTGCCCAGCGAACGCGCCATGTCCGGGAGCTTCTTGGCGCCGAACAGCAGGATGATCACGACGAGGATCAGAATGATCTCGGTGGGGCCGAGCCTACCCATAGCTGTTTACCTTCTTCACCGAGGCGACATTGGAGTGCGTGCCCGGCCGGTCGGACATGCGTCCGGCCATCCGCGCTGCTAGCGATCGTAACCCCCAGGAGTAAACGGGCGGTATTGCCTGTGCATACTCCCCCTTGCGTCCCGCGCCCGCCCCTGGCGGGCGCTCCGCGGCGGGCACCGCGCGAAATCAGCGCAGGGTCTCGCCGGTTCGGGCGAGATCGGCCGCGGCGCGCTCCAGGTCCCCGGAGACCCGCTGGATCGCCTCTGTGGTGCGGGCCACTTGACGGCCGAGGCGCTGGGCCTCCAGGAACACCTTGATGCCGAGGACGCCGAGGACGGCGATGCCGAGGAAGCCGAGGGCGACGGCGAGCATGGGCCAGAACATGTGCCGAGCCTAGACGCTGCCGGAGGGCCGCCCGTCAGGCGGGCGGACAGGCAGTCCACCACATGGTCCGCCGGGGGTGCCTCTGGTGCCTGCCGGCGGCAAACCCCTCAGCCGGTGGTATGCAGGCGCAGGGTGTTGACGCCGCCGCCGGTGAGCAGTTCGACGATCCGCTCCCCGGCCGGTTTGCGTACCGCGCTGCCGCACTCGGGGCACGTGAAGGAGTAGAAGGTGGTACGGCGGCTGGCGCCGATGGCGAGCCGCAGCGCACCGGCGGAGAGTTCGAAGCGGGAACGGCAGTCGGGGCAGGCGGCCTTGAAGAGGACCGGGGCGACCGGCGCCAAAAGGTCGGGCATCGCGGACATTTCCCTCAACACTCCCCACTGCGGTACGGGTACGGCTACGACTCTCACTGGAATCAGCGTCCGGCACCCGCGGAACGTCACGTTCCCCGTACCGGAGACGCTCCGCGGCCGGCCGGTGCTCAGCCCTCGTAGGCGGCCAGAGCGGCCGTGGCGGCCTCCCGGGCACTGTCCGCGAGCTCCTGCGGGGCGACGATCCGTCCGTCACTGCCGAGCCGCAGCGCGAGCCGCCGCAGCGAGGCAGGCTCGGGGGTGCGCAGGGTGATCCGCAGCCCGCCGTCCTCCAGGTCCTCGGCCCGGTCGTGCGGGTAGTACTCGGCGACCCAGCGGCCGCCGGGCCCGACCTCGACCACGACCTCCGGGTCCTCCGCGGACGGCTGCACGAGCCCCTCCGACAGGTCCCGCAGCTCGATCTCCGGCGGCGCGGCGTGATCGTCCAGGATCCTGATCTCGGCGACCCGGTCGAGCCGGAAGGTGCGGCGCGCCTCGGAGAGCCGGCACCACGCCTCCATATAGGTGTGGCCGACGGCGAAGAGCCGGATCGGGTCCACCTCGCGCTCGGTCAGCTCGTCGCGCGCGGGCGAGTAGTAGCGCAGCCACAGGCGCCGGCGCTCGGAGATCGCCCGGTCGACCTCGGCGAAGACCCCGCCCTCGGACTCGAAGGTCACCGAGAGCCGGGAGCTGGCCCCGGCCGCCTCGCCGGCCGCCGCCTCCAGCTTGGCGGTGGCGCGCAGCAGCGCCTCGCGGTCGCTCTCGCGCAGCCCCGGCAGGGTGGCCACGGCCCGCGCGGCCACGAGCAGCGCGGTGGCCTCGTCGGCGGCGAGCCGCAGCGGCTCGGCGACATCGTCGGGGTTGTGCCACCAGATGCGGTCGCCGTCGGTGTCGATGTCGAGGAGGTCGCCGCCCCGGAAGCTGGTGCCGCACATCGGCAGCACGTCGAGGTCCGAGATCAGCTCGTCCTCGGTGATCCCGAAGGCCCGGGCCACGTCGGCGACGTGCGCGCCGGGACGCTCCCGGAGATAGGTGACGAGGGAGAGCATGCGCCTCGTCTGGTCGATGGCGTTGGCGGCCACGGTCGTTCCTTCCCCCTCAGCCCTTGGCGACGGCGCGCAGCCGCTCCACCACGTCGGCCCGCAGATCCGCGGGCTCCAGGACGACCGCGTCCGGTCCGAACTCGACGAGCCAGGCGTCGAGGCCGTGCCCGTACGGGATCTCGAGCTCGTCCCAGCCGTCGGCGCCCTCGGTCACGGACAGCGCGCGGGCCCGCAGCGGATAACCGCAGCCGGAGCGCAGCCGGATCCGCGCCGAGCGGGTGGCGGTCTCGCCGGCCCAGCTCTCCACGGTCTCGCGGACGGTGACGACGTCGGGCACGGGCGCGGTGAAGGCGCCGGCCCGGGAGCGGACCTTGCCGGTGATACGGGAGAGCCGGAAGACCCGCTCGGCGCCGCGGTCCCGGTCCCAGCCCGCCAGGTACCAGTGGCCGCGCCAGCACTCCAGGGTCCACGGCTCGACATGCCGGGTCTCGGGGCGGGCGGCGGTGGCCTTGCGGTAGTCGAAGACGACCGGCCGACGGTCGCGGCAGGCCAGCATCAGCGGCTCGAAGGCGGCCTCGTGGACCGGGATGCGCGGCTCCAGGGCGCTGGCGTGCGCGTCGTACGCGTCCTCCGCCTCCGGCATCCCGGCGGCGCGCAGCTTCTGCAGGGCGCCGCTGGCGGCACCGGCGAGGCGGACCTGCTGCCAGACCTTGGCGGCCAGGCCGAGGGCGGCGGCCTCCTCGGCGTCCAGGGTGATCGGGGGCAGCCGGTTGGAGTCGCGGCGGGCCAGATAGCCGGTCTCGCCGTCGAGGTTCTCGACGGTCTCGATCACCAGGCCGAGCTCGCGCAGATCGTCCTTGTCGCGCTCGAACATGCGGTTGAAGGCGTCCTCACCGGTCGCCTCCATGTAGGCCTCGATGGAGCCGCGGAGTTCACGCTTGCTCAGCGGACGGCGGGTTCCGAGCAGGCACAGCGCAAGATTCATCAGCCGCTCGGCCTTGGCAATCGCCATCGACGCCCCGCACCCTCTTCTGCCGGATTGACTTCTGGACGTCGACCGTACCGCCCCGGGGTGTCCGGACAAAAGCCGGGCCGGAACGCCGAGGGCCCCCGCCGGGGAGGCGGGGGCCCTCAGGGTCGTACAACCGATCGAGCTGGGCGTCAGCCGACGGACACGAGGTCGCAGACGAAGATCAGCGTCTCGTTGGGGCCGATCTTGCCGCCGGCGCCACGCTCGCCGTACGCCAGGTGCGGCGGGATGACCAGCTGGCGGCGGCCGCCGACCTTCATGCCCTGCACACCCTGGTCCCAGCCCGGGATGACCTGGCCGACACCGAGCCGGAACGGCAGCGGCGCGCCGCGGTTCCAGGAGGCGTCGAACTCCTCGCCGGAATCGAAGGACACACCCACGTAGTGGACCAGGATGTTGTCCCCGGCCTTGGCGACGGCGCCGTCGCCCTCCCAGATGTCCTTGATCTCCAGGTCGGCCGGCGGCTCGCCGCCCGGGAAGTCGACCTCGGGCTTCTCGATGCTCACTGCAGTGTGCTCCTCTGAACCTATGAACCGCACAGACGATGATCTGTGCGACCCGGACAGTCTTACATCTTCGCCAGGATGTCGACGGAGAACACGAGCGTGGAGTTCTTCGGGATGCCCTGCTTCTCCTGGTCGCCGAAGGCCTCCGACGGCGGCGCCACGATCAGGATCCGGCTGCCGACCTTCTTGCCGGTGATGCCGTCCTTGAGGCCCTTCAGGGTCAGCTGGTCGAGCGGGAAGTTCGCCGGCTTGCCCGTGGTGTAGGTCGAGTCGAAGACCTTGCCGTCCTTCCACAGGGCGGCGACGTAGTTCACGACCACCGTGTCGGTGTTCTTGACGACCTCGCCCGTGGACTCGAGGACGTAGTTGGAGACCAGCTTCGTCGGCGGGTCGACCTTCGGCACGGTCAGCGAGGGCTGCTTGCCGTCGGTGTTGACACCGA
This sequence comes from Streptomyces sp. NPDC048623, assembly GCF_040650755.1. Classification (NCBI taxonomy): domain Bacteria; kingdom Bacillati; phylum Actinomycetota; class Actinomycetes; order Kitasatosporales; family Streptomycetaceae; genus Streptomyces; species Streptomyces sp. NPDC048623. Next base: position 13,287 of record NZ_JBEZHV010000040.1, read on the forward strand.
CCTTCGGCAGGTCCTTGTTGTCCTGGGCCACCTCGGTGCCGGTGGCGGACTTCGGGATGGTGACGGCCTTCAGGATGTCGACCACGAACACCAGCGTCGCGTTCGGCTTGATGTCGCCCTGGCCCTGCGCGCCGTACCCGAGCTCCGGCGGGATGCCGATCTCGACGCGGCTGCCGACCTTCTGGCCCTCCAGGCCCTGGTCCCAGCCCTGGATGACCTGGCCGGCGCCGAGGGTCAGCTGGAAGGGCTCCTTCCGGTCGAAGCTGTTGTCGAAGGGGGTGCTCTCGTCCCACTCCTGACCCAGGTAGTTCACCGACAGCGCGTCGCCCTTCTTGGTGACCGCGCCCGTGCCCTCGCTGATGACGTTGACCTTGAGGGACTTGGGCGGGTCGCCCACACCCTTCGAGAGGGTCGGCTTCTCCCCGAACTTCTCCCCCGCGGTGATGGCGGGAAGCCCGTTCTTCATCGAACCGGAATCGGAGCCCTTGTCGTCGCTGCCGCAGGCCGCTGTGGTGAGCAGCAGAAGCGGGACGACGAGCAGGCCGGCAAGTCGGCGCACTAGTTCCTCAGATCTCAGACGGCACAGTAGTTGTCCGGACACTCTAGGGGACCCTTCTGTGCAGCCGTCGGCCCCGCACGCGAGGCGTGCGGGGCCGAGTGCGCGGACCGCCGTGCGTCCTACATTCCGGCGATCAGCTTTTCCACCCGGTCGTCGACCGAACGGAACGGGTCCTTGCACAACACGGTGCGCTGCGCCTGGTCGTTGAGCTTGAGGTGGACCCAGTCGACGGTGAAGTCCCGGCGCTGCTCCTGGGCACGCCGGATGAAGTCGCCGCGCAGCCGCGCGCGCGTGGTCTGCGGAGGCACCGACTTGCCCTCGAAGATCTTCACGTCGTTGCACACCCGGGCCGCCTGACCGTTCTTCTGGAGCAGGTAGTACAGGCCGCGGCGGCGGTGGATGTCGTGGTACGCGAGGTCTATCTGGGCGACCCGCGGGTGCGACATGGTCATGTTGTGCTTGGCCCGGTACCGCTCGATGAGCTGGTACTTCATGACCCAGTCGATCTCGGTCTCGATGCGGTCGAGCTGCTCCTGCTCGATGGCGTCGAGCGTACGGCCCCACAGCTCCAGGACCTGGGCGACGATGCCGGTGCGGATGCCGCGCCGGTCGACGAAGTCGGCGGCCTTCTCGTAGTACTCCCGCTGGACCTCCAGGGCGGAGGCCTCGCGGCCGCTGGCGAGACGGACCTTGCGCTGGCCGGTGATGTCGTGGCTGACCTCGCGGATGGCCCGGATCGGGTTCTCCAGCGTGAGGTCGCGCATCACGGTGCCCGCCTCGATCATGCGCAGGACGAGGTCGGTGGCGCCGACCTTGAGCAGCATGGTCGTCTCGGACATGTTGGAGTCGCCGACGATGACATGGAGACGGCGGTAGCGCTCGGCGTCCGCGTGCGGCTCGTCGCGGGTGTTGATGATGGGACGCGAGCGGGTGGTGGCGGAACTGACGCCCTCCCAGATGTGCTCGGCACGCTGGGAGACGCAGTAGACGGCGCCGCGCGGGGTCTGCAGCACCTTTCCCGCACCGCAGATGAGCTGGCGGGTGACGAGGAACGGAATGAGGATGTCCGCGAGCCGGGAGAACTCCCCGTGGCGGGCCACCAGATAGTTCTCGTGGCAGCCGTAGGAGTTTCCGGCGGAGTCGGTGTTGTTCTTGAAGAGATAGACGTCGCCCGCGATTCCCTCCTCGTGCAGGCGGCGTTCCGCGTCGACGAGCAGACCTTCGAGAATGCGCTCGCCGGCCTTGTCGTGGGTGACCAGTTCGACCACGTTGTCGCATTCGGGAGTTGCGTATTCCGGATGCGAACCCACGTCAAGGTACAGGCGGGCTCCGTTCCGCAGGAAGACATTGCTGCTGCGGCCCCATGACACGACACGGCGGAAGAGGTAGCGCGCCACTTCGTCAGGAGACAGTCGGCGCTGTCCCCTGAACGTGCACGTGACGCCGTACTCGTTCTCCAGCCCGAAAATGCGGCGGTCCATGTCTGAACATTACGCCTGAAGCCCTGAGCTGAAACCGGGTTCGGCCGCCCCGTTTCGATCATTTTCCGATGAGTGCGGGATGTTTTCGGCCCGTGCCCCGCCCCGGCCGGGGTCCGCGACGACCCCGCCGGCGGCGTGTCGCGAGCGCGGCGCGGAGTCCGGTCCGAGCACCCGGCCGGTGCCGAGGAGGACGAGGAAGGCGACGAAGCCTCCGATGCCGGCCACCGCGAAACCGGCCGGGGTCCCGAAGAGTTCGACGGCGGGTCCGGAGACGGCGGAACCGAGGGCGGCGCCGACGCCGAAGGTGGTGACGAGCCAGGAGAAGGCCTCGGTGACCGTACCGGCCGGTGCGTGCCGGTCGATCACGAGGAACGCGCAGGCGATGGCGGGCGCCAGGAACACGCCCGCGAAGGCCGTGAGGGCGGTCATGGCGGCCGGGCCGGGCACCAGGAGCAGCGGAAGGTAGCCGAGGGCGAGCAGCAGCACCAGGACCCGCAGCCGCCGCTCGGGCGCTCCGGCCCACTGCCGGGCCCCGTAGGCGACACCCCCGACCAGGGCGCCGAGGCCGAGGGCGGCCATCAGCCAGCCGTACACGGCCTCGTGGCCGCGGTCGTCGGCGTAGGCGACGGCGGCGACCGTGATGGAGCCGAGGGCGAGTCCGACGAAGAAGAACGAGGCGAGCAGCGCGAGGAGTCCCGGCGAGCGCAGGGCGCCCAGCCAGTGCGCCTCGCGGGGCGCGGAGCGCCAGGCGCGGGAGGGCTTGGAGAGCACCACGGACAGGGCGCCGAGGACGCCGAGCAGATTGATGACGAGCAGCGCGGCGGCGGGCGACCACAGCGAGACCAGCAGGGTGAGCAGCAGCGGTCCGACGGTGAACATGACCTCCTGGGCGACGGCGTCCAGGGCGTACGCGCGGTGCACCCGGTCCTCGCGGCCGAGCACGCTCGGCCACAGGGCGCGAAGCCCGCCCTCCAGGGGCGGGGTGAAGAGTCCGGCGACCAGGACGGCGGCGTACGCGAGGAGCAGGTTGCCGACGCCGGTGACGGCGAGGGCGGCCATGCCGAGCGCGGAGACGACCGCGGCGGGCAGCTGGACGCGGGGCTGCCCCTTGAGGTCGACGGCGCGGCCGAGGAGCGGCTGCCCGACGGCCGTGGCCAGGCCGTAGGCGGCGATGAGGCCGCCGGCCAGGCTGTAGCTGCCGCCCTCGGCGCGGGTGAAGACGGTGATGGCGACCGGGCCGGTGCCGTTGGGGAGCCGGCCGACCAGGGTGCCCGCCAGGAGGCGCGCCGCGTGCGGGGCGCGCAGGATGTCCAGATAGCCGCCGCTCGCCCTGGCCTCGGTGGCCATGTTCGCTCCCCTCCTGGGGCATGCGCCCGAAGTTTTACGTATAACGTCCTGGGTAATACGTACCATGGCGGCAGCGCGCCGGTCCACCCCGCGCATCGGGAACGGCCCCGCCACAGGAGCGGGTCCGCCACGGGAACGGCCCCGTCACAGGAACGGTCCCGCAGACAGCCGCCGCGGAGGTACGAGTGCACAACCCGCAGTCCATCGGCGGGAACCGCCCCACCAGCCGGGACGTGGCACGGGCGGCCGGGGTCTCACAGGCCACCGTCTCCCTGGTGCTCGGCGACAAATGGCGCGGCCGGGTCTCCGAACCCACCGCCGCCGCCGTCCGCGAGGCAGCCACCGCGCTCGGCTACCGCCCCAACCTCGCCGCCCGCAACCTGCGGCTCGGCCGCACCCGCACCGCGCTCCTGGTCGTCCCCGCGCTCACCAACGAGTTCTTCGCCCGCGTCTACACCGGCGCCGCCACGGTCGCCGCCCGGCACGGCTTCGGCGTGGTGCTCTACCCCTCCCCCGCCGGCGTCGGCCCCGCCCGCGACCCCTTCGCCTCCGCCCGCGCGGCCCTCGACGGGGTCATCGCCTCCTCCATGGCCACCGACGCCCTCAAGGCCTTCGGCGGCACCGACCTGCCCCTCGTCATGCTGGACAGCGACCCCGCCGACGGCGGCGCCGCCGCCCACGTCAACCTCGACATCGCCGACGGCATGCGCCAGGTCGCCCGGCACCTGCTCCACCTCGGCCACCGGCGCTTCCTGCACCTCGCCTCGGCCGTGCCCTCCTGGACCTTCGACGTGCGCGCCGACGCCCTCGCCGACACCCTGGCCGGCGGCTCGGCCACGGTCACGACCGTACGGGCCCCGCTGGACGTCCAGGGCGCCCGCGGGGCCGTCGAGCGCGCCCTCGCCGGGCCGGGGCCCCGTCCCACCGCGATCGTCTGCGACGACGACATCCTCGCGGCCGGCGCCTGCAAGGCCGCGCGGCGGCTCGGGCTACGGGTCCCCGAGGACCTCTCCGTGACCGGTTTCGACGACCTGGCGCTCGCCACCGCCGTCGAACCCGAGCTGACCACCGTCGCCCTGCCCGCCGAGCGCGTCGGCGAGCGCGGCATGGGCGCCCTGCTCGCCGTCCTGGACGGCCGCGAGCCCGAGCGCGGCGACCTGCCGGTCACCCTGACCGTCCGGGGCTCCACGGGCCCGGCACCGGCCGTCTGAGGCCCTGCCGCCGCGCGCACGAGGGCCCCGGAGCCGTACACGTGTGTACGGCTCCGGGGCCCTCGCCCTCGCGAAGTGCGGCCTACTCCTCCGTGGCCTCGTCGGCCTCGTCGGACGGGTCGTCCGTCTTCGCCACGGCCGCGTCGTCCGCCTCCATGAGGCGCTTCAGCTGCCGGCCGAGGATCCGCTTGAACTTGCGCTGCTGCGGGCGGGTGCGGTCCAGGACCGCCACCTCCAGGCGCTCCGCGGGGATCTCCCGCTCACTGCCGTTGGTGTCCCGGGACAGCGCCTGCACGGCCAGCTTCAGGGCCTCGGCGAGCGACATCCCGTCCCGGTGCCGCTGGTCCAGGAACGAGCTGATCTGCTCCGCGTTGCCGCCGACCGCGACGGAGCCGTGCTCGTCGACGATCGAGCCGTCGTGCGGCAGCCGGTAGATCTGGTCGCCCTCCGGCTCCGCGCCGACCTCGGCGACGACCAGCTCCACCTCGTAGGGCTTCTCCCCCGCGCTGGAGAAGATGGTGCCGAGCGTCTGGGCGTAGACGTTGGCCAGGCCGCGGGCCGTGACGTCGTCGCGGTCGTAGGTGTAGCCGCGCAGATCGGCGTAGCGCACGCCGCCGATCCGCAGGTTCTCGTACTCGTTGTACTTGCCGGCGGCGGCGAAGCCGATCCGGTCGTAGATCTCGCTGAACTTGTGGAGTGCGCGGGACGGGTTCTCGCCGACGAAGACGATGCCGTCGGCGTACTGGAGGACGACGAGGCTGCGGCCTCGGGCGATGCCCTTGCGGGCGTACTCCGCCCGGTCGGCCATGGCCTGCTGGGGTGAGACATAGAACGGCGTGGACACCGGCTACCGTCCCTTTCTTCCGGTCTGAAGGAGCTTCTACGAGGGTCGGCGAGCGGTCACAGCAGGGCGGCGCGCGGCCCGTCGGGCTGCTCCAGGCGCCGCTCGGTGACCGACCGGGCCAGCTGGGAGGACTCCTCCTCGGTCAGCCTGCGGAAGCCCTCATCGGTGATGACGGTGACGATCGGGAAGATCCTGCGGGCCAGGTCCGGGCCGCCGGTCGCCGAGTCGTCGTCCGCGGCGTCGTACAGCGCCTGGACGACGAGGGTGGTGGCCTGCTGCTCGGTCAGGTCGTCCCGGTAGAGCTTCTTCATCGACCCGCGCGCGAAGATCGAGCCCGAGCCGGTGGCGGCGTAGCCGTGCTCCTCGGAGCGGCCGCCGGTGACGTCGTAGGAGAAGATCCGGCCCTTCTCCCTGCCCTCGTCCCAGCCGGCGAACAGCGGGACGACGGCCAGGCCCTGCATGGCCATCCCGAGGTTGCCGCGGATCATGGTGGACAGGCGGTTCGCCTTGCCCTCCAGGGAGAGCGTGGCGCCCTCCACCTTCTCGAAGTGCTCCAGCTCCAGCTGGAACAGCTTGACCATCTCCACGGCCAGGCCGGCCGTACCGGCGATGCCGACCGCGGAGTACTCGTCGGCCGGGAACACCTTCTCGATGTCCCGCTGCGCGATCATGTTCCCCATGGTCGCGCGCCGGTCACCGGCGAGCACCACGCCGCCGGGGAAGGTCGCGGCGACGATGGTCGTGCCGTGCGGTGCCTCGACGATCCCCTCCGGGAGCTTCCGGTTGCCCGGGAGCATCTCCGGCGAGTGGTCGGCGAGAAAGTCCATGAAGGAGGACGAGCCCGGCGTCAGGAAGGCCGCCGGCAGACGCCCGATGCTACGAGGGTTGGCTTCCACGCGATTCCTTCCGGTGGGAACGACGGCCCGCCGCGGGACGCACGGGCCGATCTTGCGTACTGTGCACGGACCTTACCCGTGTCGTGGCCTGTCATCCGTCCCCGGGCCCACGGCTTTCCGGGGCTCCGGGGACGGAGAGCGACAGGCGCGCCGGAGCGGCTACTCGCCGCCCTTCTGCACGAAGGAGCGCACGAAGTCCTCGGCGTTCTCCTCGAGTACGTCGTCGATTTCGTCCAGAACGGAATCCACGTCGTCCGAAAGCTTCTCCTGGCGTTCCTTGAGGTCGGAGCTCGCCTCCGCCGTGGTCTCCTCGACCTCCTCGGTGGAACGCGTCGCCTTCTGCTGTCCGCCGCCGGTGTCCTTGGTCGCCATAAACCTCACCCCGCTCGAATCGGCCCGCTCGTGTGGGTCTGTACAAGATCAGACCCTACAAGCCGGGACTGACATCGGCCCCGCAGTTTCTGTAACGTCCGGGCACTGGTCTCATGATTCCCAGTGCCCGGGCATTTCAGCCGCGATCGGTGCCGGAAAGGACGCGGACCAGTTCCTCGGCCGTGCGGCACCGGTCCAGGAGTTCCTTGACGTGGTTACGGGTACCCCGCAGGGGTTCCAGGGTCGGGACCCGCTGGAGGGAGTCACGACCGGGCAGGTCGAAGATCACCGAGTCCCAGGAGGCGGCGGCCACGTCGTCCGCGTACTGCTCCAGGCAGCGGCCGCGGAAGTAGGCCCTGGTGTCCTCCGGAGGGCTCGTCTCGGCCCGTTCCACCGCCGGCTCGTCCAGGAGGCGCTTCATGCGCCCGCGGGCCACCAGACGGTTGTACAGGCCCTTCTCGGGGCGTACGTCCGCGTACTGGAGGTCCACCAGGTGCAGCCGGGCTGCGTCCCAGTCCAGGCCGTCGCGGCGGCGGTAGCCCTCCATGAGCTCGCGCTTGGCGATCCAGTCCAACTCGCCGGAGAGGCTCATCGGATCGTTCTCGAGCCGGTTGAGGGTGTCCTCCCAGCGCACGAGGACGTCCTTGGTCTGCTCGTCGGCGTCCGAGCCGTAGCGCTCGTCCACGTACTTCCTGGCCAGCTCGAAGTACTCCATCTGGAGCTGGACCGCGGTGAGTGTCCGGCCGCTGCGCAGTGTGACCAGGTACTGCAGGGTCGGGTCGTGGGAGACCTGGTGCAGGGTGCGCACGGGCTGGTCGACGGCGAGGTCGACGGTGATGAAGGCGTCCTCGATCATGGACAGCACCAGGGCGGTGGTGCCCAGCTTGAGGTACGTGGAGATCTCGGAGAGGTTGGCGTCCCCGATGATCACGTGCAGCCGCCGGTACTTCTCGGCGTCCGCGTGCGGTTCGTCGCGGGTGTTGATGATGGGGCGCTTGAGGGTGGTCTCCAGGCCGACCTCGACCTCGAAGTAGTCGGCGCGCTGGCTGAGCTGGAAGCCGTCCTCGCGCCCGTCCTGGCCGATGCCGACCCGGCCGGCACCGGTGACGACCTGCCGGGAGACGAAGAACGGCGTCAGGTGGCGCACGATGTCCGAGAAGGGGGTCTCCCGCTTCATCAGGTAGTTCTCGTGCGTGCCGTAGGACGCGCCCTTGTTGTCGGTGTTGTTCTTGTAGAGGTGGATCGGCTGGGCGCCGGGGAGCTGGGCGGCCCGCTCGGCGGCCTCGGCCATGATCCGCTCGCCGGCCTTGTCCCAGAGGACGGCGTCGCGGGGGTTGGTGACCTCGGGGGCGCTGTACTCGGGGTGGGCGTGGTCCACGTAGAGCCGGGCGCCGTTGGTGAGGATGACGTTGGCGAGGCCGATGTCCTCGTCGGTGAGCTGGCTGGAGTCGGCGGCCTCGCGGGCGAGGTCGAAGCCGCGGGCGTCCCGCAGCGGATTCTCCTCCTCGAAGTCCCAGCGGGCGCGGCGCGCCCGGTGCATCGCCGCCGCGTAGGCGTTGACGATCTGGGACGAGGTGAGCATGGCATTGGCGTTGGGGTGCCCGGGGACGGAGATCCCGTACTCCGTCTCGATGCCCATTACTCGCCGTACGGTCATGCGGCCCTCCTTGCCCGGCGCCGCTCCCCGCACGGTGCGTGATTCGGCGGTACCCACGAGCCTAGAGCGGCCGCGCGTCGTCGGGGAGATCGAATGCGATTCGGTGAGTGGAAAACGACGGCTGCGGATGCCCGGTTTCCGGACATCCGCAGCCGGTGCGCGTCACTACAGGTACTGACCGGTGTTGGCCACCGTGTCGATGGAGCGGCCGGTGTCCGCGCCCTGCTTTCCGGTGACGAGGGTGCGGATGAAGACGATCCGCTCGCCCTTCTTTCCGGAGATGCGGGCCCAGTCGTCCGGGTTGGTGGTGTTGGGCAGGTCCTCGTTCTCCTTGAACTCGTCCACGCAGGCCTGGAGGAGGTGGGAGACGCGAATGCCCTTCTGGTCGTGGTCGAGGAATGCCTTGATGGCCATCTTCTTGGCCCGGTCGACGATGTTCTGGATCATCGCGCCGGAGTTGAAGTCCTTGAAGTAGAGGACTTCCTTGTCGCCGTTGGCGTACGTGACCTCGAGGAAGCGGTTCTCCTCGGATTCCGCGTACATCTGCTCGACCACGGACTGGATCATTCCGTGGGCGGCGGCGTCCTTGGATCCGCTGTGCTCGGCGAGGTCGTCGGCGTGCAGCGGGAGCGAGGAGGTGAGGTACTTGGCGAAGATGTCCTTGGCGGCCTCCGCGTCCGGGCGCTCGATCTTGATCTTCACGTCGAGCCGGCCGGGGCGCAGGATCGCGGGGTCGATCATGTCCTCGCGGTTGGAGGCGCCGATGACGATGACGTTCTCCAGGCCTTCCACGCCGTCGATCTCGGCGAGCAGCTGCGGGACGATGGTGTTCTCCACGTCCGAGCTGACACCGGATCCGCGGGTGCGGAAGAGGGATTCCATCTCGTCGAAGAAGACGATGACGGGGGTGCCCTCGCTCGCCTTCTCACGGGCACGCTGGAAGACGAGGCGGATGTGCCGCTCGGTCTCGCCGACGTACTTGTTGAGGAGCTCGGGGCCCTTGATGTTGAGGAAGTAGGACTTCCCCGCGGGCTGGCCGGTCACCTCGGCGACCTTCTTGGCAAGGGAGTTGGCGACGGCCTTCGCGATCAGCGTCTTGCCGCAGCCGGGCGGGCCGTAGAGCAGGATGCCCTTGGGCGGCCGCAGTTCGTGCTCCTTGAAGAGGTCGGGGTAGAGGTAGGGGAGCTCGACCGCGTCGCGGATCAGTTCGATCTGGTTGCCCAGACCGCCGATCTTGTCGTAGTCGACGTCCGGGACCTCTTCGAGGACGAGTTCCTCGACCTCGCTCTTCGGGACCACCTCGTAGACGTATCCCGACCTGGGCTCCAGGAGCAGGGCGTCGCCGGGGCGGATGGTGATGTCGAGGAGCGGTTCGGCGAGCCGGACCACGCGCTCCTCGTCGGTGTGTCCGATGACCAGGGCGCGCTCGCCGTCCTCGAGGATCTCCTTGAGGGTGACGATGTCCCCGGCGCGCTCGAATTCCATGGCCTGGACCACGTTGAGCGCCTCGTTGAGCATGACCTCCTGGCCCCGCCTGAGCTGGTCGAGCTCGACCCCGGGGCTCACGTTCACCCGGAGCTTGCGGCCCCCGGTGAAGATGTCGCAGGTGTCGTCCTCGTTGGCCTGCAGGAAGACACCGAAGCCGGCCGGCGGCTGGGCGAGCCGGTCGACCTCCTCCTTGAGGGCCACGATCTGGTCGCGGGCCTCACGGAGGGTGTTGGCGAGCCGCTCGTTCTGAGCGGACACTCCGGCCAGGTTCGTCTGCAGCTCGACGATCCGCTCCTCGAGAATCCTCGTGTGACGCGGAGAGTCGGCGAGCTTGCGGCGCAGGACGGCGATTTCCTGCTCGAGATAGGCAACCTGGCCGGCGGGGTCCTCAGACCCTCGCCCGGGCCGGATGCCGCGGTTGATGTCGTCGTCGTGGGCTGCCACGGTCCTCACCTCCTCCAAGGGGAGCTGGACGCTTCCTGACCCTACCTGGGTGGGTGATGATTGAAACCCCTAGATCAAAAAGACTCCGGGGTGTGTCCGATCTTCACCCTTGCGCTTCCCCTCACGCCAGGGGAATACCCACCGGCGGTCATTGCAAAAGCGCCCGGTTGTATCGTCGTGGGTGGTCAACACCCGTCAGGCTTGGCCCGACTTACCCGCGCGAGGCAGAAACGGCAGGAGATATGAGCGTGCAGCAGGAGGCCCCGGTGGTGGGCGCCGCGGAGGCGCTGGAGGTCTGGATCGACCAGGACCTGTGCACCGGGGACGGGATCTGCGCGCAGTACGCTCCGGAGGTCTTCGAGCTCGACATCGACGGGCTCGCTTATGTGAAGAGCGCGGACGACGAGCTGCTCCAGGAGCCGGGGGCGACGACCCCGGTGCCGCTGCCGCTGCTGCAGGACGTGGTGGACTCCGCGAAGGAGTGCCCGGGCGACTGCATCCATGTGCGCCGGGCCGCGGACGGTGTCGAGGTGTACGGCCCCGACGCGGAGTGACGGCGCGCTGACTGCGTGGTGGCTGCATGGTGACGGACCGCCCCGTCGAGGGCGGTCCGGCCGGTCAGACGGCGCGTGCGCCGTCCTGTGCGGTGCGTACGAAGGCGCCGCCGCTCCAGCGCCACTTCACCTGTTCCCGCTGGTCGGGGCAGCAGCTGGGGACGTCGGCGGAGGAGTAGCCGAGCAGGGTCGCCTGGACGGCTCCGTCGCGTACGGCGAAGTCGCCGACGCTCTTCAGCTGCGAGGGCTCGACGAGGGTCGCCACGACGCGGGCGGCGGGGGTGCCCGCGCCCTTGCCGTGGGTGAGGACGTAGATGCCGCTCGGCGGCGTTCCGGAGCCGGCTTCGCAGTGTACGACTGCGACGGTCTCGGGGTTTCCGTCCCCGTCGAGGTCGCCGGTGGCCTTCTGGGCGACGGTGCTGGGCGCTCCCCCGCACTGCAGCGGGTAGTGGGCCGTCGCGGCGTCCGGGGCGGGCAGCGGAGCGGCGGGGGCGGCGCTCGCTCCGGCCGGGTGGGGCTGCAGCAGTCCGGCGAGGGCGACGACTCCGGCCATGGCGGCGGCGGTGGCCAGCCAGTGCACCGGCCGGGCGTGGGTGTGCGCGAGGTCCGTGACGGCGGAGGTCTGCACGCGGGGCGTCTCCTGTGAGGGGGGTGCGGAAGGCGTTCGTACGACTCCGGTGCCGCCGGCCCGCCGGGGTGCGGCACCGGGGGCGGAGGAGCCCGTGAACCGGCATGGTGCCACACGTCACAGGAGGGCGGAACAGGCGGGGTGCGGCCGGGTTCGTACGGGCCTGGACCCGGCCCGTGACACGACTCCGGACACCGACCCGCGCACGGCCCGCACATGACGGTGCCGCCGTCGGTCTCCGGCGCCCTGGGGCGGGAACTCGACGGCGGCACGCGCGCGTTGTCGGGGCGTCAGCCCCTGGGGGCGGGCCCTGCGGGGGCGTCAGCCCTTGTTGGGGCCCTCGTAGTCCTCGCCGTAGGCGCCCTTGGCGGGGCGGCGGCGGCGCATCGGGGGCTCCACTCCGTCGGCGAGCCGGCGGGCGGTGACCAGGAAGCCGGTGTGGCCGATCATCCGGTGGTCGGGGCGCACGGCGAGGCCCTCGACGTGCCAGTTGCGGATCATGGACTCCCAGGGCTGCGGCTCGGCGTAGCAGCCGAACTCGCGGATGGACTCCACGGTGCGGGCGAGCTGCGTGGTGGTGGCCACGTAGCAGCAGAGGATGCCGCCGGGGACGAGCGCCTTGGAGACGGCCTCCAGGCACTCCCAGGGGGCGAGCATGTCGAGGATGACCCGGTCGACGTCGGTGTCGGACAGGTTGTCCTGAAGGTCGCCGACCGTCAGCTGCCACGCGGGGTGCGGGCCGCCGAAGTAGCGCTCGACGTTGCCCTTGGCGATCTCGGCGAAGTCCTCGCGGCGCTCGTAGGAGTGCAGCATGCCGCTGTCCCCGATGGCACGCAGCAGGAAGGCGCTGAGCGAGCCGGAGCCCACACCCGCCTCGACGACGCGCGCGCCGGCGAAGATGTCGGCGAAGGCCAGGATCTGCCCCGCGTCCTTGGGGTAGACCACGGCGGCGCCGCGGGGCATGGACAGGACGTAGTCGGGGAGCAGGGGGCGCAGCGCAAGGTAGGCGACGTTTCCCGTGGTACGGACAACACTGCCCTCGGGAGCGCCGATCAGCTCGTCGTGGGGGAAGGAACCCTTGTGGGTGTGGAAGTTCTTCCCGGCCTCGAGCGTGAACGTGTAGTGGCGTCCCTTGGGGTCGGTGAGCTGGACCTGGTCCCCGACCTTGAAGGGCCCGCGACGGCGGGCGGCACCGGTCGGTTCGGACATGTGAGCAGCTTATCAAGGGCGTGACAGCCCCTTTACCGTCTCGCCCCGAGGGCGAGTGAGCACGGTCGCCCGTCGACAGCGGCTGCAGCGCCCCGGAGGCAAACCGAGCCTAAGAAGAAGGGCGTGCCATGGCCTTCACGAAGGCCTTCTCGACGTCGGTGGTGGACAGGACGCCGTAGATCTCGCCGCCGTCCTCGACGACCAGGTACTCGGTGGCCGGGCTGGCGCGGAGGTGGTCGAGGAGGGGCTGGCCCGCGAGGTCGGCGGGGACCTTCATGCCCTCGGCGAGGTCCTGGGAGAGGGCGCTGACCGCGACCCAGGGGCGGCGGTGCTGGGGGACGGAGGCGATGGCGGTCTCGCGGACGATGCCGGTGGGGGCGCCCTGGCCGTCGACGACGACGAGGGCGCGGGCGCCGGCCTCGTTGGCGCGGCGCAGCGCCTCGGAGAGCGGGGTGGCGGTCTCGACGGGGATGGCGCGGCGGGTGAGGGTGCGGGCGCGCAGTTCGGGGAGGTGTTCGCGGAGCCGGGCCATGCGCAGGCTGTTTCCGGCGCCGGTCCAGATGATGGCGGCGAGGATCGCGGCGAGCAGGGCGTCGGTGACGGTGGTGAAGCCGCTGATGTCGTCGGTGGAGTTGCCGAGGAGGCCGGTGCGGGTGAGCAGCGGCAGTCCGATGAGGACGGTGACGGCGAGCGCGCGGCCGACCCAGGCGGCGGCGACGGTGCCGGTCATGGCGTTGCCGGTGAGCTTCCAGATGACGGCGCGGAACATCCGGCCGCCGTCGAGGGGCAGGCCGGGCAGCAGGTTGAAGACCGCGACGATCAGGTTGGAGATCATCAGCCCGCCGAGCAGCACGGAGGGGACGGTGCCGGGCTCGACGGCGTACAGGCTGGCGTAGAAGACGCCGGCGAGGACCAGGGAGAGCAGCGGGCCGACGAAGGCGAGGACGAACTCGCGGCCGGGGGTCTCGGTCTCCTTGTCGATCTCGGAGACGCCGCCGAAGAACTGGAGCTGGATACGGCGCACGGGGAGCTTGAAGCGGAGTGCGGCGAGGGTGTGCGCCAGTTCGTGGACGAGCACGGAGGCGTAGAAGGCGATGGCGAAGAAGAGGGAGACCAGGTAGCGGGCGGCGCCGAGTTCGGGCAGGACGCGGTCGATCTGGTCGCCGAAGACCCAGGTGATGAGGGCGGCGACCAGGAACCAGCTGGGCGCGACGTAGACGGGCACGCCGAAGGGGCGGCCCATGAGGATGCCGCCGCCCGGCTCCTCGGTCCGCTGCGGCTTGGACTCGTCCTGGTTCACGGGTTCCTTTCGTCGCCGGGCCGCTCGGCCCGCGCACTCGGTCACGTGTCGATCATGCAGCGCGACGGGTCCTGCGTCGATGGTATTCCGCGCGTGCCCGTGTGCGGGATCAGGGCCTGTCCGGCGGACCGGATCGGGGTCGGAGCGGTGCTCGCTGTCAGTGGCGGGCCGTAGGGTCTGTGTCATGAGTACGAGCGAGCAGCCGCCCGTGGCGGCGCCGGTGGCGCCCCGCGCGCCGATGTCGTTGTCGCCGTCGCGGGCGAGCGACTTCATGCAGTGCCCCCTGCTCTACCGGTTCCGGGTGATCGACCGGCTGCCGGAGAAGCCGAGTGCGGCGGCGACCCGCGGGACGCTGGTGCACGCGGTCCTTGAGCGCCTGTTCGACGCGCCGGCGGCGGAGCGGACGGCGCCGCGGGCGAAGTCGCTGGTGCCGGGGCAGTGGGACCGGCTGCTCGCCTCGCGTCCGGAGCTGGGCGAGCTGTTCGAGGGGGACTCCGAGGGCGAGCGGCTCGCGCAGTGGCTCGTGGAGGCGGAGTCGCTGGTCGAGCGGTGGTTCACCCTGGAGGACCCGACGCGGCTGGAGCCGGCGGAGCGCGAGCTGTTCGTGGAGACCGAGCTGGCCTCGGGGCTGCGGCTGCGCGGGGTGATCGACCGGGTCGACGTGGCGCCGACGGGTGAGGTGCGGATCGTCGACTACAAGACGGGCAAGGCGCCCCGCCCGGAGTACAGCGAGGGCGCGCTGTTCCAGATGAAGTTCTACGCGCTGGTGGTCTGGCGCCTGAAGAACGTGGTGCCGCGCCGTCTGCAGCTGGTGTATCTGGGCAGCGGCGACGTCATGACGTACGACCCGGTGGAGGCCGATCTGCTGCGGGTGGAGCGCAAGCTGCACGCGCTGTGGGAGGCGATCCGGCTGGCGACGGAGTCGGGGGACTGGCGGCCGCGGCCGACGAAGCTGTGCGGCTGGTGCGACCACCAGGCGGTGTGTCCGGAGTTCGGCGGCACTCCCCCGGTGTATCCGCTGCCGGTGGTGCCCGCGCGCCCGGTGGAGTCGGGGGACCCCGGTCAGGGCGGTCAGGGCAGAATGGACCGGGTTCCGCCCGCCGTCTGAGCTCCTGAGGAGTTGTCCGTGGCTATCCGCGTCCTACTGGTCGACGACCAGCCGCTGCTGCGCACCGGTTTCCGGATGATCCTGGAGGCCGAGCAGGACATCGCGGTGGTGGGTGAGGCCGGGGACGGTCTCCAGGCCCTGGACCAGGTGCGGGCGCTGCAGCCCGATGTGGTGCTCATGGACATCCGGATGCCGCGGATGGACGGGGTCGAGGCGACCCGGCAGATCACCGGCCCCGGCCGGGACGGGCCGGCGAAGGTCCTGGTGCTGACCACCTTCGACCTGGACGAGTACGTGGTGGAGGCGCTGAAGGCGGGGGCGAGCGGCTTCCTCCTGAAGGACGCGCCGGCGACGGAGCTGGTGCAGGCGATCCGGGTGGTGGCGGCGGGCGAGGCGATGCTGGCGCCGTCGATCACCAGGCGGCTGCTCGACAAGTACTCGGCGCATCTGCCGTCGGGCGAGGAGCAGGTGCCCGACACCCTGAACACGCTGACCGACCGCGAGGTCGAGGTGCTGAAGCTGGTGGCGCGGGGCCTGTCGAACGCGGAGATCGCGGCGGACCTGTTCGTCAGCGAGACGACGGTGAAGACCCATGTCGGGCATGTGCTGACGAAGCTGGGCCTGCGCGACCGGGTGCAGGCCGCGGTGTACGCGTACGAGAGCGGTCTGGTGCGCCCCGGCGCGCAGTGACCGTCCGGTCCGGCGGCGTCCGGGCCGGTGACGTCCGGTCCGGCGGCGTCCGGGCCGGTACGCGGGAGGGCCCGGCGCGCGAGTCGCGCGCCGGGCCCTTCGCCGTACCGAGGCCCGGTCAGCCCTTCTTGATCTCCCAGAAGCGGAAGACGGTGGAGGCGTCCAGGGTCCATTCGAGACCGGTGACGCCCTCGCGGGCGACGGCGTACTGCTTGCCCTGCCACAGCGGAAGCAGCGGGAGCTCGTCGGCGACGAGGTCCTGGACCTTGTTGTACGTGGAGCCGGTCTGGGACCGGTCGGGCGAGGCGGCGACGGCCGGCAGCAGCTCGCCGCTGATCACGGCGTTCTGGTAGCGGTTGCCGAGGACGTTGTCGTCGCCGAAGAACGGGGAGGTGAAGTTGTCGGCGTCCGGGTAGTCGGGCACCCAGCCGCGGACGTACACGCCGTACTTGCCGGCGTCGATGTCCTTCTCGTACTGCTCGTAGGGCACGGACTGGACCTTGGCCTCGAACAGGCCGCTGGCGTTGAGCTGCCCGGCTATGGCCTCCATCATCTGGTCGGTGGAGGGACCGAAGCGGTTCGGGGTGGACCAGAGGGTGAGCTCGACCTTGCCGTCGATGCCGTCCTTGCGCAGCGCCTGCCTCGCCTTGGCCGTGTCGGGCGCGCCGTAGGTGTCGAAGAACGAGGTGGCGTGTCCGGCGATGCCGGCCGGGACGATGGAGTACAGCGGCGTCGCGGTCGACTTGTAGACGTTCTGGACGAGCGCCTCGCGGTCGACGAGGTGGGCGATGGCCTTGCGGACGCCGAGCTTGCCGACGACCGGGTCCTTGACGTTGAAGACCAGGTGCTGGACCTCGGCGCTGGAGCCCTGGACGACCTGGATGCCGTCGGCGTCGTTCTGGGCGTTCTCCAGGGCGGCGATGTCGTCGGCGGAGAGGCCTCGGTAGGCGACGTCGACGTCACCGTCGGAGAGGGCCTTGGACAGGGCCTCGCGGTCGCCGCGGTAGAGCTTGAGCGTGACACCGCCGTTCTTCCGCTTGGCGGTGCCCTGGTAGCCGGTGTTGGCGGAGAAGACGGCCTCGGACGGGCTGAACGAGTCCAGCTTGTACGGGCCGGAGCCGACCGCCTTGCCGTCGGTGCGCAGCGCGTCGGCCGGGTACGCGCTGTGGTCGACGATCGAGCCAGCGCCGGAGGCGATCTTGCTGGGGAAGGTGGCGTCGGCGACCTTCAGCTTGAAGACGACGGTCTTCTCGTCGGGGGCCTCGATGGAGGCGATCGAGGAGAGCAGCGGGGCCGGGCCGTTGGGGTCGGCGATCTTCAGGGCGCGCTCGAAGGAGAACTTGACGTCCTCCGAGGTGAGCGGGTTGCCGTTGGAGAACTTCAGGCCCTCGCGCAGGGTGCAGGTGTAGACCTTGCTGCCGCCGGAGAAGGCGCACTGGTCGGCGGCGTCGGGCTCGGGCTCGGAGCCGCCCTTGGGGAAGGCGAGCAGGGACTGGAAGACGTTGTTGAACAGCAGCCAGGAACCGGGGTCGTAACCGGCGGCCGGGTCGGTCGCGACGATCTCGTCCGACATGCCGACCACGACGGTGGGCCCGGCGTCGCCGGAGCCGCCGCCCTTTTCGGTGCCGCAGCCGCTGAGCAGGGTCGCGGCCAGGCCCGCGGCGAGCGGGGCGGTCAGCCACTTGTTGTGTGCCTTCACAGAACTTGCCTCTTGATCTCTTGCCAGGCCGGCCGCGCGGGCAGTGCGCGGCCGGTACAACGAAGGGGTCAGGCGGTGCCGCGGCCCAGCTCCCACAGGAGCAGGTCGGAGGAGGTGTTCAGCGCCCACTCGACGCCGGTGATGTCGTCGCGGGCGGCGACGTACTGCTTGCCCTGCCACAGCGGCAGCACCGGGACGTCCTTGGCGACGATCTTCTGGATCTGCTCGAAGACCGGGGCCGCGGCGGTGCGGTCGGCCTGGCGGCGCGACTGCGGGATCAGCCGGTCACGGACGGACTGGTTGACGTAGGGAGTGTTGAGGAAGTTGTCGCTGTCGAGGAACGGCGCGACGTAGTTGTCCGGGTCCGGGTAGTCGGGGAACCAGCCGAGGCCGTAGACGGCGTAGTCGCCGCGCTTCTGCGCCGGGCGGAACTTGGACCACTCGGTGCCCTGGATCTTCGCGTCGAAGAGCTTGCTGGCGTTGAGCTGGGCGCTCAGCGTCGCGAACTCCTTGGCCGTCTCGGCGCCGTAGTGGTCGGTGGTGTAGTGCAGGGTGACCGGGACGGGGGTCTTCACGCCGGCGTCGCGCAGCAGCTTGGCGGCCTTCGCCGAATCGGGCTCGCCGTAGGTGTCGATGAACGAGGTGGCGTGGCCGGTGATGCTGGAGGGGATCAGCGAGTAGAGCGGCTCGGCGGTGGGGCCGTAGACCTGCTCGATGAGCCGGCCGCGGTCGACCACGGATGCCATGGCCTGCCGGACGGCCTTCTCCTTGACGGCGGGGGCCTTGGTATTGAAGGCGAGGTAGCGGATCTCCAGGCCGGGCACCTCGGTGAGGTTGATGCCTTCCTGGGGCTTGTCGGTGTGCTCGCGGATCTGCGGCTGCGACAGGGCGCGGGCGGTCACGTCGATGTCGTCGGCGCGCAGCGCCTTGTCCATGCTGTCGGAGTCGGCGAAGGTGCGCAGTTCGACCTTGTCGTTGCGCAGGGTGACGTCACCCTTGTACTTGGCGTTCTTGGTGAAGACGAACCTGGTGGCCTTGTCGCCGGAGACCTCGGTCTTCAGGGTGTACGGGCCGGAGCCGTCGACGTCGAAGCCCTCGCGCAGCGCCTTGCCGTCGTACTTGGCCTTGCTGAGGATGCCGGCGACGGGCGTGGACAGCTTGTACGGGAATGTGGCGTCGGGCGTCCTGAGGTGGAAGATCACCTCGCGGTCGCCCGCGGTCTCCACGGTGTCGATGTTGGAGAGCAGCGCGGCCGTTCCGTTGTCGGACTTGATGGCGAGGACGCGCTCGACGGAGAACTTGACGTCCGCGGCGGTCATCGGGGTGCCGTCGGCGAAGGTGAGGCCCTCGCGCAGCTTGCAGCGGTAGCTCTCGCTCTCCTTGTCGGAGAAGCCGCAGCTCTCGGCGGCGTCGGGGACCGGCGCGCCGCCGCCGCGCGGGGCGTGCATCAGGGTCTGCAGGGTCTGCCGCAGGATGTTCCAGGCGCCGGTGTCGTAGGCGTAGGCCGGGTCGAGCGGTGCGGGGGCGTCCTCGGTGGTGACGAACTGGTCCGTGGTGCCGACGACGATCGCTCGGCTCTCGTCCCCTCCCCCGCAACCGGCGAGCAGCGGGGTGAGCAGGGCGGCCATGGCGGGCAGCACCAGGGTCTTGCGGTTCATCAGGGACGTTCTCCTCATCCGGCACGGGGTGACGGCCGGCACTGGTACAGCGGCTTGGTCACTCCGTCGGCCGCCCGGTCGGGGCGGTGGCGATCGGGCCGGGATGGGGGTGCGATCGGTCCTGTGTACGCGGCGACTTGGGTGGTGCGCCGGGGCACGCAGTGGGGTGCGGCGGAGTACTCGCGAAAGCGTAGTGGGCGGCGTCGGTGCCACTGGACGGAAGCAACCGCGGCGACCGCCGGGGGCCGCGCATGAATACGGAGGGTTCGATAGTCATGCAGGGGAATGATTCGTACGCGCCTGAGCGAATCGGGACACATGGGCCGGGTGTAACCGCCGGTTTCCGGACACCGCGCACAGAAAGGCCACCCACCGTCAGGCACGCTGGGTGACCAAGGTCACTCAGGGTTCTTTCGGGCGGATGGCCTGTTCGTTTCCGGAAGCGAAGCCGGGTGGCTCAGAACGCGTTGCGCTCCGCGCCGGGAGAGGCGATCAGGGTGCGCAGGAAGGGCACGTCGACCTCCTCCAGGGAACGCACCACGACACGGCCCGCGGAGGGCGTGATCGGGGCGACGGAGGGCACGGCGACGACCCGGCAGCCGGCCGCCTCGGCGGCCGCGACGCCGGTCGCGGTGTCCTCGACGACGGCGCACAGGGCGGGGTCGGCGCCGAAGCCGCGGGCGGCGGTCAGATAGGGCTCCGGGTGCGGCTTGGTACGGCCCACCTCGTCGCCCGCGACGGTCAGCCCGAAGCGGTCGCGCCCGAGCGAGGCGAGCACCCGGTCGATGATCTGCCGGTGCGAGGCGGAGACCAGGGCGGTGGGGATGTTGTGCCGGGCCAGCTCGGTGAGCAGCCGGTCGGCGCCCGGCATCAGCGGCACGCCCCGGTCGATGCGCTGCTCGAACTTCTCGTTGAGCAGGACGGTGAGCTCGGCCAGGGTGATGTCGGCGCCGGTGGACTCGATCAGATAGCCGGCGCTGCGGGTCATGGGCCCGCCGACCACGACGTCCCGCCAGGACTCGTCGAGCCGGTGCCCGAGGTCCGCGAAGACCTCCACCTCCGCGTCCCACCAGAAGCCCTCGGTGTCGACGAGGGTGCCGTCCATGTCGAGGAAGACCGCCTGCAGCGCGGAGCCGCCGTCGGTACGGAACAGCGACGCGGGGACCGTACTGGTCATCCGGCACACCTCCTTGGAGGGACGAAGAGGCCGGTCGCCCTCCCCGGTACGGGGGTGGGCGCCGGCCTGCACTGGACCGACCAGTATACGTCCGCTTCACATCAGACGCAGGGATTACTTCCGGCCCCGTCACCGGGCGTCGATGGAGCCGTCACCGGGCGTTGAAGTACTTCGCCTCCGGGTGGTGGATGACGATGGCGTCGGTGGACTGCTCGGGGTGCAGCTGGAACTCCTCGGAGAGGTGGACGCCGATCCGCTCCGGCTCCAGGAGCTCGGCGATCTTCGCCCGGTCCTCCAGGTCGGGGCAGGCGCCGTAACCGAGCGAGAAGCGCGCGCCGCGGTACTTGAGGTCGAACATGTCGCGGACGTCCTCGGGGTCCTCCCCGCCGAAGCCCAGCTCGGCCCGCACGCGCGCGTGCCAGTACTCGGCGAGGGCCTCGGCCAGCTGCACGGAGAGGCCGTGCAGCTCCAGGTAGTCGCGGTAGGAGTCGGACGCGAAGAGCTTGGCCGTGGCCTCGCCGATCTTCGAGCCGACGGTGACGACCTGGAGGCCGACGACATCGGTCTCGCCGGACTCCTCCGGGCGGAAGAAGTCCGCCAGGCAGAGCCGGCGGCCGCGGCGCTGACGCGGGAAGGTGAAGCGGGTGCGCTCGTTGCCGGCCTCGTCGAGGATGATCAGGTCGTCGCCCTTGGAGACGCAGGGGAAGTAGCCGTGCACGACGGCCGCTTCGAGGAGGTTCTCCGTGTGGAGCCGGTCCAGCCAGCCGCGCAGCCGCGGCCGGCCCTCGGACTCGACGAGCTCCTCGTACGACGGCCCGTCGCCGGCCCGGTTCTGCTTGAGGCCCCACTGGCCCTTGAAGAGCGCGCCCTCGTCGAGCCAGGAGGCGTAGTCCTTGAGCGGGATGCCCTTGACGACACGGGTGCCCCAGAACGGCGGGGTGGGCACCGGGTTGTCGGTGGCGACGTCGGAACGGCCGCCCGGCTCCGGCTCGTCGACCTGGAGGCCGGCGCCGCCGACGGCGACCCGCCGCTGCTTCAGCTCGGGGAGTACGGCTCCGGGGACGCCGCGCTTGACGGCGACGAGGGCGTCCATCAGGCGCAGGCCCTCGAAGGCGTCGCGGGCGTAGCGGACCTCGCCCTGGTAGATCTCGTGGAGGTCCTGCTCGACGTAGGCGCGGGTGAGGGCGGCGCCACCGAGGATCACCGGGTACTTGGCGGCCAGCTCGCGCTGGTTCAGCTCCTCCAGGTTCTCCTTCATGATCACGGTGGACTTCACCAGGAGACCGGACATGCCGATGACGTCGGCCCGGTGCTCCTCGGCGGCCTCCAGGATCGCGGAGACGGGCTGCTTGATGCCCAGGTTGACCACGTTGTAGCCGTTGTTGGAGAGGATGATGTCGACGAGGTTCTTGCCGATGTCGTGGACGTCGCCGCGGACGGTGGCCAGGACGATGGTGCCCTTGCCCTCGCTGTCGGACTTCTCCATGTGCGGCTCCAGATAGGCCACCGCGGTCTTCATGACCTCGGCGGACTGGAGCACGAACGGCAGCTGCATCTGGCCGGAGCCGAACAGCTCGCCGACCACCTTCATGCCGTCGAGCAGCGTGTTGTTGACGATGTCGAGGGCGGGCGTGGTGGCCAGGGCCTCGTCGAGGTCCGCCTCCAGGCCGTTCTTCTCGCCGTCGATGATCCGCCGCTTCAGGCGCTCCTCCAGCGGCAGGGCGAGGAGTTCCTCGGTCTTGCCGGCCTTCAGGGACTTGGCGGTGGCGCCCTCGAAGAGGGCCATCAGCTTCTGCAGCGGGTCGTAGTCCGCGGTGCGCCGGTCGTAGATCAGGTCGAGGGCGGTGGTCACCTGCTCCTCGTCGAAGCGGGCGATCGGCAGGATCTTCGACGCGTGGACGATGGCCGAGTCCAGGCCCGCCTTGACGCACTCGTCGAGGAAGACGGAGTTCAGCAGGATGCGGGCGGCCGGGTTGAGCCCGAAGGAGATGTTGGAGAGTCCGAGGGTCGTCTGCACGTCGGGGTGGCGGCGCTTGAGCTCGCGGATCGCCTCGATGGTGGCGACGCCGTCCTTGCGGGACTCCTCCTGCCCGGTACAGATGGTGAAGGTCAGGGTGTCGATGAGGATGTCGGACTCGTGGATGCCCCAGTTGCCCGTGAGGTCGTCGATGAGCCGCTCGGCGATGGCGACCTTGTTCTCGACCGTACGGGCCTGGCCCTGCTCGTCGATGGTCAGCGCGATGAGCGCCGCGCCGTGCTCCTGGGCGAGCCGGGTGACCTTGGCGAAGCGGGACTCGGGGCCGTCGCCGTCCTCGTAGTTGACGGAGTTGATGACCGCGCGGCCGCCCAGCTTCTCCAGACCGGCCCGCAGGACCTCCACCTCGGTGGAGTCCAGCACGATCGGCAGGGTGGAGGCGGTGGCGAAGCGGCCGGCCAGCTCCTCCATGTCGCGGACACCGTCGCGGCCGACGTAGTCCACGCAGAGGTCGAGCATGTGCGCGCCCTCGCGGATCTGCTCGCGGGCCATCTCGACGCAGTCGTCCCAGCGCTCGTCGAGCATGGCCTCGCGGAACTTCTTCGATCCGTTGGCGTTGGTGCGCTCGCCGATGGCGAGGTACGAGGTGTCCTGGCGGAACGGCACGGTCTGGTACAGGGAGGCGGCGCCCGGCTCGGGGCGCGGCTCGCGCGCGGCCGGGGCCAGGCCGCGGACCCGCTCGACGACCTGGCGCAGGTGCTCCGGGGTCGTACCGCAGCAGCCGCCGACGAGGGACAGGCCGTACTCGCGGACGAAGGTCTCCTGGGCGTCGGCGAGCTCGGCCGGGGAGAGCGGGTAGTGGGCGCCGTCGGCGGTGAGGACCGGCAGGCCGGCGTTCGGCATGCAGGACAGCTGGATGCGCGAGTGGCGGGCGAGATAGCGCAGGTGCTCGCTCATCTCGGCCGGGCCGGTGGCGCAGTTGAGGCCGATCATGTCGATGCCCAGCGGCTCCAGGGCCGTCAGGGCGGCACCGATCTCGGAGCCGAGGAGCATGGTGCCGGTGGTCTCGACCGTGACGGAGCAGATCAGCGGGACGTCCGCGCCGAGGGCGTCGAGGGCGCGCCGGGCGCCGATGACCGAGGCCTTGGTCTGCAGCAGGTCCTGGGTGGTCTCGATGAGCAGCGCGTCGGCGCCGCCGGTGATCAGGCCCTCGGCGTTCTGCTGGTACGCGTCGCGGAGTGCGCGGTACGGGGCGTGGCCGAGGGTCGGCAGCTTGGTGCCCGGGCCGATGGAGCCGAGCACCCAGCGCTGCTGTCCGGTGCTCGCGGTGAACTCGTCGGCGACCTCGCGGGCGATCCGGGCGCCGGCCTCGGACAGCTCGTGGACGCGCTCGGCGATGTCGTACTCGCCGAGGGCCGCGAGGTTGGCGCCGAAGGTGTTGGTCTCGACGCAGTCGACACCGGCGGAGAAGTACGCGCGGTGCACGGAGGAGACGATGTCGGGCCGGGTGATGTTGAGGATCTCGTTGCAGCCCTCGAGCTGCTGGAAGTCCTCGAGGGTGGGGTCCTGGGCCTGGAGCATGGTGCCCATCGCGCCGTCGGCGACGACGACTCGGGTGGCGAGTGCTTCGCGGAGCGCTGCCGCTCGGCTGCGGAGGTCGGCGGAAGGGGTCGGCGACGAGGCCATGGATAGGGCTCCCTGGGATGCGACGGCTGTCGGCTTTGCACGCTCGGCAGAGGGTGCACGGGCCCAGACTAACCGTGCGAGGGCCGGGGTGGGCATGGGGTTCCAGCTGGTGGACGGCATCCTGTGTCCGGGGACTCCCGGTCCGGCCCGTTCTTGTCCGACACTGTCAGGTGTGACACAAGGTCGGCATCGACCGATAGTGTTCAGCATTGTCGAACAGCATGTGAGGAGAAAGGCCGGGCGATGGCGAAGAACATCCAGTCGCTTGAACGGGCGGCGGCGATGCTGCGACTGCTCGCGGGCGGCGAGCGCCGGCTCGGCCTGTCCGACATCGCCTCGTCCCTGGGTCTCGCCAAGGGGACGGCGCACGGCATCCTGCGCACCCTCCAGGCGGAGGGCTTCGTGGAGCAGGACCCCGCCTCCGGGCGCTACCAGCTGGGCGCGGAGCTGCTGCGCCTCGGCAACAGCTATCTGGACGTGCACGAGCTGCGCGCCCGGGCCCTGGTGTGGACCGACGACCTGGCCCGCTCCAGCGGCGAGAGCGTGCACCTGGGCGTGCTCCACCAGAGCGGCGTGCTGATCGTCCACCATGTCTTCCGGCCCGACGACAGCCGTCAGGTCCTGGAGGTCGGCGCCATGCAGCCGCTGCACTCCACGGCCCTGGGCAAGGTCCTGTCGGCCTACGACCCGGTGGCGCACAGCGAGGTCGTGGAGGTCGAGCGCAAGCCCTACACGCCCCGTACGGTCACGGAGCTCGCGGACTTCGAGACGCTGCTCGACCTGACCCGGGCGCGCGGCTGGGCCGCCGACGTGGAGGAGACCTGGGAGGGCGTGGCCTCGGTGGCCGCGCCGATCCACGACCGGCGCCGGATGCCGGTGGGCGCGGTGGCCATCACCGGCGCCGTGGAGCGGGTCTGCTCGGGCGGCGAGCTGCGCTCGGAGCTGGTGGCCGCGGTCCGCGACTGCGCCCGTGCGGTCTCCCGCGACCTCGGGGCGGGCCGCTTCTGACGTACGCGGCGACCGCGCCCGGACACCCCTGAAACCCGTCGGTAACGATCGCGTTATCGGCGGGTTTTTCGCGCCCGCGACCCTTGACGCGCTGTTAACCGTGACGCAAAACTTCCGTTCATCGGTCGGCATTGTCGAACAGCTACCGGCAATACACGCTAGGGTGTGACAGTGCCAAGGGCCGGCAACGCCCTCATGTGAGGGCGCGGACCACCGGAGTCACCCGTGGTTCGCCTTCCCCTGGACGAAGGACAAAGGAGTCGCGGGTGTCCAGCTCCGACATCTTCATCGGCGAGACCATCGGTACCGCCGTACTCATCCTGCTCGGCGGCGGTGTCTGCGCCGCCGTCACGCTCAAGAGCTCCAAGGCCCGCGGCGCGGGCTGGCTCGCGATCACCTTCGGGTGGGGCTTCGCCGTCATGACGGCGGTCTACATGACCGCTTCCCTCTCCGGCGCCCATCTGAACCCCGCCGTCACGGTCGCGATAGCGATCAAGGACGGCGACTGGAGCAACGTGCCGGTGTACATCGCCGGTCAGCTGCTCGGCGCCATGATCGGTGCGGCGCTGGTATGGATCACGTACTACGGGCAGTTCCGGGCCCACCTCACGGACCCCGAGACGGTGAGCGAGAAGCCCGTCGAGGGCCCCGGTCCGGTGCTCGGCATCTTCTCGACCGGCCCGGAGATCCGTAACACCTGGCAGAACCTGGCCACCGAGATCATCGGCACCGTGGTGCTGGTGCTCGCCGTGCTCACCCAGGGCCTCAACGACAGCGGCAAGGGCCTCGGCGTCATCGGCGCCCTGATCACCGCCTTCGTCGTGGTCTCCATCGGTCTCTCGCTCGGCGGCCCGACCGGCTACGCCATCAACCCCGCCCGCGACCTCGGTCCGCGCATCGTGCACGCCCTCCTCCCGCTGCCGAACAAGGGCGGCTCCGACTGGAGCTACGCCTGGATCCCGGTCGCCGGTCCGCTGATCGGCGGCGCCCTCGCCGCGGGTATCTACAACATCGCGTTCGCCTGAGCCGTCCTTCTTCCAGACTTCCCCTTGGAGTTCACCGTGACCGACGCCCACACCGCCGGCCCGTTCATCGCCGCCATCGACCAGGGCACCACCTCGTCGCGCTGCATCGTCTTCGACAAGGACGGACGCATCGTCTCCGTCGACCAGAAGGAGCACGAGCAGATCTTCCCGAAGCCGGGCTGGGTCGAGCACGACGCCACCGAGATCTGGACCAACGTCCAGGAGGTCGTCGCCGGCGCCATCGCCAAGGCGGGGATCACCGCCGCCGACGTCAAGGCGATCGGCATCACCAACCAGCGTGAGACCACGCTGATGTGGGACAAGAACACCGGTGAGCCGGTGCACAACGCGCTCGTGTGGCAGGACACCCGCACCGACGCCCTGTGCAAGGAGCTCGGCCGCAACGTCGGCCAGGACCGCTTCCGCCGCGAGACCGGCCTCCCCCTCGCCTCGTACTTCTCCGGCCCCAAGGTCCGCTGGCTGCTCGACAACGTCGAGGGACTGCGCGAGCGCGCCGAGCGCGGCGAGATCCTCTTCGGCACCATGGACTCCTGGGTCATCTGGAACCTGACCGGTGGCACCGAGGGCGGCGTGCACGTCACCGACGTCACCAACGCCTCGCGCACCCTCCTGATGAACCTGCACACCATGGGCTGGGACGAGAAGATCCTGCAGTCCATGGAGATCCCGGCCGCCGTGCTGCCGGAGATCCGTTCCTCCGCCGAGGTGTACGGCGCCGTCAAGGGCGGCGTCCTCGACGGCGTCCCGGTCGCCTCCGCGCTCGGCGACCAGCAGGCCGCCCTGTTCGGCCAGACCTGCTTCGCCGAGGGCGAGGCCAAGTCCACGTACGGCACCGGAACGTTCATGCTGCTGAACACCGGCGACAAGATCATCAACTCCTACAGCGGCCTGCTGACCACCGTCGGCTACCAGATCGGCGACCAGAAGCCGGTCTACGCCCTGGAGGGCTCCATCGCCGTCACCGGCTCGCTCGTCCAGTGGATGCGCGACCAGATGGGCCTGATCAAGTCCGCGGCCGAGATCGAGACCCTCGCCTCCTCCGTCGAGGACAACGGCGGCGCCTACTTCGTGCCGGCCTTCTCCGGCCTGTTCGCCCCGTACTGGCGCTCCGACGCCCGCGGTGTCATCGCCGGCCTCACCCGCTACGTCACCAAGGCGCACATCGCCCGTGCCGTCCTGGAGGCCACCGCCTGGCAGACCCGCGAGATCACCGACGCCATGACCAAGGACTCGGGCGTCGAGCTGACCGCCCTCAAGGTCGACGGCGGCATGACCTCCAACAACCTGCTGATGCAGACCCTCTCCGACTTCCTGGACGCCCCCGTGGTGCGCCCGATGGTCGCCGAGACCACCTGCCTCGGCGCCGCCTACGCCGCCGGTCTGGCCGTCGGCTTCTGGCCGGACACCGACGCCCTGCGCGCCAACTGGCGCCGGGCCGCCGAATGGACCCCTCGCATGGACGCCGACAAGCGCGACAGCGAGTACAAGAACTGGCTCAAGGCCGTAGAGCGCTCCATGGGCTGGATCGAAGCAGAAGAGAACTGACGAGGAGCAATTCGCGATGACCACCCTGCAGAGCCTCCCCTCCCTGGGGATGCACCCGGCTTCCGGTTCGCTTCCGACCCGCGCAGAGACCAGGGAGCAGCTGTCCAAGGCGACGTACGACCTCCTGGTGATCGGCGGCGGCATCCTGGGCATCTCCACCGCCTGGCACGCCGCGCAGTCCGGGCTGCGGGTGGCCCTGGTGGACGCCGGCGACTTCGCCGGCGCCACCTCCTCCGCCTCCTCCAAGCTGCTCCACGGCGGTCTGCGCTACCTGCAGACCGGCGCGGTCAAGCTCGTCGCCGAGAACCACTTCGAGCGGCGCGCGGTCTCCCGCCAGGTGGCCCCCCACCTGTCCAACCCGCTCACCTTCTACCTGCCCGTCTACAAGGGCGGCCCGCACGGCGCGGCCAAGCTGGGCGCCGGTGTCTTCGCCTACAGCGCGCTGTCCGCGTTCGGCGACGGCGTCGGCCACCTGCTGAGCCCCGCCAAGGCCGCCCAGGACGTGCCGGAGCTGCGCACCGACAACCTGAAGGCCGTCGCCGTCTACGGCGACGACCAGATGAACGACGCCCGCATGGCGCTGATGACGGTGCGCGCGGCGGTCGACTCCGGCGCGGTCGTGCTCAACCACGCCGAGGTCACCGGCCTCCGCTTCACCCGGGGCCGGGTCACCGGCGCCGAGCTCCGCGACCGCCTGTCGGGCGAGGAGTTCGGCGTCGACGCCCGCCTGGTGCTCAACGCCACCGGTCCGTGGGTCGACCACCTGCGCAGGATGGAGGACCCGAACGCGGCGCCCTCCATCCGTCTCTCCAAGGGCGCGCACCTGGTCCTCAAGCGCACCTCCCCGTGGAAGGCCGCGCTGGCCACCCCGATCGACAAGTACCGGATCACCTTCGCCCTCCCCTGGGAGGACATGCTCCTGCTCGGCACCACCGACGAGGAGTACGAGGGCGACCCGGGCGAGGTCGCGGTCAACGACAAGGACATCGCCCAGATCCTGGACGAGGCCGCCTTCTCGATCCGCGACCAGCAGCTCGACCGCTCCCTGATCACCTACGCCTTCGCGGGCCTGCGGGTGCTCCCGGGCGGTCCCGGCGACACCTCGAAGGCCAAGCGCGAGACGGTCGTCACCGAGGGCCGCGGCGGCATGCTGTCGGTGGCCGGCGGCAAGTGGACCACCTTCCGGCACATCGGCCGCACCATCATGAAGAAGCTGGAGGCGCTGCCGGGCCGGCCGCTCGGCGAGGACTACGAGCCGGTCTCCGCGCTGCCGAAGCGGCTGCCGCTGCCGGGCATCGCCAACCCCAGCGCGGTGGCCCACCGGCTGCTCGTGGACGGCCCGGCGCCCGGCCCGCGGATGGCCGCCGACACCGCCAAGCACCTGGCCACCCACTACGGTTCGCTCGCCTTCGGCATCGCCCGGATGGCGAACGAGAACCCGGAGCTCGCCGAGCGCGTCCACCCCGACGCCCCGGAGATCTGGGCCCAGGTCGCCTACGCCCGCGACCACGAGTGGGCCGAGACCGCGGACGACGTGCTGCGCCGCCGCACCACCCTGACCATCCGCGGCCTCGCGGACGACGCGATCCGCGGCAGGGTCGAGGACATGCTGCGCGCCAAGTAGCCACCCCCCGCGGGGCGGTAAGGGGCGGTCTCGATGGAGACCGCCCCTTACGCGTGTCCCGTGTGCCCCGTGTGCCGGGCCGCGTTCCTGGGTAGCCGATCAAGGCCGAGGGGACGCCCGCAAGGCATAAGGTTGGTCCGTACGACAGGAACTTCGACGAAGGAGGCGCTGGGTGATCGAGCTCGAGGGGGTTCCCGAGCTGATCGACCCGGTCATGGTGGCCGCGTTCGAGGGCTGGAACGACGCCGGTGACGCCGCCTCCGCCGCGGTCGCCCATCTGGACCGGGAGTGGAAGGGCGAGGTGTTCGCGGCGCTGGACGCCGAGGACTACTACGACTTCCAGGTCAACCGGCCCACGGTGTGGCTGGACGGCGGCGTGCGGAAGATCACCTGGCCGACGACCCGGCTCTCCGTGGTGCGGATCGGCGGTGACAAGCCCCGCGACCTGGTCCTCGTGCGCGGGATCGAGCCGTCGATGCGCTGGCGTTCGTTCTGCAACGAGCTGCTCGGCTTCGCCCACGAGATGGGCGTCGAGATGGTGGTGATCCTGGGCGCGCTGCTCGGTGACACCCCGCACACCCGTCCGGTTCCGGTCAGCGGCGTCACCTCCGACCCCGACCTGGCGCGCACGATGGACCTGGAGGAGACCCGCTACGAGGGTCCGACCGGCATCGTCGGCATCCTCCAGGAGGCCTGCACGCACGCCGGGGTCCCCGCGGTGAGCCTGTGGGCCGCGGTCCCGCACTACGTGTCGCAGCCGCCGAACCCGAAGGCGACCCTGGCCCTGCTCAACCGCCTGGAGGACCTGCTCGGCCTGCGCATCCCGCTGGGCGAGCTGCCCGAGGACGCGCGGGCCTGGCAGCTGGGCGTGGACCAGCTGGCCGCCGAGGACAGCGAGGTCGCCGAGTACGTGCAGACCCTGGAGGAGGCGCGGGACACGGCGGAGCTGCCGGAGGCCTCCGGCGAGGCCATCGCCCGCGAGTTCGAGCGCTATCTGCGCCGCCGCGACCCCGGTCAGGGACCGGGCCAGGGTCAGGGACCCGGTGTGGCGACGGAGGGCGGCGACGCCTCGTACCTCCGCGACGCCCCCAGCGAGCGGACCCGCCCGCCCAAGCCCCAGCAGCCGGGCCCGGAGGCGGCCCCCGGCGGCGCGGAGGCGGAGCGGCCCGACGCCGAGGACGGCGACGGCGACGGCGACGAGGGCACGGCCTCGGAGGAGTGAGCGGTACGGGAGGGGTGGCGCGGCCGCCCCTCCCGTACGGCTTTCCGGGCCCGGGCCGGACAGACCGACAGGCCGGGCCAGGAACGCGCGCGGGCCGCTCCCGTCGACGTACCGGACCCCTATTACGGTGATCTGGGCGGCTTCGAGGAGTGCCTGGAGATGGTGGAGGCGGCGAGTGAGGGTC
>NZ_JBEZHV010000041.1:0-41392 GCF_040650755.1 Streptomyces sp. NPDC048623
AGCGCATGATGCGCGACGCCAAGATCACCCAGATCTACGAAGGCACCAACCAGGTCCAGCGCATCGTCATGGCCCGCAACCTCCCGTAACCCCCCCACGGGAAACCGACGGCCCCCGGCACGACGGTGCCGGGGGCCGTCGTGCGTTCGGCACTAGTCGACCTTGTCGCCCTCCGGGACCTGGTAGCAGCCGGAGACGAGGAACACGTTCAGCTTCGGCGGGTTCTCGTTGGCCCAGTGGGCGATCTTGACGCTGTGCTTCCTGGCGTCGTTGTCGGCGGTGATCGTGACGCTCTTGCTCTGACTGGTGTCGGGCCCGAAATCGACGATCTTCCAGCCGTGCTTCGGCATCTCCGCCTTGAGCCGCTCCATCACGCCGGCGAGCTGCTCGGGCGACGCAGGGGTGAAGGTCCACGCGTGGAACGTGGTGAAGTACTTCTCCGGGTCCTTGCCGGAGCACTCGTTGACACCGGGGCCCGGCTGGGTCGCCTTCCCCTTGAGGCCGATCAGGTCGTAGAGCTCGCTGGAGACCTTCTCCGCCGCGTCCAGCGCGTCGGACGTGGTGGAAACGCCCGCGGACGGAAGGCTGTCGGAATCCTTGGCATCGGTCATGCTGCATCCAGAGAGGGTCGTGAGGGCGAGGGACACGAGGAGCGCGGTTGCGCCCGCCTTGATCTTCATCTGACTAGCGCACTCCGGGAGTGGGGTTCGGTGGCGGCTTCAGCTTGACGTGCTCCGGCTCTCCGGCGACGACCAGCGCCTGGTTCTCCAGGCTCGTGGAGCCCTCGTTCCAGTAGTCGCTGTGACCCGAGCCGTCCGTGGTCATCTGGTTGGCGCCGAAGGTCGGGTCACTGGGGATCTGGAACGGACCGTCCCAGTCGGTCCCGCCGTGTCCGAACCGGCCGATGTCCGGGACCGGGTCCCCGTCGGCCTCCTCGTTCCAGACGTGCCCCTTGGGGACGTCCAGCTGCTCCGCCTTCGGCACCTGCACGCCGGGGCTGCCCGCGAGGATCACGTCGTCGGCGTTCAGGTCTCCCTGCCGGGCCGCCGAGCCGATGAGGGTCGTGCCGTACGAGTGGCCGATCGCCGTGCGGTGCGGGTCCGAGTCGACCGCACGTGACGCGTCGAGGCCGTCGAGGAAGCGGTTGTAGGCCGGGGCGCCGTCATTCGCGTAATGACTGAACGGCGAGTCCTTGACGATGTCCTGAGGGGCGTCGTAGCCGAGCCAGGTGACCGTGGAGACCGAGCCGTTGTCGGCACCGTTGGCCACGCTCCAGAGCCGTTCCATCCGCTTGATGTCGCCGTCGATGCCGCTCAGGTTCGCCGTCGTACCCGGCACGTAGACCGCCTGGTGGTCGGCCGTGTCCGGGTTCCCGTTGGCGACGATCGCCCGGCCGTTGCCCTCGGGGCTGAAGCCGAGCAGGTAGGCCTCCGGCGTGCCCTTGATCCCCGTCCGGTCGAAGCGTCCCTGGATGGCGTCCATGCCCTTCAGGGCGCCCGTGAGTTCCCTGTACCGGTCCCCGTGCTGCCTGTCCCACGCCATCCACTCGTCGGTGTGCACCTTCGCCGGGTACATACCGGCGGTGATCCACGTCCACTCGTTGGCGGGCGGCTTCGGTATGGAATTCAGCTCCGTCTGGTACTGGCCGTGCTTCTCCGCGAGGACCACCCGGTTCGCCTCGTCGCGCACCGTGGAGGGCAGCCCGTCGAGCGCGCCCACCGCCTCGGGCCGGAGGGACAGCCAGGCCGCCTGCTGCTCCGCGTCCAGCCCCTTCCACCAGTTCGCGTTGTCCTTCGGACTGCCGTCCCTGGGCGGCTGCGGCAGGGAGTCGAGGTAGCTCTTGCCCGCCTCCTTCACCCCGCCCATGTCCGACTGCGCGTCCGACCAGTCCCGGTCCGAGACCGTCAGGTCGTCGTCCGCCTTCAGGGCCCGCAGCTTCGGCGCCCACTTGGCGTCCGCTTCCGTGGCTTCCTTCACGGCGTCGGCGATCCTGTTCGCGAACTCGATGGCCTTGCCGTAGTGCGGGTTCGGGTGGATGTTGATGGCCTGGCGCTCGATGGCGTTCGCCGTGGGGTCGGTCATCCCGGCGCTCCCGGTCACCGTTCCGCCGTCGGCGGTCTTGTCCGCGCCGGGCTTCGCGCCGGGCGGGAAGCCGACCGAACCGTTCGGGTTCACGGTGCAGTTGGCCGCCTGGGCGTCGGCGATCGCCGCGTCCAGCTTCCGTTTGGCCGCCCCCAGGTCGAAGGCGAAACCGTTCAGCGCGGTGCTGACGAGACCGCACTCGGTCTGCGCGTAGTGGAAGTTCTTCGACAGTTCCTTGAGCTCGCCCAGGGCGGCTTCGGCGGCCTTGCCCTCCAGCTCGCCGCGGATGCCGCCGGAGATCTTGGTGTCGATCGTGTCCTTGGCCGCCATGGCCATGTCGCCGACGGCCCGGTAGCCGTCCGCGGCCTCCTCGTACTCGGCCTGCTTGAAGGCCCGCAAGGTCTCCAGGTCCATGGCCGCTGTCACTTCTCCTTCGCCTGGCCGCCGACGGCCTCGGTGTCCGTGTAGTGCGCCTTGAGACCGTTGAGCTCACCGAGGAGGGTCTCGTCGGGCTTCGCCAGATCGTGCCCCGAGGAGGTCAGCAGTCCGCCCAGGGCGCCGCAACGGCCGTTCACGTCACCGACGTACTTCTTCCAGCTCTCGTAGAGCTCCTTCTGGGCGGCCGCGCTCTGGATCCCCTGACCGTCACCCAGTCCCGCCTGGCCCGAGTCGAGCTTCGTCAGCGCCGTGGCGACCTCGGTCTTCAGGCCCGAGACGCCCTCGCCGGCCTTCGCCCAGGCCCGCTTGTCGGACTTCAGGTCCTCCGAGTACCCGCCGCCGCCCGGGTCCGGCGCGACCTGGTTCAGGCGCATCGACGACGACTGGCGTGCCGCCGTCTCCGCTTTGAGCTGCTCCCACTCGTCCCACGCCATGCGTGAACCTCCCCGTTCTCCCCGCTGTCCCCGTGCTGTCGCCCCGAGGCGATCCGCCATGATTCCCGGCTTTGCTCGATGAAATCAAACGGTCGACGCCCGAACAGGGCGCCGACCGGGAGGACTCGACATCAGAGGTTCGAGGTCAGCGGTCCGCCGTCACCGTGACCGGCTCGTCGTTCTGGATCTCCTTCACCAGCTGCTTCACCTTCGGCATGTCCCACCGCAGGGAGTTCTGCGGGGCCGAGCCGCTCAGCGGCATGTTCATCGACTTGCCGTCTCCGCCGCTGATGCCCTTCATCGCGAAGAACATCTGGCCCAGGTCCCAGAGCGACATGTCCTTGTCCACGATCAGGGTGTCCAGGCCCGCGCCGAGCGTCGGGTAGAGCTTGAACGGGTTGAGGATCGTGCCCGGGGTCGCCGCCTGGTTCGCCAGGGCCGACAGGAACTTCTGCTGGTTCTTCGTCCGCTGGAGGTCGGACTGGGCGAAGGCGTAGCGGGTACGGACGAAGGCCAGGGCCTGCTCGCCGTTGAGGGTCTGGGTGCCGGCCTGGAAGTCGGCGCCGGACTTCTTGTCCTTGAAGCCCTTCTCGATGTTCAGCTCGACACCGCCGAGCGCGTCCACGATGTTCGCGAAGCCGGCGAAGCCGATCTCCGCGTAGTGGTCGATGTGCAGCCCGGTGTTGAACTCGACGGTGCGGACGAGCAGCTCCGGGCCGTCCATCGCGTACGCCGCGTTCAGCTTGGAGCCGCCG
This sequence comes from Streptomyces sp. NPDC048623, assembly GCF_040650755.1. Lineage (NCBI taxonomy): Bacteria > Bacillati > Actinomycetota > Actinomycetes > Kitasatosporales > Streptomycetaceae > Streptomyces > Streptomyces sp. NPDC048623. The sequence continues at coordinate 3,710 of NZ_JBEZHV010000041.1, forward strand.
CGCTCCGCGTACTTCTTGCCGGACTCCGAACCCACGAAGGACGGGATCGTCACCCACGAGTCGCGGGGGAGCGAGACCATGGTGTTCCCGCTGGAGCAGGCCGCGAGGATCATCATCGAGTCGGTCCGCTTGCCCTCGGCCGAGCCGGTGTGCAGCTTCTTCTTGTCCTCGGCCGACATGCCCTCACGGCTGTCGGAGCCGACGATCAGATACGTCGTGCAGTCGTCGTCCGCCGGCCGCTCGATGACCTTGGCCAGATCGACCTCGTTGCGCATCTGTGAGCTCGCCCACGCGTACGTGCCGACGCCCCACGCCAGCACGCCCACGACCAGCACGATCGAGCCGATCTTGACGCGCTTGCCCCAGTTCGGCGCGGGCCGCGTGGGGACGGGACCGCCGGCGCCGCCGCCGGGCGCGTACTGCGGCGGCACGCCGCCCCGGCCGCCGCCCTGCTGGCCGCCGTAGACCCGGCCGGAGCTGTAACCGGAGTCGTAGCCGGTGTTCCGGGCCTGGGTGAAGTTGGGGTTGTACCCCTGGCCCTGGTCGTAACCCTGGCCCTGGTCGTAGCCCTGCTCGTACCCCTGGTTCTGCTGGTTCTGGGCGTACGGCTGCTGCGGGGGGACCTGCGGGCGCTGCACATGGCGCATCCGGCGAGGTCCCTCGGGCTGGGCGTCGGGCCAGTCATTCATGCGGACCAGTCTGCCGGTCCCCGCCGCCGGCCCGACAGGGCGGGTGGCGAATCGGACCGGCGCTGTTGCCGATCTGATGCAAAGCGGACGGCACCGAGACCCGCCGCAAGGGCGGGCATAAGGTAGAGGGCATGACAGATCAGGGCGCTATCCCGGGGAAGCCCACCTCCGCCTCCCGCACGACTCTCAGCCACATCATGACCAGCCACGACACCAACCTCCTCGGTACGGTGCACGGCGGCGTGATCATGAAGCTGGTGGACGACGCCGCGGGCGCGGTCGCGGGCCGGCACTCGGGCGGCCCCGCCGTCACCGCGTCCATGGACGAGATGGCCTTCCTGGAGCCGGTCCGGGTCGGCGACCTGGTCCATGTGAAGGCCCAGGTGAACTGGACCGGCCGCTCCAGCATGGAGGTCGGCGTCCGCGTCATGGCCGAGCGCTGGAACGAGTCCACCCCGGCGACCCAGGTCGGCTCCGCGTACCTCGTCTTCGCCGCCGTCGACGCCGACGGCAAGCCCCGCCAGGTCCCGCCGGTCCTCCCGGAGACGGAGCGCGACAAGCGCCGCTACCAGGAGGCCCAGATCCGCCGCACCCACCGCCTGGCCCGCCGCCGCGCGATCATGGAACTCCGCGAGCGCAGGGCGGCCGAGGGCTACGAGGAGTAGGACCGTACGGTGCCCTGACGAGGGCCCCGACCCCGTGGGCGAGTGAGCCGAAGGGGCGCGACGGGGGAACAGTCGCGGGCGCGCGCAGTCTCCCGAGGAACGAGGGAGGCGAGCACGGCCGGGGCTGTGAGCCCGGCTCAAGCGCCCCGGAGGTGAGCCGAGCCACAAAAAATCACGGGCACACGACCTGGTCCCCCCGTACCGCCTCGAACTGCCCCGTCTGCTGCTCCCGCTCCCGCACCGGCGTCGCCCCCTTGTAGTCCGCGCCCACCGTCACCTTCAGCGTCGCGCCCTGGCCCTTCACCGGGCGCAGCTCGGCGCCCGGCAGGGCCGCGGCCAGGGACCGCGCCGAGCGGTCCCAGCCCGGGTCGTACTCGATGACGGTGCGGGCGTGGTCCCGGCCCGTGCCGGCGGTCCGCGGCGCCCGGGTCGTGTCGAAGCCGCCGGCGCGCAGCGCCGCGTCGACCCGGCCGCCGAGCCCGTCCGTGCGGGTCCCGTTGTAGACCTGGACCCGGACCGTCTTCGGCGCGACGTCCACGTCGACGGGCCGCGGCCCCTGCTTCGGGGCCGGGCGGGCGGTCGCGAGCGGCCGGTCGTCGCGCAGCGACTGGAACAGCTTCTGCGCCTTCGCCGCGTCCCACTTCACCGTGGAGCCGATCCCCTTCACCGGGAAGCTCATGTCGCCGAGCGGCACGGACACGAACTCCGACGAGGCCGGCGTGAAGCCGTTCATCGCCTTCGCGAGCGCCAGCATCTGCTGCGTACCGAAGCCCTGGTCGGCCCGTACCGAGGTCAGCATCGTGGACGCGACCTCGCGGAACCGCACCGGGTTGAGCAGCACCCCGCCGCTGGTCACCCGGTCGATCAGCGCCGCCAGGAACTTCTGCTGCCGCTGCATCCGCCCGATGTCGGCGGCGCCGTCGACATGCCGGGCGCGCACGAACTGCAGCGCCTGCCCGCCGTCGAGCTCGTGCGTCCCGGCGGACAGGTCGAGCCCGGTGTAGGAGTCCTTCAGCGGCTTGGTGGTGCAGATCTGCACACCGCCGACCGCGTCGACGGTGCGCATGAAGCTGGTGAAGTCGACCTCCAGATAGTGGTCGATCTTCACCCCGGTCATCGACTCGACCGTCCGCACGGTCAGCGAAGGACCGCCCTCCGCGTACGCCGCGTTCAGCTTCACCGGGTGCGCGTGGTGGTGCTGGCCGGTGGTGAGGTCGGTGTGCTCGGGCATCTCGGCGTACGAGTCACGGGGCAGCGACACCACACTCGCCCGCTCCCGGTCCTCCGAGATGTGCACCAGCATCACGGTGTCGGTGCAGTGGCAGGGCGCGCCGCCGAGCCGGTACTTCTTCCGCTCGTCCTCCGTGATCTTGTCCCGGCCGTCGGTGCCGACGACCAGGACGTTCATGCCGTGCCCGGCCATCGGGCGGTTCTTCATGTCCTTGAAGGGGTCGATCCGGTCGATGCCGGTGTCGAGGCCGGTCACCACGGCATGCCCGATGCCCCCCGCGGCGAGCACCACCACGGACAGCGTGGTCGCCATCCGCATCCCCCACCGCGGCCGGCTCGGCCTCCGCCGTGGCCGGCGGACCGGCGCGGTGCGAGCCGCCACGGGGCGGGCCGGCAGCCGGGGCGGACGGGGCGGCCGGGGCGGCGTGCGGGGCTGCGTACGGGGCGGTGTGGGCACCTGTGGGACACCTCCGCTGGTACGAAAGGGGGACCATGAGCACCGTAGGCCCATACGATCAGCGCCACCCCGCTGCGACCCGGCGGCACGCGACCGTGTCCCCCGTTCGCGGTAACGTGGGCGGACCATGAACGCCACTCCGCCTGTCTCCGTGATCATGCCGGTCCTCAACGAGGAGCGGCATCTGCGCAACTCCGTCCGTCACATCCTGGAGCAGGAGTACGACGGCGAGATGGAGGTGGTGATCGCGCTCGGGCCGTCCACGGACCGCACCGACGAGATCGCCGCCGAGCTCGTACGGGAGGACCCCAGGGTCCACACCGTGCCGAACCCCACCGGCCGCACCCCCGCCGCCCTCAACGCGGCGATCAAGGCATCCCGTCACCCGATCGTGGTGCGCGTCGACGGCCACGGCATGCTGTCGCCCAACTACATCGCGACCGCCGTCCGCCTCCTGGAGGAGACGGGCGCGATGAACGTCGGCGGCATCATGCACGCCGAGGGCGAGAACGCCTGGGAGGACGCGGTCGCCGCCGCGATGACCTCCAGGATCGGCGTCGGCAACGCGGCCTTCCACACCGGCGGCCAGGCGGGCCCGGCCGAGACCGTCTACCTGGGCGTGTTCCGCCGCGAGGCGCTGGAACAGCAGGACGGCTACAACGTGGAGTTCATCCGCGCCCAGGACTGGGAGCTGAACTTCCGCATCCGCGAGGCCGGCGGCCTGATCTGGTTCTCGCCGGAGCTGCGCGTGCAGTACCGGCCCCGCCCGTCGGTCCGCGCGCTCGCGAAGCAGTACAAGGACTACGGCCGCTGGCGGCATGTCGTCGCCCGCTACCACGAGGGCTCCATCAACCTGCGCTACCTCGCCCCGCCGGCCGCCGTCTGCGCGATCGCCGCGGGCCTCGTGGTGGGCGCGGCCCTCACCCCGCTGGGCTTCGTGATCCCGGCCGGCTACCTGGCGGCGATCACCGCGGGCTCGGTCCCGGCCGGCAAGGGCCTGTCGCTCAAGGCGCGCCTCCAGATCCCGGTGGCCCTGGCGACCATGCACATGTCGTGGGGCTTCGGCTTCCTGACCAGCCCGCGCGCGCTGGCGAAGAAGGTCATCGCCAGCAAGCGCCCGGCGGTGCTGAAGGCGGGCGAGACCGTCTGACCTGCTGCTCACGGCGAAGGCCGGGCCCCTTACGAGGGGGCCCGGCCTTCGCCGTATGGATAGTGCGGGTTCCTAGGACTTCCCGTCCCACTTGTAGACCGAGTAGACGTCCATGCAGTCCGTCTTGTCGTCCGCGCCCTCGGGCAGGTCGCCCGCGGCCACGGTCGGCTTCTTGTAGGTGCTGCCCTCGCGCCAGTCGGCGCCGACGACCAGCGTGAGGTCCGTGACCTTGGCGTCCGCGCGGACCGCCGTGGCCGGCAGGCCGAGGGCGGTGGCCACGGACTCGGCGTTCGCCTTGCCCTGGTCACCGGCGGCCTTCGGGTAGAACACCACGGTGTCCTTGCGCGGCTGGGCCTCCCGGGAGGACTCGGCCCGGGTGAAGCCCTTGCCCTGCAGCTGCTCGGCCAGCGCGCCGGCCCGGCCTTCCTGGGCCGCCTCGCCGTCGCCCGCGGTGCCGTTGATCACCGTGAGCGCGAGGGAGCCGGGCGCCTCGGCGACGGCCGCAGGCTTCGCGGAGGCGGAGGGCTTCGGCTTCGCGTCGGCCGGGTCGCCGTTCTTGTCCATGGCCACGTCGTCGCGGAGCATCGACCACATCTTCTCGGCGGCCGACGGGACCGGCTGGAGCCAGGCCTTCGGGTTCGGCGGGTACTCGGTCGTCGGAACGGTGGCCGTGGTCAGCCGGTCCAGCTTCACGTTCTTCAGCTGCATCGACAGATCGAACAGCTTCGCCACCGTGCCGATCTCGTCGGAGACCTTGAAGGCCTTCGTGGCGGTCTCGGCCAGTCCCATCAGACGCGGGGTGTCGGTCCAGGCGTTCTGCTCCTGGAGTTTCTTCATCAGGCCGTTCATGTACATGTGCTGGGCCTGGGCGCGGCCCTGGTCACTGCCCCAGGCGTGCCGGGTGCGCAGCCACTGCAGGGCCTGCTCGCCCTGGATGTCGTGGGTGCCCTGGGGGAGCTTGAGCTGAGAGCCGCCGGGGGCGGCGGCCGTCGACCTGTCGTAGACGCCGGTCTTCACACAGACCGGGACGCCGCCGACCTCGTCGGCCATGGAGACCACACCCGCGAAGTCGATCATCATCCAGTGGTCGACGTAGACCCCGGTGAGCTTCTCCCAGGTGGTGAGGGTGCAGCCGGGGCCGCCTCGGGCCAGCGACTCGTTGATGGGCCGGTTGGTGGTCTCGGGGTACCTCTTGCCGTCCTTGTCCTTGCACTCGGGGATCTTGACGACGGTGTCGCGCGGTATGGAGACGATCGAGGCGTTCTTCCGGTCCGCGGAGACGTGCAGCAGCATCTGCACGTCGGCGAGCGGCGGCCGGTCGCGGTCCTTCTTGCCGCCGCCCAGTGCCACGTTCCTGGGGTCACTACGGTCGTCGGAGCCGATGAGGAGGATGTTCAGCGGGGTGTCGCCGAGCGCGTTCGGCGCGGCCTTCTTCACACCGCTCTCGCCGCCCGCGCGGCCACCGCTCTGGATGTTGCCGTTGAGGTGCAGGTAGTACGCGTATCCGGCGCCGGCCGTGCCGAGTATCAGCACCGACAGCGTGATGGCGGTCCAGCGCAGCGCCTTGCGCTTGCCGGTCTTCTTGGTCCGGGCACGCCGGCGCGGGCCGCCGCGGCGATGGCCGTGACCGGCGTCGCCGGAGCCCGGGCCCTCGCCGCCCTCGCCACCGGCGGGGCCGCCGCCGGCCCGCCGGGCGCGGGGCACCCGGCCGCCCGGGCCCCCGCCCGAACTGCCGTCCCCGCTCCCGGTACCGGTTCCGGTGCCGCCCCTGTTCCCCTCCTCGTAGAGACTGTCGTCCCAGCCCACTTCGCTGGCGCGCGAGGCGCCTTTCGGCGCCCCCTCCCTACGCACGCTGCTCTGTCCCACCCCAGGTCTCCTTGTTCAACTCAGGCGCGACCCAGAGGCCGGACGGTGGTCCGGCTCACTTGGCGCACACCTGCTTGTCTGCCGTCTGCGCACCCTCCGGCGCCTTCGCCGGACCGGTGAGGGGCACCCCCGCCCCAGGGAAATCCGCGCCGAGCACGAGCGTCATGGGCTCACGCTCCCCGGCGTCCTGCGTGCCCGGCTTGAGAGCCGAGGCGGGCAGGCCCATCAGGTCCGCGAGCTTGCGGGCCTGGTCGGCCTGATTGGGCGCGTACGTGAGCGTGGTCTTCGCCGCCGGCTCCGGGGCGTTGCTCCTGTTGCTGGACCGCGTCACGCCGTGCTCGTTCTGGAGCCAGTCGATCGTCTTCTGTGCCGCACCCGTCTTGCCGCTGCCGTTGTACACGTCGACGCGGACCTCGTGCGCGGTGGAGCGGGTGCCTTCGAGGAGCTTCGCCTGGGCCGCGGCCTGGGCGTTCTTGGCATCCGCCTGCTTCTTCTTCACCTCGCTGAGCGAGGTGTCGGACTGCAGCATCGAGAAGAGCTGCGGGGCCTTCTCCGGGTCGGGGACGACCGTCGCGTGGACCTTCTCGGTCGGGTTGTCGATGACCGGCAGCGTGGTGAAGGTGATGTTCTTGGTGTCGATGTCCGTCAGCTCGCCCGCGAGGGCCTTGAGCTTGGAGATGCTTCCTATGCCGGTGTCGACGGTGAGCGCCTTGGTGGCGGCGTCGGCGAGGTCGTACAGCTTGGTCGGCGACGTGAGCGTGTCGTCCGACTTCATCTGACGGATCATCGAGCTGAGGAACTGCTGCTGGACCTTGATCCGGTCCAGGTCGCTCTCGTTGCCGAAGCTGTGCCGGGTCCGGACGAAGGCCAGCGCCTGCTCGCCCTGGATGACCGACTCGCCCTTCGGCAGCTTGAGGTGCGACTTGGAGTCGTTCACCGGCTTGGCCAGGCAGACCTTGACGCCGCCGACGGCGGTCGTCATCTCCTTGACGGCGTTGAAGTCGGCCATCATGAAGTGGTCGACGGTCAGCCCGGTGAGCTCCTTGACCGTGGCCATGGTGCAGCCGGGGTCGCGGCCGTCCTGGCCGAGGCTCGTGTTGAAGCGCTGGGCGCTCGAGCCGGGGATCTTCTTGACGGTCCCGTCGGGCTGCTTGCTCTCGCACTCGGGGATGTCGGTCACCAGGTCCCGGGGGATGGACATCGCCGTGGCGTTCGTCCGGTCCTTGGAGACGTGGAAGAGGATGTTGGTGTCGGCGTGGCCGACGCTGCCCTTGTCTCCGTAACCCTCGTTGCCCGCACCGGTCCGCTTGTCGGTGCCGATGATCAGGATGTTGAAGGGCTGGCCCTCCTGGAAGCCCTCGGTGCCGCCGGCCACGTCGATGGTGCTGATGTTGCCGTCGAAGTGCTTGTAGAGCGCGTACGCGCCCGCGGCGCCGGCCACGATGACGAAGGCCATCGTGCCGCCGGTCCACATCAGGACCTTCTTCTTGCGCGACTTCGCCGGCCTGCGCTTGCGGCGCCCCGCGGCGCCGCGCTCGTCGGCGGGCTCGGGGGCGCGGCGGCGGCGCTGGCCGGGGACCGGCGGAGCGGCCTCGGTGGTGCGCTCACCCGGGCGGCCGGTGTGGCCGCCGCGCTCGCCGCGGTCGTGCGTTCTCTGTCCGGGCGGCGTGGTGCCCCGGGCGCTACGGGTGGTGCGGGGGCGCGGTTGGGACGGGGCGGCGTGCGACGACTGCCCAGCGGAGTGGTCCAGTCGCAGTTCGTAGTGGCCTGTCTGCGGGTTGAGCACCCACTGGTCGGCGGGGTCGATCTCGTCCGCCCGTCCACGGCTGTGCGCGTCCACGGTTACTGAGTCCTCCGTCGGTGCCACGCGAGGCGCCTCCCCCTCGGGCGCTCGGTCGTTCGATCCATCGAGTGCGCGACCACGCGGTCTTGTGCACCGGATCGCGTCACACTATCCGCCCAGTTCAGCGTGGGGCGACGTCAGTGACAAATTCCACGCCCCTTACAACCGGGCAATTCGCTCAAACCTCATCCGGCACACGTCCCCCTTGGCCCTCGCTTTACAAAAGTTCACCGGCAGGCCCCCTCCGCCGCGTTCCGCCCGGCGAAGGACGGCGTCGCGGAAGCGCTCGGCTGCCCGTCGGCCGCCGCCTGCTCCTTTGTCCCGCTGTCGCCCGGGTGCACGGCCACCGGCTGGTCCGCGCGCAGCCGCGCGAAGAGCTGATCGGCGGCCGGTTGCACCAGTTCGTCCCGGTTCGCGTTGTACGTGTACGGGCGCCGCGGCACCGTGAGGAACTGCACTTTCTCCGTCGGGATCGCCCGCATCGACCGCGCCAGGTCGTACAGATCGCGCAGCGAGTCGAGACCCCGGTCGGTGGTGATCGACTTCGTGGCCGCGTCCAGGACCGGGTACAGCTTCGTCGGATTGAGCAGGACGCCGTCGCTCTGCACCTTGTTGACGAGCGCGCCGAGGAACTGCTGCTGCCGGTCCATCCGCTCGGTGTCGCTGCCGTTGCCGATCGACTTGCGGGCCCGTACGAAACCGAGCGCCTGCTCGCCGTGCAGCGTCTGTCGCCCGGCCGGCAGCTTCAGATGCGCGTCGCGGTCGTCGATCGGCTCCTTGAGGCAGACCTCCACGCCGTCCACGGCGTCGACCATCTTCTTGAAGCCCCGGAAGTCGATCACCATGTGGTGGTCGATCCGGATCTTCGTCAGCTTCTCCAGGGTGCGGATCGTGCAGGCGGTGCCGCCGAACTCGAAGGCCCAGTTGAACTGGGCGAACTGCTCCTTGGTGCGGCTCTTGTCCGGCTTCGTGCAGCTGGGGATCCGCACCATCAGATCGCGCGGGATCGACACGGCCGTCGCGCCCGCGCCCTCCGCCGAGATGTGCAGCAGGATCGTGGTGTCCGAACGCTGGGTGCCCCGGTCCTTGCCGTACTTACCGTTCCCCGCGCCGGTCCGGGTGTCGGAGCCGATCAGCAGGATGTTCCGCGCGGCGTTCACGGCGGGCGAGGGGCGCTCCTTCTCGTACTTGAGCAGCTCCGCCTCGGCGGTGGTGTCCGTGGTGATGTTCCCGTCCAGCTTCCGGTACAGCCACCACCCCACCCCCGCCGCCGCGAGCACCACGACCGCCACCCCCAACGCCGTCCAGCGCAGCCAGTGCCGCCGCCGCTTCCCCTGGGCGTCCGCGCTGTCCGTCACGTCAGAACCGTCCGTCCTCGCTGGCATCCGCGGCACCCCGTCCGGCCGTAAGACGACCGACCCCACCGCTTGGTTGTGCGGGAAGGCATCGGATACCCCCTCGGCCGATCATGTACCGGAAGCCGGGACCGGGGCGGGGTACGCGGCGCGTCGATGGGCCGTCCGAGTGACCAGCCGACCTCCGCGCCGCGCCTGCCGCCGCCTCCGCGCGGGCCGCGCCTGGCGGCGGTGCCCAGCGGCGCAGGACGCGACGGAGACGGCGCGCCCCGCGTTCAGTCCGCGAGCGTCACCGTGACCCGCTCGCTCTCCACCCGCTTCGCCAGCCCCTCCACCCCCAGCAGCCCCACATTCCGGCACAGCACCACCGACCCACCCGGCGCCGCCAGCGCCGCGTACAGCCCGGCCGAGACGCCGGCCCAGGTGTCGTACGACCGTCCCGACAGCACACGGCCGCCACTCCCGAGGCCCCACCCCTCCGCATCGGCCCGCGCCCGCTCCACGACCTCCGCCCCCGTCAGCTCCACCCCGTCGACGACGAGAGCGACCGCGTCCGGGTCCACCGGCTCGAACGGGGCGAAGCGGTCGCCCTGGCTCGGCACCTCCACCGCGTAGTCCGCGTACCCGGCCGGTGCCGTGGGGAAGCGGCGCCCCAGCGGGGCGAGGGAGAGCGCGATCCGGTCCCCGGAGCAGGCGAGGCCCGCCTCAAGACCTTCCGGCCCGGCCACCACGTGATCCGCGTCGGCCGGATCGCCGCCGATCTCCGCCGTCACCCCGACCGACGCGCACGCGAGCAGCCACACCGCGGTCTGCCAGTGCGCGGGCAGCAGCAGCGCGAGCCGGTCGCCGGGCGCGGCGGACAGCTCGCCCTGGAGCAGATTCGCGGTCTTGGCCACCCAATTGGCGAAGGTGGCCACCGACAATTCCACGCGTTCACCGGTGGCGTCGTCGTAGAAAGTGACCAAGGGGCGGGCCGGATCCGTGGCGAGCGCGGATCGCAGCAGGTCGGCGGGGGTACGGTCGCTGGCGTTCACGCGGGCAAGGGTACGCGCGGCGCCCGGCGCGGTCCCCCGTACCGGTGACCCCGTCCACCGGTCGGCCCGACGGGGCGTCAGTTTCCGCGCCGGTTCCCGCCGTGCGCGACCGCCGCCCCGTACGGACGATCGCTCCATGCGTGCCTACCTCGCCTCCTCGATCGCCGTCACGTGCGCGGCGGCACTCGCCCTGCCGCTGGCCCTCACGACCCCGGCCGGCGCGGCCGCAGCGCCCGCGGTCCCACCCGTGCTCCCAGCCGGCACCGGCGCCGCCGGACCCGCGGGCGACCTCGCCGGGTCGACCCAGTCCCTTCCCCTCGAACCCCTCGCCGATCCCGAGACCCCGTCGCACGGCCGCACCTTCGGGCGGCCCGACGCGCCAACGGGAGAGCGGGGCCTGACCCGACGGGACGTCAGACCCTTCTCCCTGGTGGGTGTCGTGTGGGACGACACCCGGGCCCAGCTGCACGGCACCGTCCAGGTGCGCACCCGCGCCACGGCGGACGGCCTCTGGTCCGACTGGCAGGACGTGGAGACCCACAACGAAGAGCACGGCGCGGACCCGGGCACGGCCGAAGGCCGTTCGGGCGCGCTGCGCGGGGCGACCGCTCCGCTGTGGGTCGGCGACTCGGACGGCGTGGAGATCCGCGTACGCCCGGAGTCCCAGGCTGCGGAGTCCCAGGCTTCGGAATCCCGGGCTTCGGAGCCCCAGGCTTCGGAGCCCCAGGCCCCGGAGTCTCAGGCTTCGGAATCCCGGGACTCGGAGTCCCAGGCTTCGGAGTCTCACGCCGCGCAGTCCCGGGACTCGGAGTCCGACGCCCCGCAGTCCCGCGCCCCGGAGGACCGGTCGACCCCCGCCACCCCCGCCAGCCCCGTCGCGCCCACCACCCTCCCGGCCGGCCTGCGCCTCGAACTGGTCGACCCGGGCCCGGACCCGGACGCGGACCCGGACGCGGCACCCGCCCCGGCGGCGGGAGCCGCCCGTACCTCCCGAGCCGCCCTGGCCCCCGCGGCGAGCGTGAACGCCGTCCTCCCGGCCCTCACCCGGGCCCAGACCCTCGCCGCGCTCCCCGCCGCCGACCGCGCCGCCCTCGCGGCGAAGCCGTACATCGGCCCCCGCCCCAAGATCATCACCCGTAAGGGCTGGGGCGCCGACGAGAAGATGCGCGAGAGGGCCTTCGTCTACACGAAGACGATCAAGGCGGCGTTCGTGCACCACAGCGCCACCGGCAACAACTACACCTGCAAGCAGGCCCCCTCCGTGCTGCGCAGCATCTACCGCTACCACGTGAAGAGCCTGGGCTGGCGGGACTTCGGCTACAACTTCGCCGTCGACAAGTGCGGAAACATCTACGAGGGGCGGGCCGGCGGCGTCGCCAAGGCGGTGCTCGGCGCCCACACCCTCGGGTTCAACACCAACAGCATGGGCGTCGCGGTGCTCGGCACCTACGGCAGCACCACCCCGCCGGCCGCCGTCGTGACGGCCGTCGCGAAGCTGACGGCGTGGAAGCTCGGTCTCCATGGGGTGAATCCGAAGGGAAAGGTGACACTCACCTCAGGCGGCGGGAACCGCTACAAAAAGGGCAGCAAGGTGAAGTTCAACGCCATCGCCGGCCACCGCGACGGCTTCGCCACCGAATGCCCGGGCGGGCGCCTCTACAACAAGCTCGGCACCGCCCGGTCGGACTCGGCGAAGTACCAGGGAAGGCGCTGATGGAGTGGTGACTCAACCATCTGCATAAACTGACCGGTCATATCGTACGGACGGCCGAAACGGAGGCCGTCCCGGCGAGAGACCGGACCGACAGGAAGCAGAGACGACAGGTGACCGAAGCGATTCTTCTGGTCGGTGGCAAGGGCACCCGACTGCGTCCCCTGACCGTCAACACGCCCAAGCCGATGGTTCCGGCGGCGGGCGTTCCCTTCCTGACGCACCAGCTGGCCCGGGCCCGGGCCGCGGGCGTGGACCACATCGTCCTCGCCACCTCCTATCTGGCGGAGGTCTTCGAACCGTACTTCGGTGACGGCTCGGCGCTCGGACTGAGCATCGAGTACGTCACCGAGGAGGAGCCCCTCGGCACCGGCGGCGCCATCCGCAACGTCGCCTCCCGGCTCCGCTCGGGCCCCGAGGACCCCGTCCTGATCTTCAACGGCGACATCCTCACCGGCCTCGACATCGGTGCGCTCGTCGCCACCCACGAGACGTCCGGGGCGGATGTCTCGCTGCACCTGACGCGGGTCGAGGACCCGAGGGCGTTCGGGCTCGTGCCGACGGACGGGACGGGGCGCGTCACCGCCTTCCTGGAGAAGCCGCAGACGCCGGAGGAGATCGTCACCGACCAGATCAACGCCGGTGCGTACGTCTTCCGGCGCTCGGTCATCGACACGATCCCGGCCGGGCGGCCGGTCTCCGTCGAACGCGAGACCTTCCCCGACCTGCTGGCCTCCGGCGCGCACCTCCAGGGCATGGTCGACTCCACGTACTGGCTCGACCTCGGCACCCCGCAGGCCTTCGTGCGCGGCTCCGCCGACCTCGTCCTCGGCCGCGCCCCCTCCCCGGCCGTCCCGGGGCGCTGCGGCGACCGCCTCGTCCTCGACACCGCGACCGTCGCCCCGGACGCCAAGCTCACCGGCGGTACGGTCGTCGGCCCCGGCGCGGTCATCGGCTCCGGCGCCCGCGTCAACGGCTCCACCGTCCTCGCCGGCGCGGTCATCGGCGACGGTGCCGTCGTCACCGACTCCCTCATCGGCACCCGCGCCCGCATCGGCGCCCGCACGATCCTCACGGGCGCGGTCATCGGCGACGGCGCGGACGTGGGCGCGGACAACGAGCTCCGCGACGGCGTCCGCGTCTGGTGCGACGCCAAACTCCCCGCCTCCGCGATCCGCTTCTCCTCGGACCAGTAGCCAGCGGGCCGGTGCCCACCCGTTGCGGGGCGCCGCGCGCCGCTCGTTGTGGGCCCGCGCCCGCGGGGCGGTACCCACCCGCACGGGCTGCGCCCCCGCGCCACCGCCGTGTGGGCATTCGTCCCGCAGGACGCGGGGGTCCCCCCAGGGCGAAGCCCTAGGGGGCGGGTGGGCACACGGGACGGCGCCCCTTGCGGGCGCGTTCCGCACCTGTGCCTGGACCCGCACCCACTGTGCGGCGCCCCAGTACGCTCGTACCCATGGCCGGCCGCTTCGTCCCCCGCACCCCCTCCACCCCCACCACCGCCCGCGGCGGCCACGCCCCCGTCCCCACCCCCGGAAACACACCGCTCGACCTCGACCTCGGCCTCACCCTCGGCCCCCTCCGCCGCGGCCCCGCCGACCCCACCTTCCGGGCGACGGCCGACGGATCCGTCTGGCGGGCCAGCCGCACGCCCGACGGCGCGGGGACGATCCGCGTACGGGCGGACGGACAGGCCGAGGCGTGGGGCCCGGGAGGCGGGTGGCTCATGGCGCGGCTGCCCGCGCTGCTCGGCGCGGAGGACGACCCCGCCGCCTTCGTCCCCCGCCACAAACTGCTCGCGCTCACCCACCGCGCCCGCCGCGGCCTGCGGCTCACCCGCACCGGCCTGGTCCTGGAGGCGCTGATTCCGTCCGTACTGGAGCAGAAGGTCACGACGGACGAGGCCTACCGCTCCTGGCGCCTGCTGGTACGGAAGTACGGCGAGCCCGCCCCCGGCCCGGGCGGCGCACCCGACGGCCTGTACGTGATGCCGGACGCCCGCACCTGGGCGATGATCCCGTCCTGGGAATGGCACCGTGCCAACGTCGACGGCAAGCGCGCCGCCGCCATCGTCCGCGCCGCCCGCGTCGCCCCGCGCCTGGAGGAGGCCGCGCACATGCCGCCCGCCGAGGCCCGCAAGCGCCTCGAACTGATCCCCGGCATCGGCCCCTGGACCTCCGCCGAGACGATCCAGCGCAGCAACGGCGCGCCCGACGAGGTCACCACCGGCGACCTGCACCTGCCGGGCATCGTCGGCTGGGCCCTCGCGGGCGACCGGAGCGCCGACGACGCGGCGATGCTGGAGCTGCTCGCCCCCTACGCGGGCCAGCGCCACCGCGCCGCCCGCCTGATCCTGCTCAGCGGCCGGGTACCCCCGCGCCGGGCGCCCCGTATGACACCCGGCAACATCACCAGCCTCTAGGGCGCGCTCCGGCCGACGGGCTCACCGCACCTCGATGAACGCCGCCGCCTGCCGCGCCGGCCGCTCCTTCGGCGGCGCGGCAGGCCGGCCGACCGCCACCGCGCCCATCGGGTCCCAGCCGGCCGGCAGCCCGAGCACGTCGCGCACCACGTCGCGGCAGAACATCGTCGAGGACACCCACGCCGAGCCCAGCCGCTCGCCCGCGAGCGCCACCAGCAGGTTCTGTACGCCCGCGCCCGCCGCGACCACGAACATCTCGCGCTCGGCGGCGTCCCGGCGCGGATCGCCGTAGTGGTGGGAGCCGTCCATGACCAGGCACGGCACGATCAGGTACGGCGCGTTGCGCAGCACGTCACCGCGGCGCACCCGCTTGGCGATCGACTCCTCCGACTTGCCGTCGCGCCGCAGGTCCGCGATCCACGCCTCCCGCATCGCGTCGAGCAGCCGGGTCCGCGAGGCCGCCGACTCCAGGAGGACGAAGCGCCACGGGGTGGTGTGGTGCGGGGCGGGCGCCGTGACGGCGGCGGCGACGGCCCGCCGTACCGCGCCCGGGTCGACGGGGTCGTCGGTGAACTCCCGTACGGTACGGCGCAGGGTCACCGCCTCCCGTACGGCCTCCGAGGTGCCGAGCCGGAACATGTCGTCGGCGGCGTCCCGGACGAGCGCCCGGGCACCCGCCCGGTCATCAGGCCCGACGACATGCGGCAGCCCCCGGACGACGGCCACGGGCCGCCCCGCCGCCTTGCCCTTCACCAGGTCGCCGGCGGCGGCCAGTTCGTCGGCGGTGGCGGTGACGGTGACGTTCAGCTCGTTGCCGTGGGAGTCGGTGGCGCCGCGCAGGTCGTCGAGGACCCGTACCCCGGCGGCACCGATGGCCACGTCGGTGAGGCCGTTGCGCCAGGGCCGGCCGAAGGTGTCGGTGACGACCACCCCGACCTCGACGCCGAGGGCCTCGCGCAGTCCGGTGCGGATCCGCGCGGCCGAGGCGTCGGGGTCCTCGGGCAGCAACAGCACGGTCCCGGCGGGGGTGTTGGAGGCGTCGACCCCGGCGGCGGCCATGACCAGGCCCTGCCGGTTCTCGACGATACGGAGCGCTCCGCGCCGCGCCACCACCCGTACCGTCTCGGCGTCGATCGCCGCCTCCCGGTCGGCGGCGGCGATCAGCCGCCCCTCCGCCTTGCTGACGATCTTCGAGGTGACGAGGAGGACGTCCCCGTCGCGGAGGCCGGGAGAGGCGTCGGCGATCAGCTTGGCGAGGTCGTCCCCCACCGCGACCTCGGGCACCCCGTCGAGCGCCCACACCTCGTACCGCGAGGACGTGGCCGCTCCGGGCACCGAGGCCCCCGCGGCGACCTCCCGAGCCCCGGCGACCCCGGTGCCCTCGGCGGTGTCGGCGCCTCCGGCGACCACGGTGACCCCGCTGGTCTCAGCAGCCCCGGCAGCCCCGGTGCCCCCAGGGGCCCGCGTACCCCCGGTCGCCTCCGCCTCCCTTGCGGTCGAGGAGGCTGCGGCGGCCTCGTCGCTCTCAGCGGGCCCGGCAGCCTCGGCGCCCGTGGCGACGTCGCGAGCCCCGGCGACCCTGGCGGTGTCGGCGCCTCCGGTGACCCCGGTGCCCCCAGGCACCTGCACGCTCTCGGCGACCCCGGCGGCCCCAGCCACCTCCGCGCTCCGCGGCGCCTCCGCGCCCCCGGCCACCCCCGTACCCCCCGTCATCCCCTGACCTCCGCCGCCAGCGCCAGCGCCTCGCGCGCCATCGCCGCCGTCGCGTCCAGGTCCGTCATCATCAGCGGCACCGCGCGGCAGCGGATGCCCGCCGCCTCGACGCCGGCGACCGCGTCCGCGTCGACGGTGTCGACCAGCCAGCCGTCGAGCAGCCCCGCGCCGTAGTGCAGGGCCACGGCCCCGGCCGTGGACTCCACGCCGACCGCCGCGAGGACCTTGTCGGCCATGCCGCGCACGGGCGCGTCGCCGACGATGGGGGAGAGGCCGACCACCGGCGCGTCCGCGGCGGCGACCGCCTCGCGGATGCCGGGCACGGCGAGGATCGTGCCGACGGACACGACCGGGTTGGACGGCGGGAAGACGATGACGTCGGCGGCGGCGATCGCCTCCAGGACGCCCGGCGCGGGCTTCGCCTGCTCGGCGCCGACCGGCACGACCGCCAGCGCGTCGACGGAGGCGCGCAGCTTGACCCAGTACTCCTGGAAGTGCACGGCCCGCTGCTCGCCGTCGACCTCGATCGCCACATGCGTCTCGATCCGGTCGTCCGACATCGGCAGCAGCCGGACGCCGGGCTGCCAGCGGGCGCACAGCGCCTCGGTGACGGCGCTGAGCGGATAGCCGGCGCCCAGCATCTGGGTGCGGACGATGTGGGTCGCGAAGTCGCGGTCGCCGAGGCCGAACCACTCGGGCCCGACCCCGTACGCCGCGAGTTCCTCCTTGACCGTGAAGGACTCGTCCTCGCGGCCCCAGCCCTGTTCCTCGTTGATGCCACCGCCGAGGGTGTACATCACGGTGTCGAGGTCGGGGCAGACCTTGAGGCCGAAGAGATGGATGTCGTCACCGGTGTTGCCGACGACCGTGATCTCCGCGTCGGGCGCGGCCTGCTTGAGGCCGCGAAGGAAGCGGGCACCACCGATGCCACCGGCCAGAACCACAATGCGCATGCAGTGCAGTCTGACAGGCGGGTACGACATGTCGTCAGGCGGTTACGGCTCCGGTCACGCGGTCACGGCTCCGGCGGCGCCGACCGCGTCCCTCACCGCAGCGCACTGCTCGCGCAGCGACTCGTGCATCGGCATCTCCGTCAGGCCCGGGTAGTAGACGTGCAGGCTCACGGCCGGTTCGAGGGAGTCGTTGACGACCTCGTGGACGTAGCCGGGCGCGAACACCCGCTGCGCGCCCGCGCCGAGGCTCCGCGCGGCCCGCTCGGTGCGCTCCGACAGCCGGCCTTCGAGGACGGTCAGCACACCGGAGGACGGGCCGTGGTCGTGGCGGCCGCTGCCCTGGCCGGGCAGCCAGGAGAGCAGCCAGACCTCGTAACCGGGGCCGGTGCGCAGCCGGTGGTACCAGCGGGTGGTGGCGTCGTACTCGACGTAGGGGGCCCACAGGGCGCGGTCGGCGGCGATCTCGCGGGCGAGACCGGCGAACTCGGCCACGGTGGCGGGGTGCTCGCGGGCGGGCTGCAGGAGGTGCGGGACCTCAAGGATGTCGCCGGCGATCTGAAGGTCGCTGTCCATGTTCATGGGGTGCGGTGGTTCCTCGGCATGAGTGCGGGGTGTCGCAGAGCGGGGGGTACGGCAGAGGCGGCGGGACGGCCGCGTGAAGAGGCTGGAGCGCTACGAGACGAAGGCGCGCGTCAACAGCTGGGACAGCAACAGCAACAGCGGTCCTGGACAGCGCGGCGGAACCCACGGGCGTGGGTCGCGGAGGGCGCTGCGGTCGCTGGCATGCCACCAAAGTGGCCGGAGGGACACCCGACTGTCAACTCAATGCCCGATTTGGGGGCAATGTTTCACCTCATCCGGTTACCTTGCCTGGAGAAAGGTTTGTGCAGCGCGTGAGCAGGAGACATGGCGCAGCAACCGTGACCGTAAACATGGTGGGGGTCTTGTGATCAGACTGTGATCCGGATCGCTTCCGTGGCTGGATCGCAACAAGATCCAAGTTTCGGGCGTCCTTCTCTGTGAGACGCGACGGTGTGGACAGGCCGGTGGCATGTGTCAGGTTTTTTGGTGATTTGAACACTTTCCGCATAGGCTTGGTTCCGCAGAGTGAATACGGGGCCCAATAGCAGATCTCGGCTTGACTCGCACAGAGCACGAACTTGTAATTTCACTCGTGTCGTTCGGCCGATCGACCGGGATCGAAGACGGCCGATCACGGGGACGCAATGCACGGGGACGCAATGACGGACGAGGGGCGCACATGACCGAGTTGTTCGAGGAACTGCTGGTCGAGGACGCGGGCGAGGAACTCGGCTGGCAGGAGCGCGCGCTGTGCGCCCAGACCGATCCCGAGTCCTTCTTCCCCGAGAAGGGCGGCTCGACCCGGGAGGCCAAAAAGGTCTGCCTCGCCTGCGAGGTGCGTTCCGAATGCCTCGAATACGCGCTGCAGAACGACGAGCGCTTCGGAATCTGGGGCGGCCTGTCCGAGCGTGAGCGCCGCCGCCTGAAGAAGGCCGCCGTCTGACCGACGGCGCATTCCGGCCACCCGCCCCTGGGGCGATGTCCGCCGGGGCGATCACCGGGACGCGAGGACGTACGCCCTGACACGGGGACGTACACCCGGGACACGGGGACGTACACCCGGGGCGCGACGCGAGGACGTACACCCGGGACACAAAGACGTACACAACGAACGGTCCGCACGCCGTGGTTATCCACAGGCGGCGGACCGTTGTCCTGCCAGCTACTAGTGTGGGCCTCCGTCCGAGACGCATCCACGCCCTTCACGGGGCGACCCCCGGCCGGAGGGGCCGTAGCTCGATGTCCTCAACTCCTGAGTTCCCACGACACGTCGTCACCGCCGTGCTCGTCGCCCACGACGGCGCCCGCTGGCTGCCGGACGCCCTCGCCGGGCTGCTCGCCCAGGAGCGCCCCGTCCAGAACGTCATCGCGGCCGACACCGGCAGCGCCGACGACTCCGCGCGGCTGCTCGCCGACTCGCTCGGCCCCGACCGCGTGCTCCACCTCGCGCGCCGCACCGGATTCGGCTCCGCCGTCGACGAGGCCGCGCGCACCGCGCCCGTCCTCGGACCTGAGGAACTCCCGTATCTGAAGCGCCCCAGCGGCTGGGACCCGGTCACCCGCACCTGGCGCGACGACGCCTACGACCTGCCCGAACTCCCGTACGGCGAGCCCGTGCAGTGGCTCTGGCTGCTCCACGACGACTGCGCGCCCGAACCCGGCGCGCTCATCGAACTGCTGCGGGCCGCCGACTCGGACCCGGACGCCGCCGTCGTCGGCCCCAAGCTGCGCGGCTGGTACGACAAGAAGCAGCTCCTCGAAGTCGGCGTCTCCATCGCCCGCAGCGGCCGCCGCTGGACCGGGCTCGACCGCCGCGAGCAGGACCAGGGCCAGCACGACCAGATCCGCTCCGTGCTCTCCGTCTCCAGCGCCGGCATGCTGATCCGCCGCGACGTCTTCGAGGAGCTCGGCGGCTTCGACCGCCGACTGCCCCTCATGCGCGACGACGTCGACCTGTGCTGGCGCGTCCACACCGCCGGCCACGGCGTCCTCGTCGCCCCCGACGCCGTGCTCCGGCACGCCGAGGCCTCCGCCCGCGAGCGCCGCACCGTCGACTGCGCCGGCCGCTCCGCGGCCGACCCGCACCGCGTCGACAAGGCCGGCGCCGTCTACACGCTGCTCGTCAACAGCCGCGGCCGCACCCTGCCGTACGTCTTCCTCCGCCTCGTCGTCGGCACCGTCCTGCGCACCCTCGGCTATCTCGTCGGCAAGGCGCCCGGCCAGGCCGTCGACGAGATCATGGGCCTGCTCGCCACGCTCCTGCGGCCCGAGAAGATCCTCGCCGCGCGGTCGCGGCGCCGTCAGGCGCCCGTCGCCGCGGACGGGGTGCCCCCGGCACAGCGCTGGGCGGAGCTCCGCCCGCTGTTCCCCGCGCCCGGCGCCACCATCCGCGCCGCCGCCGAACAGCTCGCCTCCCAGTTCGGCGGCTCCGACGCCGACTCCGGCGGCTCCCGCCACGGCGTGGTCGAGTCAGGGCCCGGCGGCGACGACGCCGACTACCTGGAGATCGAGCAGTTCGCGCGCCTCAAGAAGATCGCCCGCAAGCCGGGACCCGTCCTCTTCGCGCTGCTCCTCGTCGTCTCCGTGGTCGCCTGCCGCAACCTCTTCGGCGGCGGCTCCCTGGCCGGCGGCACCCTGCTGCCCGCCCCCGACACCGTCTCCGGCCTCTGGTCGCGGTACGCGGACGGCTGGCACGCCATCGGCAGCGGCGGCACCCAGATCGCACCGCCCTACCTCGCCGTCCTGGCCGCGCTCTCCGCGCTGTTCCTCGGCTCGACCTCGTTCGCGCTGACCCTGCTGCTCGTCTGCTCGGTCCCGCTGGCCGGCTTCACCGCCTACTTCGCCTCCCGCGGCATCGTCGAGTCCCGCCTCCTGCGCGCGTGGGCCGCGATCGCCTACGCCTTCCTGCCCGCCGCCACCGGCGCGCTCGCCACCGGCCGCCTCGGCACCGCCGTCCTCGCGATCCTGCTTCCGCTGATCGCCCGCGCCGCCGTTGCCGCCCACGGACTGAACCGCCCGCGCGGCGAGCGCGGCAGCTGGCGCGCCACCTGGGCGTACACCTTCCTCCTGACCTCCGCGATGGCGTTCACGCCGATCGTCTGGCCGCTCGCCGTCGTCCTCGGCCTCGGCGTGCTCGTGCTGCGCCGCGACGACATCACGGCGTACGCGCTGCGCTTCGCAGCCGCCGTCGGCACCCCGATCCTGGTCCTCGCCCCCTGGTCGCTCTCGCTGCTGACCAGCCCCTCCGCCTTCCTCCGCGAGGCCGGCCTCGACATCCGTACGGGCAGCGCCTCCGCGCTCGACCTGCTCGGCGCCAGCCCCGGCGGACCCGGCACCGTCGGCGGCGTCCTGCTGCTCGGCCTCGTGCTCGCCGCCCTCGCCGGACTGCTGCGCGAGGAGCGCGCCCTCGCGGTCCGCACCGCCTGGGCCGCCGCCCTCGCCGGACTCCTCTTCGCCGTCCTCGGCAACGGAGCCGGCACCGGCGAGACCGGCTGGTCCGGTCCCGCCACCCTCGTCTACGGTGCGGCGCTGCTCGCCGCCGGCACGATCGGCGCCGAGGGCGGCCGCACCCGCGTCGCCGCCCACGGCTTCGGCTGGCGCCAGCCCGTGGCCGCGCTCATCGCCCTCGCCTGCGCCGCCGGCCCGCTGCTCTCCGCGGCCGGCTGGATGATCGGCGGCGCCGACGGCCCGCTCACCCGCCGCGACCCGGTCCAGGTGCCCGCGTTCGTCGCCGAGGAGAGCGGCACCCGCGACCAGGCCCGCACCCTCGTCCTCGGCGGCGCCTCGGCCGGCGAGGTCGCCTACACCCTGGTCCGCGGCTCCGGCGGGCGCCTCGGCGACGCCGAACTCGCCGCCGCCGGCGGCAGCGACCCGCGCCTCGACGAGGTCGTCTCCCACCTCGTCGCCGGCTCCGGCGCCGACCAGACCGAAGAACTGAGCGGCTTCGCGATCCGCTATGTGCTCGTACGGGACGGGGCACCCCGCTCGATGAGCCGGGTCCTCGACGCCACCCCGGGCCTGTCCCGGCTCAGCCAGCTCGACGGCAGCGCCCTGTGGCGGGTCGACCGCGAGGTCGCCCGCGTCATGATCGTCCCGAAGGACGCGGCAGCCGGGACAGCGGCCGGCGGCAGCGCGACCGAGACCCCCGGCGCCGCCCCGGCGGAGCCCGCCCAGCCGGTCACCGTCGCCGCCGGTCCCGTCGAGGCCCACACCAAGATCCCCGCCGGGCCCGCCGGCCGCGTCCTGCGCATCGCCGACCACGCCGACGCCGGCTGGACCGCCACCCTCGACGGCACCGCGCTCACGCCCGTCACCGTCGACGGCTGGGCCCAGGGCTTCGAGCTCCCCACCGGCGCCGGGCGCCTGGACCTCACGTACGAGGAGCCGGTCACCCACACCGCGTGGATCTGGACCCAGGCCTTCCTCGCCGTCGTCCTGTTCGTCCTCGCCCTGCCCGGCCGACGCCGCGACATCGACGACGACCTGCCCGACGAGGAGCTCGCCCTCCCCGCCCAGGCCACCGCCGCCGACGGCGACGGCCGCCGCGCCCGCCGGCTGCGCGCCGCCGCCGAGGCCGAGGCCGCCGCCCAGGCCGCCCAGGCCGCGGAAGCCGCCCCCGGCGAGGACCCCGCGCCCGAGCCGGAGCCCGCACCCGTCCCCGTACCGGAGCAGCCGGCGTACGAGCAGCAGCCCGAGTGGGACGGCCAGTACGCCCAGGCTTCGCAGACGGGTTACTACCAGGAGCAGCAGTACGCGTACGACCCGTACGCGCAGCAGGGCGGCTACGAGCAGCAGCAGTACGACGCTCAGCAGTACGACCCCGAGCAGTACCCCCAGCAGTACCCGCAGCAGGATCAGGGTTACGACCCGTACGCCCAGCAGGGCTACGACGCGTACGACCCGTACGGCTACGGGCAGCAGCAGCCGCGTCCGGACGGGAGCAGCAACCAGTGAAGCGCACCACCCTCTCCCTGATCGCCGTCGCCGGCACCCTGGCGGCGGTGACCGGCGTCGCCGCCCTCACCGCCCCCGACGGCACCGTGCCCGTGAACACCGCGCAGGCGACCCGGCTGCCCGTGGAGCGCTCCGCCCTGCTCTGCCCCGCCCCGAGCACCTCCGAGGTCGCGGAGACCACCTACACCTCGTACACGCCCGCCGCGGGCACCGGCGCGAAGGCGGCCGCGGGGGCGAAGGGGGACGGGCGGGCCGCCGCCAAGGCCGAGCTGAAGCCCGCCCCCGCGGCCCCGATCCCAGGCGAGGAGGCCCCCAAGAAGGCCAAGGCGCCCAAGGCACCGGCGACCGTCACCACGCCCGGCACCCCCGTCAACGCCACGGCGAACGGCCCCGACGCCCCCGCCCTCACCGGTTCCGCGAGCGGCGGCCTGGCCCCCGGCTGGACCGTCCAGCAGACCACCGTCGTCGCGGCCGGTGGCGCGCGCGGCCTGCTCGGCGTCACCTGCACCGCCCCGGACACCGACTTCTGGTTCCCGGCCGCGTCCACCGCCAAGGAACGCCAGGACTACGTCCACCTCACCAACCCCGACGACAGCACCGCCACCGCCGACATCGAGCTGTACGGCCCGGCCGGCCCGCTCAAGATGCCGCCCGGCGACGGCATCGCGGTCCCCGCGCACTCCACCGTCCCGGTTCTCATCTCCACCCTCACCACGGACCCGGCGCAGCAGGACCTCACCGTCCATGTGACCACCCGCAGCGGCCGCGTCGGCGCCGTCATCGGCGCCGCCGACGACAAGGCGGGCAGCGACTGGCTGCCGGCCTCCGCCGACCCGGCCGGCACCGCCGTCCTGCCCGGCATCCCGGCCGACGCCACCTCGGTCCGCCTCGTCGCGTACGCGCCGGGCGAGGACGACGCCGACCTGAAGATCCAGCTGGTCACCCCGACCGGCAAGATCGTCCCGGCCAGCGCCGCCTCCGTGCACGTGAAGTCCGGCATGACGGCCTCCGTCGACCTGCCCGACCTCACCCGCGGCGAGCCCGGTTCACTGCTCCTCACCCCCTCCGACCCCAAGAAGGACACCCCGGTCGTCGCCGCGCTGCGCGTGGTCCGGGGCAAGGGCGACAAGCAGGAGGTCGCCTTCATCCCGGCCGCCGCCCCGATCCAGGGCCGCGCCACCGTCGCCGACAACCGCGACAAGGGCGCCACCCTCGCCCTGACCGCGCCCGCCGCCGGTGCCGAGGTGCGGATCACCGCCTCGGCCGGTGCGGGGGGCGGCACCGCGGTCAGCAAGACCGTCACCCTGAAGCCCGGGACCACGACCTCGCTCGCCGCGCCGGTCCCCGAAGGCCTCAAGGGCTCCTACGCCCTGACCGTCGAGCGCCTCTCGGGCGGCCCGGTGCACGCCTCGCGCCTGCTTGAGCTGCCGGAGGACGGCATCCCGATGTTCACGGTCCAGACGTTCGCGGACGACCGGAGCACGGTGGAGGTCCCGAAGGCCCGCCAGGACCTGACGGTCCTGGACGACTGACGGTCCTGGACGCCTGACGAGGGCCCGGGGCCGGGGGACGGCCTCGGGCTGCGGCCGGGGCCCCGGCCGGGCCCGCCGGTTCTTCCGGGCGCGCGCCCGTCGTTCCGGACCCGTCGTTCCGGACCCGATGTCCCGGACCCGCGCCCCTCGCCCGTACGGGTGAGGCACCGGCCCCCGGCGCCCGGGTTCGCTTGCGCTCGATCCCGACCGGGCGGTGCTCGGTCCCGACCGGATCAGTCCTGTCCGTACCGCGGATCGACCGACTCCGGGGAAAGACCGAGCAGGTCCGCGACCTGCTCCACGACGACCTCGTGCACGAGCAGCGCCCGCTCGTCGCGGTTCTTCGCACGGATCTCGACGGGGCGGCGGTAGACGACGATCCGGGCCGGGTCGTTCCGCTCGGCCGGCGTGGAGCCGCCCAGCGGCACCACCGACTCGCCGGGAACCGGCGGCGGCACCTCCATCACCAGGAACTCGACGTCCGCCAGCTGGGGCCAGTGCCGTTCCAGGCGCTCCACCGAGTCCAGGACCAGATCGCGGAAGGTGTCCGCCCGGCTCGCGGACAGCGGAACCTGCGGCGGGGCGACCGGCCCCCGCATGCCGCGGCCGTGCCGGTCGCGGCGTCGCACGCGCGGCGCCGCACTGTCCATGCTGTGGGTGCTGTCCGTCACTGACGCAGCGTAACTCTCCCCGGTGTTCCCGGACCGGTCCGGGACGGCCGGGACGGCGGCGTCCGGCCGCCCGGCCTGTCGGAACCCGACCGATCAGGACAGCCGGCGGCCCTGTTTCCGGGCCGCGCGCGATCGGCCATCTGGCCGTGATTGACCGGATTTTCCCTGGTCGATGTCCGGATCACACCGCCTCGCCGCCCGCCCCGCGCGGCGCTCCCGCAGGTCAGAACGGACGATCACACCCGGTCCGTGGCGCACGTCACACCGCGACACGGTGGAGTGACCTGGGGGAGAGTCGTCGCGGCCCGCTCAAGAGTGCGGTACCGTCCAACGTCGTGAGCCCTGTACGTCGCTGTTCGCGCACCGCGTGCGGCCGCCCTGCCGTCGCGACACTGACGTACGTCTATGCCGACTCGACCGCGGTCCTCGGCCCGCTCGCCACCTACGCCGAGCCCCACTGCTACGACCTGTGCGCCGAGCACAGTGAGCGCCTCACCGCCCCGCGCGGCTGGGAGGTCGTGCGGCTCCACGACGCGAGCACCCCCACCCGCCCCAGCGGCGACGACCTCGAAGCCCTCGCCAACGCGGTACGGGAGGCGGCCCGCCCCCAGGAGCGCGCGGCCGAGGCCGGCGGCGGCAAGCCCGGCCCGGGCGGCCGTGGCGGCGACCCCATGGAGGTCGGCCGTCGCGGGCACCTGAGAGTGCTCCGCTCACCCGAGAACTGATCAAGGTCCGGTCCCGGGTAGTTTGGGCGGTACGTGCGCGCGCCGCGCGCACGACAGCCGAGACCTCTGGACGAGACCTCAGGAGGGGGATCCGTGACTGCTGATCATGCTGATCTGTCGCAGATCGTGAAGGCGTACGACGTCCGCGGAGTGGTGCCCGATCAGTGGGACGAGTCGCTCGCCGAGCTCTTCGGCGCCGCCTTCGTGCGCGTCGCCGACGCCGACGCGATCGTCATCGGCCACGACATGCGCCCCTCCTCGCCCGGCCTCGCCGCCGCCTTCGCCCGCGGCGCCGCCCGCCTCGGCGCCGACGTCACCCTGATCGGTCTCTGCTCGACCGACCAGCTCTACTTCGCGTCCGGCGCGCTCGGCCTGCCCGGCGCGATGTTCACCGCCTCCCACAACCCGGCCCGGTACAACGGCATCAAGATGTGCCGCGCCGGCGCCGCCCCGGTCGGCCAGGACACCGGCCTCTCCGAGATCCGCGCGCTCGTCGAGCGGTGGTCGGAGCAGGGCGCCCCCGAGCCGGTCGCGACCGAGGGCACCGTCACCGAGCGCGAGACGCTCAAGGACTACGCCGCCCACCTGCTCGGTCTCGTCGACCTCAGCGCCATCCGGCCGCTCAAGGTCGTCGTCGACGCCGGCAACGGCATGGGCGGCCACACCGTCCCCACCGTCTTCGACGGCCTGCCGCTCGACGTCGTCCCGATGTACTTCGAACTCGACGGCACCTTCCCGAACCACGAGGCCAACCCGCTCGACCCGAAGAACATCGTCGACCTCCAGGCGCGCGTGCGCGCCGAGGGCGCCGACCTCGGCCTCGCCTTCGACGGCGACGCCGACCGCTGCTTCGTCGTCGACGAGAACGGCGACCCGGTCTCCCCGTCCGCGATCACCGCCCTCGTCGCCGCGCGCGAGCTCGCCAAGAACCCCGGCGGCATCGTCATCCACAACCTGATCACCTCGTGGTCCGTCCCCGAGGTCGTCCGCGAGAACGGCGGCACGCCGGTACGGACCCGGGTCGGCCACTCCTTCATCAAGGAGGAGATGGCGAAGACCAGCGCCATCTTCGGCGGCGAGCACTCCGCGCACTACTACTTCAAGGACTTCTGGAACGCGGACACCGGCATGCTCGCCGCGCTCCACGTCCTCGCCGCCCTCGGCGGCCAGGACGGCCCGCTGTCCGGCCTGGTCTCCGCGTACGACCGCTACGCCTCCTCTGGCGAGATCAACTCCACCGTCGCCGACCAGAACGCCCGCCTGGCCGCCGTGAAGGCCGCCTACGGCGAGCGCGACGGCGTCACCCTCGACACCCTCGACGGCCTCACGGTCACCGCCGCCGACTGGTGGTTCAACCTCCGCGCCTCCAACACGGAACCCCTGCTGCGCCTGAACGTCGAGGCGCGCGACGAGGCGACGATGTCGTCACTGCGCGACGAGGTCCTGGCCCTGGTCCGCGCGTGACGCGCGACGACTGACAACCGAGGCCCGCCCACCCGGGCGGGCCTCCGCCGTCCCCTCACCGCCGGGCCGCGCCCGCCCCAGCCCGTGGGCTTCGCCCCGCACCTGCCGTCCCGCCCGGGCTGCGCCCGCCCCGCTGCCCCCCCCGTTGTGGGCATACGTTCCGCAGGGGCGGAACGGGTGGGCACAACGGACGGCGCCCTTTGCCGGGCCTAGGCTCCCTGCGCCTGGACGGTCACCCGAAGGGCGCTGCGCAACTGGTGCGGGTCCAGGCGCAGGTGCGGAACGCGCCCGCATGGGCGCCGTCCCGTGTGCCCACCCGTCCCGCCCTGCGGGACGAATGCCCACACGGGGGGGGTGAGCGGCGCGGCACCGCCCGTACGAGTGGGCACCGAGCCAGGCGCCCCGCAACGGGCGGCGCGCCCAGACAACCCGTCGCCCCCCGTTTCCCCCCACGTTCCCCCCACGCCGCCCCTCCGTCCGCCCCGCCCCGTTACGTAGCCCCCGGCGCCCCGCCCCATACCAAGGGCGCCGCCCGCGGCCCGGCGGTAGGCTGACCAGGCCCGAGACCGTCCGTACGCCCACGCCCGTGCCGCCGTACCGTCCCGAAGGGACCACC
Source organism: Streptomyces sp. NPDC048623 (assembly GCF_040650755.1). Classification (NCBI taxonomy): domain Bacteria; kingdom Bacillati; phylum Actinomycetota; class Actinomycetes; order Kitasatosporales; family Streptomycetaceae; genus Streptomyces; species Streptomyces sp. NPDC048623. The sequence goes on from NZ_JBEZHV010000041.1 coordinate 31,341, forward strand.
ACCCATGCCGCTCGAAGCCGGCCTCCTGGAGATCCTGGCCTGCCCGGCCTGCCACGCCCCGCTGACCGACCGGTCGGCCGAGGAGACCCCGGAGCTCGTCTGCACCTCCGCCGACTGCGGACTCGCGTACCCGGTGCGCGACGGCATCCCGGTCCTGCTGGTCGACGAGGCCCGCCGCCCCGAGTGACCCGCTCCGCCGCCCACCCAGCGCCGCCCGCCCCGCGCCCCGGAAAGCCGACGCGGGCCGGGGCCGCGGCCCGCGGCCCCGGCCCGCGAGACGGACGTACGCGACGAGCGCACGCTGACGCGTCGACCCGCTGACGCGCACCCTCGGGGGGATCACCCACGCCGGCCGACCGCCGGCCCCGCTCCGCCGACCGACCGGAGGCCCGCCACATGCTCGACGAGACCCTCCTCGACGCACCGGACGCCCTCGCCCTCGCCGACCACCGCGGACTGCTCCGCGGTGCCGCCGCGGCCGGCGCGCGGGTACGGACCGCCGCCCGGCACGCCGCCGAGGCAGGCATCGCGCAACTGCGCCCCGAGGGCCGTCCCCGCTCCGTCCTCGTCGCGGGCCCCGGCACCGCCGCCGCGGGCGTCGCCGACCTGGTCGGCGCCCTCGCGGGCGCCGCGGCCCCGGTGATCCGCCTCCAGCCGACCGGTGTCGCACCGGCCGCCGGCGCCCTGCGCTGGGCGCTGCCCGGCTGGGCGGGCTCGGTGGACCTGCTGCTCATGCCGACGACGGACGGCGCCGAACCCGGTCTGGCGCTCCTCGCCGAGCAGGCGTACCGCCGCGGCATCACCGTCGTCGCCGTCGCCCCCAGACAGTCCCCGCTGGCCGAGACGGTCAACGGCTCGCGCGGCCTGCTCGTACCGATGGCGATGGCCCCGCACGAGACCGCCGACGAGTACGCGGAGACCCTCGCCGCCAGCCCCGGCGCCCTGTGGGCGCTGTTCACGCCGCTGCTCGCGCTGCTCGACCGGGTGGGCCTCCTCGAAGCCCCTCCGGAGGCCCTTGAGCAGGTGGCCGACCGGCTCGACCATACGGCGGAGCGCTGCGGCCCCGCCATCGCCACGTACAGCAACCCGGCGAAGACCCTCGCCGCCGAGCTCGCCGACACACTGCCCCTCGTCTGGACCGAGGGCGAGGCCGCCGGCCCGGCCGGCCGCCGCTTCGCCGCGGTGCTCGCCGAACTCGCCGGCCTGCCCGCGCTCGCCGCCGAGCTGCCGGAGGCGCTGCCCGCCCACGGCATGCTGCTCGCGGGGGACTACGCGGCCGGCGCCGACCCCGACGACTTCTTCCGCGATCGCGTCGAGGAGCAGCAGGCCCTGCGCGCCCGCGTCGTCCTCCTCCGCGACCGCCCGGCCGAGGGCAATGTGCTCAGTGCCGCGCCCGCCGCCCGCGAACTCGCCCTCGGCCACGACACGGCGATCAGCGAACTGGAGCCGGAGGAGGGCACACCGCTGGAGAACCTCGCGGAACTCATCGCCGTCACCGACTTCGCCGCCGTGTACCTCTGCCTGGCCACGGCGGCCCGCGTACCGGACTAGGCCGTGTCAAGGGGCCCGGCCGCCGACCGGGCCCCCGCGCCCCCCCGCACCCGCGCCCCCCGCCCCCGCACCCCACACCCGTACCCCCCGTACTCAGGCCTCCCCAGGCCTCCCTTCGGGCACCCCTGACGCCCCGCCCCCGCCGACACCCCCCGGCCCCCGCCGACGCCCTCCACCCACGTCCATCACCGCCCCACCGCACTGAAAAGAGCTGGAAGCCCCATGGACCGCCTCGTCAACACCGTCCGCCCCTACGCCTGGGGGTCCACGACGGCCATCCCGGAGCTGCTCGGCACCGCCCCCACCGGCGAGCCCCAGGCCGAGCTGTGGATGGGCGCCCACCCCGGCGCCCCCTCCCGCACCGACCGCGGTCCCCTCAACGAGGTCATCGACGCCGATCCCGTACGCGAACTCGGCGCCGCCGCCGTTGAGAAGTTCGGCCCGCGCCTGCCCTTCCTCCTCAAGGTGCTCGCCGCCGGCGCCCCGCTCTCCCTCCAGGTCCACCCCGACCTCGACCAGGCGCGCGCCGGATTCGCCGCCGAGGAGGCCGCCGGCGTCCCGCTCGACGCCCCGCACCGCAACTACAAGGACGCCAACCACAAGCCCGAACTCATCTGCGCGCTCACCCCCTTCCACGGCCTGTGCGGCTTCCGCGACCCCGTCGACGCCGCCGACACCATGGCCGCGCTCGGCGTCGACTCCCTCAAGCCGTACGTCGACCTCCTCCACGCCCACCCCGAGGAGGCCGCGCTGCGCGAGGTCCTGACCGCGCTGCTCACCGCCGAGCACGACGAACTGGGCCACACCGTCACCGAGGCCGCGCACGCCGCCGCCCGCCTGGGCGGCGCCCACGCCACGTACGCCCAGATCGCCCACCACTACCCCAACGACCCCGGCGTCCTCGCCGCGATGCTGCTCAACGAGGTCACGCTCCAGCCCGGCGAGGCCCTCTACCTCGGCGCCGGCGTGCCGCACGCGTACCTCGACGGCCTCGGCGTCGAGATCATGGCCAACTCCGACAACGTGCTGCGCTGCGGTCTCACCCCCAAGCACGTCGACGTCCCCGAGCTCCTCCGGGTCGTCCGCTTCGAGCCGAACGAGCCGGGCGTCCTGCGCCCCGAGGCATCCCCGTCCGGCGAGGAGCTGTACGAGACCCCGACCGACGAGTTCCGGCTCTCCCGCTACGCCCGCGCCGAGGGCGCCGCCCCCACGGACCTCACCCTCCCCACCCCGCAGATCCTCCTCGCCGTCGCGGGCCGCCCGGAGGGCGGCGGACTCCCGCTCGCGCCCGGTGAATCTGTCTTCGTCCCGGCAGGCGAAAAGACCGAACTGTCCGGTGCGGGAACCCTCTTCCGCGCCACCGTCGTGGCCTGACGCGGGCCTGATGCTGGTCTGACACGGGTCTGACACGGGTCTGACGCGGGCCTGACGCGGGCCCGATGCGACAACGACCGGCGGCACGACGGCAAAGGGATGGCAATAAGCTGCCCTCCTACAGGGCGGCCGGCCAGAGCGTCGCCGGGCCGGAGCATCGACGAAGGGAACAGACACACCCATGAGCGCGTCAGGCGGAACCAAGGCGATCGTGGCGGCGCTCGGCGCCAATCTCGCGATCGCCGCGTCCAAGTTCGTGGCGTTCCTCTTCAGTGGTTCGTCCTCGATGCTCGCGGAGGCCGTGCACTCCCTCGCCGACTCCGGCAACCAGGGCCTGCTGCTCCTCGGCGGTAAGCGCGCCCAGCGCGAGGCCACCCCGCAGCACCCCTTCGGCTACGGCCGCGAGCGCTACATCTACGCCTTCCTCGTCTCCATCGTGCTCTTCTCGGTCGGTGGCATGTTCGCCCTCTACGAGGGCTACGAGAAGATCAAGCACCCGCACCCGATCGAGGCCTGGTACTGGCCGGTCGGCGTCCTCGTCTTCGCGATCATCGCCGAGGGCTTCTCCTTCCGCACCGCGATCAAGGAGTCGAACGAGCTCCGCGGCACCCAGTCCTGGAAGGAGTTCATCCGGCGCGCCAAGGCCCCCGAGCTGCCGGTCGTCCTCCTGGAGGACTTCGGCGCCCTCATCGGTCTCGTCCTCGCGCTCGGCGGCGTCGGCCTCGCCCTGCTGACCGACAACGGCGTCTGGGACGGCATCGGCACCCTCTGCATCGGTGTCCTGCTCATCACCATCGCGCTCGTCCTCGCCGCCGAGACCAAGTCGCTGCTGCTCGGCGAGTCCGCCGGCATCGACGAGGTGAAGCGGATCGAGGACGCGATCGTCGACGGCGAGACCGTCACCCGCCTCATCCACATGCGCACCCTCCACCTCGGCCCCGAGGAGCTCCTCGTGGCGGCCAAGGTCGCCGTCCAGCACGACGACACCGCCACCGAGGTCGCCCAGGCCATCGACGCGGCCGAGGCCCGCATTCGCGCCGCCGTCCCGATCGCCCGGGTGATCTACCTGGAGCCGGACATCTACAGCGAGAAGCGGGCGGCCGCGGACGCCGCGAAGCCCGAGAACACGGACGTCTGACGACGAGAGAGGCCCCGGACCTGATCGCAGGTCCGGGGCCTCCGTCGTTTCAGGGGACGGTGTACGGCTCAGGCGTGGGCGTACGGGACGGGCGGAGGCGGCGGCACCGCGCGCCGTCGCGCCGACCGGTCGGCGAGCCACCCGGCAAGCCCGAGGCCGAACCCGATCAGCAGGACCACCGCGCCGCCGAAGAACCCGCCCACCGCGGCGACCGAGCCGGCCGGGCTGTCCGCCACCCGCTCCCGTACCGCCGCCACGGGGACCGTGCCTCCGGCACCGAGGTCCTGGTGGTAGCGCGAGTCGAGGGAGTTGCCCCGGTTGTCGCCGAGCAGGAACAACCGCCCCTCCGGCACCTTCACATCGAATCCGGGCGCGTCCCCGATCGGGTCGCCCTGGAAGAGATACGGCTCGCTGAGCGGCTCGCCGTTCACGTACAGCTGCCGGTCGTCGGCCGTCACGCGGTCGCCACCGACCCCGATCACCCGCTTCAGGGTCAGTCCCTCGGTGATGCCCCACTCGGGCACGGACACGAGGACGGCATCCCCGCGCCGTACCTCGGACGGCTCGATCGCCTCGGCGTAGAGCATGTCGCCATGCCCGTACGTCGGCCGCATCGATTCGCTCGGCACCTGGTGCGTCGGATACGCGCTCCGCAGGACCAGCCCCGCGACGACCAGCACCACCCCCAGCGGCACCATCACCAGCCAGCCCGTGATCCGCAGTCCCCGCCCCGGTCTCATACCCCTCAGCCCCTCCCAGCAGCAGTACGGCGCCCGCACCCTATCGGCGCGAACGGACACCGGGGCCTGTTGTCGAACCCGGATCCGGCCTCGATTCGGCCGGATCCGTCACGAGGCGGACTGTGGGCCGCTGCGCCGATCGGTGTAGATTCGTGACCAGCCAGACGTCGCTGCTGATGGCGGTCGGGCGGCCCGTACACGGGCCGGCCGAGGGAGAGAGGGCCTCCGACGACTGCACCGCGGAGCACGCGGGAGCGCTCGGGCATTCGTATGCCCGTTGTCCGCCCGCGTCGCCCACAGCCGCGGTGCCAGGTGCCCACTCGACCCCTCGAACCCGATCGACGAGGAGCAGCACCAGTCATGACGACTGACGCCAAGCAGGACTTCAAGGTCGCCGACCTCTCCCTGGCCACGTTCGGCCGCAAGGAGATCACCCTCGCTGAGCACGAGATGCCCGGCCTGATGTCCATCCGCCGCGAGTACGCCGAGCAGCAGCCGCTCGCCGGCGCCCGTATCACCGGCTCCCTGCACATGACCGTGCAGACCGCCGTGCTCATCGAGACCCTGGTCGCCCTCGGCGCCGACGTCCGCTGGGCCTCCTGCAACATCTTCTCCACCCAGGACCACGCCGCCGCGGCCATCGCCGTCGGCCCGAACGGCACCCCGGAGAACCCGCAGGGCGTCCCGGTCTTCGCCTGGAAGGGCGAGACCCTGGAGGAGTACTGGTGGTGCACGGAGCAGGCGCTGACCTGGCCGAACACCCCCACCGGCGGCCCGAACATGATCCTGGACGACGGCGGTGACGCCACCCTCCTCGTCCACAAGGGCGTCGAGTTCGAGAAGGCCGGCTCGGCCCCGGACCCGGCCACCGCGGACAGCGAGGAGTACGGCCACATCCTCCGTCTCCTCAACCGCACCCTCGCCGAGGCCCCGCAGAAGTGGACGCAGCTCGCGTCCGAGATCCGCGGCGTGACCGAGGAGACCACCACCGGTGTCCACCGTCTCTACGAGATGATGCAGGCCGGCACCCTCCTCTTCCCGGCGATCAACGTGAACGACGCCGTGACGAAGTCGAAGTTCGACAACAAGTACGGCTGCCGTCACTCGCTCATTGATGGCATCAACCGTGCCACCGACGTGCTGATCGGCGGCAAGACGGCCGTGGTCTGCGGCTACGGCGACGTCGGCAAGGGCTGCGCCGAGTCCCTGCGGGGCCAGGGCGCCCGCGTGATCGTGACGGAGATCGACCCCATCTGTGCGCTTCAGGCGGCGATGGACGGTTACCAGGTGACCACCCTGGACGAGGTCGTGGAGACGGCCGACATCTTCGTCACCACGACGGGCAACAAGGACATCATCATGGCCTCGGACATGGCCAGGATGAAGCACCAGGCGATCGTCGGGAACATCGGTCACTTCGACAACGAGATCGACATGGCCGGTCTGGCGAAGGTCCCGGGCATCGTGAAGGACGAGGTCAAGCCGCAGGTTCACACCTGGACGTTCGAGGACGGCAAGGTCCTGATCGTCCTGTCCGAGGGCCGGCTCCTCAACCTGGGCAACGCCACCGGCCACCCCTCCTTCGTGATGTCGAACTCCTTCGCGGACCAGACCCTGGCCCAGATCGAGCTCTTCACCAAGCCGGAGGAGTACCCGACCGACGTCTACGTGCTCCCGAAGCACCTCGACGAGAAGGTCGCCCGTCTCCACCTGGACTCGCTGGGCGTCAAGCTGACGACCCTCCGCCCGGAGCAGGCCTCGTACATCGGCGTCAAGGTCGAGGGCCCGTACAAGCCGGACCACTACCGCTACTGATCCGCCTGCCGGTCAGCTATCGATCCGCAACTGATCCACAGCTGACCCGCGACTGATCCCCGCGACCGGCGGGTGACCGGCGCACACGCGCCGGCCCCGCCGTCGCAGGGACCCGCAGCGGCACAGACAGGCCCCCGCACCCCCGTGCCGGGGGCCTGTCCCGTTCCCCGCAACCGCAACGCCAACCGCTACCGCTCCAGGACGCACCTCGAGGACCCATGCCCCGCGGCCGCTATTCGCTCTACGATCCGCACGATCACACCCCCCTCGGTGAAGAGCACTTCCACTGCGCGCCCGGCCCCTCCGGCTGGCGCTATGTCGCCCGGACCACTTCCCCCACCGGCGACCCCACGGGCTCCGTCGACCTGGCCGTCGACGACCTGGGCCGCCCGATCCGCCTCGAACTCCACGCCGCCGACTGGCAGGTCCGCGGCGCCGCGCTCGACGGCGTCACCTGGGTCCGTACCGACCCCACCGGAACCCATGCCACCGAAGGCAATGTGCGCGCCCATGCCTTCACCGGCACCTCCCCGGCGTTCCTCGTCGCGATCTCCCGACTCCTGCGCCTCACCCCCGATTCCCCGGAGACCCGCATCCGGCTCGTCGCCTTCACGGATCCCGTGCTCGCCCCCCTGACGGTCGACCAGTCCTGGGCCCTGGTGAAGAGTGAAGCGCACGCCACTGACAACGGCCCCCTGATGGTGGACGAGTACCAGGTCAGCGCCCTCGACACGGGCGAACGGCACACCGTCCACCTCGCCGGGGACGTGGTCCTCTCAGCCCCCGGCATCGAACTCGAAGAGCTCGACACCCCGCCGAACGTCTTCTGACCCGCCTCTGACCCGTGCCCGGCGCCCGGCCTCAGGCGGGCGGCGCGAACCCGGTGGCCGGGGGAGCGGGATCGGCGGGAGCCCCGGGTGCCGCAGGGGCGGGACGAGGGGTGGTCGTGGGCGCCGCCGTCGGCGCCGGAGCCACGGGCACTCGACCTGCCGCAGACGCCGACGCAGGTACGGGCGCCGGAGCCGCGAACGCCCGCCGTGCCTCCCGCGCCTGCCGCTCGGCCACCACACCCGCCAGATACGCCGCCGCCGGCACCCCCGGCGGCGCCGGCGTCCCCGTACGCGCCACCAGCTCCCCGGCCAGCCGCTCCGCGAGCCGCTGCCCGATCGCCGGGTCCAGCTGCCGCATCCGCGTCAGGTACTGCCGCACCTCCAGCCAGAGCCCGTCCGGTACGGCCGACAGATCGAGCCCCGCGAACCGCCCCACCAGCCACGGTGGCGGAGGCGGCACCGGCATCCCCGTACCGGCGCCGGCCGCCACCCGCTCCCGTACGACCAGAGTCCCGGCAAACACGTCTCCGAGCCGCCGCCCCCGCTCCGACACCAGCGACGCGACACAGGCGACGACCCCGAACATCATCAGGATCTCCACGGCCCCCATCGCCCCACGCATCAGCGCGTGCCGGAAACGGATCGGCCCGCCGTCGTCACGCACCACCCGCAGCCCGAACGCCAGCTTCCCGAGCGACCGCCCATGGGACAGCGTCTCCACGGCGATGGGCGCTCCCACCAGGAGCAGGACGAAGGAGGCGATCGACAGCGCGGCCGCCGCCGCCTCGTCGAGCGACGCCGTGGCGACCGCGAGACCCAGGCTGATCAGCAGATACGCCACCCACACCACGACCAGATCGATCAGAATCGCCAGCGCCCGGGTCGGCAGCCGCGCCGGCTGCAGTCCCAGATAGACGGCATCCCCCGTCACCACCCCGCTCACGGCCCCCACCCTTCTTCGCCCTGCCGAACCCGGTCCGAACGTCAGTCTGCCAAGCTGACCCGCAGCGCGCCGCAGTAGTACGAACCTGTACGCCGAACCTGTACGACGACCCCGCACCCCGCACCCCGCACCCCGCACCCCAGTGCCTGGAGCAGCAGCCGACCATGGACCTCGACGTCTTCGTCACCGCCCACCGCGCCGAGTGGGACCGCCTCGACCACCTGCTCCGCCGCGGCCGACGCCTCACCGGCGCAGAGGCCGACGAACTCGTCGCCCTCTACCAGCGCACCGCCACCCATCTCTCGCTCATCCAGTCCAGCGCCCCCGACCCGATGCTCACGGCCCGGCTCACCCAGCTGATCGCCCGCGCCCGCGCCACGGTCACCGGCACCCGCCGCGCCTCCTGGCGCGACGCGGCCGACTTCCTCACCGCCGGATTCCCGGCCGCGGTCTACCGAGCACGCCACTGGTGGATACCGACGGCGGTCCTCTCCACCCTGCTCGCGGCCCTCATCGGCTGGTGGATCGCCACCCACCCCGAGGTCCAGTCCGCGATGGGCGCCTCCGCCGAGCTGCGCGAGATGACCCGCCCCGGCGGCCAGTACGAGACCTACTACTCCAGCCACCCGGCGGCCTCGTTCTCCGCCCAGGTCTGGACGAACAACGCCCAGGCCGCCGCCATGTGCCTGGTCCTCGGCGCCTTCCTCGGGCTCCCGGTGCTTCTCATCCTGTTCAGCAACATGCTGAACGTCGGTGTCGGCATCGGTCTCATGGCGTCCGCCGGCCGCCTCGACGTCTTCCTCGGCCTGATCCTCCCGCACGGCCTCCTCGAACTGACCGCCCTCTTCGTGGCCGCCGGCACCGGCCTCCGCCTCGGCTGGACCCTGATCGACCCGGGCCCCACCACCCGCCGCGCCGCCCTCGCCCAGCAGGGCCGTGCGGCGATCGGCATGGCCATCGGCCTCGCCCTGGTCCTCTTCGTCTCGGGCCTGATCGAAGGCTTCGTGACACCGTCCGGCCTGCCGACCTGGGCCCGCATTTCCATCGGCATCGTCGCTGAACTGGGATTTCTTCTGTACGTGTACGTGCTCGGCGGCCGCGCGGCCCGCGCAGGCGACACGGGCGACGTGGCGGAACCGGACCGCGCCGCCGAACTCCCGACAGCCGCCTGACCCCGACCCGGGCTCCCTCGGCCCCCACGATGTGCGGAGCACCCTGCTGACCTGCTAGTCTCCTCTCCGCTCGCAAAACCCGTTGACACGGGTGAGGCGGGGAGGTAGATTCAAACGGTTGCCTGGAGCTGGACAAGCTCAGGGTTGACGAGTTAGAATCTCTCTCGCTCCGGTTGAAGGATCGAGCCTCGTTCGAGGATCTCGAAGACGACGGAGCCACCCCGATTTCATATCCGAATCATTGAAGCCACCGATTAGGTCGGCGGAAATGAATCTGATAAAGTCGGAAACACGCCGGAAGGCCTCGAAAACGAAAGTAATCGGGACCGGAAAGCACCGAGGAAATCGGATCGGAAAGATCTGATAGAGTCGGAAACGCAAGAACGAAGGAAGTGCCCGGAGGAAAGCCCGCGAGGGTGAGTACAAAGGAAGCGTCCGCACCTTGAGAACTCAACAGCGTGCCAAAAATCAACGCCAGATTAGTTGATA